>CAZTYB010000007.1:0-41051 GCA_964617595.1 uncultured Oscillospiraceae bacterium | reverse complement strand
ATCGAGTATTCATAAAGTCAAATCCCTTATGAATACTCGATATGGTCCGAGTGACTGGATTCGAACCAGCGGCCTCTTGAACCCCATTCAAGCGCGATACCAAACTTCGCCACACCCGGATATTGACTTGTTTTGTGCGGTCTCTCAACTGCCTGGATATATTACCACACCTTTCCGGAAAATGCAAGCACTTTTTTTAAAATCCGAAAAGTTTTCTCTTTATATGTTTATTTCTTATTTACTGCTTATGGCGAGCCGGTGCGCAAATGCACCGGCTCGCTGTTGATCTGGGGTTATTCCTGCGTCATGGATTCCGGAATCTCTTTTATGAAGAACATTCCGGTTGCGCTGGCACAGAGGTGGCCGTAATCCTGGGCATCATAGACCTCTCCACGCATATGGATCAGATTTTTCGTCCTGGATTCCGGGGTGAATTTTAGCAGTAGCTGCCCCCGGGGGACAACGGGACGGTGAAAGGTGGTATTCAGCTGGACGGTTGGGGTGATGGCTTTGCCTCCTGTCATGCAGCTGGCCAGCATCCCCATGCCCTGATCCATTGCTGTGGTGATAATCCCGCCGTGGAGACTCCCGAATGCATTGCGCATCCAGGGCTCGGCCTGCGCAGAAATCGTGCACGAGCCCGTCCGTGCATCACAATCCACCACCTGAAAATGAAGCAGATCCCCGATGGTATCCGGTGCGGATGTGTGCAGTTGGCCGATCCAGTGGGAGATCAGTTGCTTCATCTGGGCGGAGTCCGCAGCGGGGAAGAAGTTATTCGCCCCGTTCACTGCTGACGACCTTGCCGATGTTCCACAGGTGGGCTACCGTCCGCTCCGCCTGGGCTTTTTCTTCCTCGTTGGAGTATTCCACATAGACGGTGTGGGCGCTGCAATCGGCGCACTCCACCTGGACGTTCCAGCCGCCCTCGTGCATCAGCAGTCCTGCACCCCGGCACAGGGGGCATTCTTCCAGCATAATGGTATCGTTCATAATCAATCTCCTATCGAAAAATTTCTTCGTGAATGTCGTATATTTCTTCCCGGCCGCAACGGACATGATCTGGCCTCAGTTCCGGCAGATATGTCTCAATGGCGGCGGAAATCTGCATGGGATTCAGGGTGGGGTTCTGGCAGCAGATACGGGCGGCAATTTCCAATGTATTCTGTTCCACTGCACGGATCTGCATGGAGCGGATCATGGGGATAATATTTTGCTCCGTATTCCCGGTCTTACTCTTCTTTGTGACGTTCAGTGTCTCCCGGGCAAAAAGAGCGCCGATCTGTTCAGCAGCCGATGCTGGGATACCGTCATCATATTCCAGCAGCAATCGGCAATCCAGGAGGGAAAGATATTTGATTTTTTGCCCGTTTTCGTATACCTCCAGCACCTGCACCCCCTCCACAAGGGAACGGTTCAGGCGACCCTTGATTTCGTCCATTGGGACGGGCTCGCCGTCTAAATCAAAGTCCAGCAGTTCACACTTGCTTTCAATTCCAACGGAAAGGGGCAGCGCAATGGAGACGGAGGGGCGGGGATTGAATCCCTGCGTATGGGTCAGGTGCAGCCCGGCACGTTTGAAAGAGCGCTGGAATACCCGCATCAAATCCAGATGGGAGATCCAGATGGCGTTTCCCTTTTTTTCAAAGAGCAATCTAGGCATCACACGCAACCTCCTTTAACAGTCCATTGGCGCCGCAACCGGCGCAGCCATGCCTGCAATCCGGGGTGACCATCGCCCGGTAAGCCCGCTGGCGCTCGAGCAGGAGAAATTTCTTGCTGACTCCCACGTCGATGGTGTCCCAGGGGAGGAGCTCGTCCTCACCATAGCCACGGGTGGTATAGAATTCCTCCGGAATGCCGCATTTCTGGAATGCATCGTGCCAGATATCGTAGCGGAAATATTCGTCCCATCCGTCAAGCCGTGCTCCGTTTTTCACCGCCTCCTCAATCACGGCACCCAGTCGCCGGTCGCCCCGGGCGAACACCGCCTCCAGGCGGCTGAGTTCGGTGCTGTGGTAGTCATATTCGATGGATTTGGAGTAAAAATGGTCTTTCAGCAGCTTGCACCGCCGCAGATACTCCTGAGGGCTGATCTGTGCTTCCCACTGGAAAGGCGTATGGGGCTTGGGGACGAAATAGGCCGTTGCCACATGGATGCGAAGCCCACGCTTTTTGTTGGGAGCATTTTCTTTCCATGCCTGGATCACTTTATATACCAGCTCTGCGATGCCCAGGACATCCTCGTCCGTTTCCGTGGGCAGCCCCAGCATGAAATAGAGCTTCACATTGTTCCATCCCCCGGCGAAAGCCTGGGAACAGGTGGAAAGGATCTCTTCTTCGCTCAGATTTTTATTGATCACATCCCGCAGCCGTTGTGTCCCTGCCTCCGGGGCAAAGGTCAGGCCGCTTTTGCGCACGGTTTGCAATTTCTGCATCAATTCCCGGGAGAAATTATCCGCCCGCAGCGACGGAACGGACAGGCTGATCCGGCTGGCTTCGCAATAGGGGATCAGCGCATCCGTCAGCTCTTTCAGCCCCCGATAATCGGAGGTGGAGAGGCTGGACAGGGTGATCTCGTTATTGCCGGAATCCTCCATCATCTCCACCGCCTGACGGTAGAGCACCTGGGGGCTCTTCTTGCGCACGGGGCGGCAGCTGAATCCGGCCTGGCAGAAACGGCAGCCCCGAATGCATCCCCGGAATACTTCCAGATTGGCTCTGTCGTGCACGATTTCCGTGGAGGGGACGATCATTTTCGTAGGGAAGAAGGCTTCGTCCAGATTCTCGACAATGCGCTTCGTAATCACTTTCGGTGCACCCGGCTTCGCCGTGACGGAGGCCAATGTGCCATCTGGGCGGTAAGTATGTTCATAGAAACTGGGGACATAGACCCCCTCGATTTTGGATGCCTGGAGCAGGAATTCCTCTTTGCTCCAATTCTCTTTCTTCGCCTTTTGGTAGAGGGAGACGATTTCAGCTGTGCTGTATTCCCCTTCGCCGATGGAGAAGAAGTCGATGAAATCCGCCAGGGGCTCCGGGTTAAAGGCGCATACGCCCCCGGCAAAAACGATATTCTTTAATTCGTGGCGATCCTTGGAATGGATGGGAATGCCGGACAGATCCAGCATATTGACAATATTGGAATAGGACATTTCATAGCCAATGGTGAAAGCGATCATGTCAAAATCCGCCACACTGTCCTGGCTCTCCAGCGCCCACAGGGGGAGCCGATGCCGGCGCATCTGCGCTTCCATATCCCCCCAGGGGGCAAATACCCGCTCGCAGGCCACCCCCTCCATTTGGTTCATCACCCCGTAGAGGATGCGCATTCCCACATTGGACATTCCGATCTCGTAGGTATCCGGGAAGCAAAATGCCACCCGCACGTCCACCTGGGATTTCTCTTTCTTGATTTGCCCCCACTCCCCGCCGGTATAGCGGGCGGGTTTTTGTACGGTGGGCAGGATTCTGTTTTTCAGTTCGGTCATTTGTATCCCTCTAAAGAAAATAGTGAGACTATTGTACCCTCTGTTTCCCATCTTTGCAAGGCTTTTTTCGCATTTTCATGCAGTTCAGGGCATTTCGGCCATCCAGATTCCCGATAGGGAGCAGATTATACATTCCCTGAACTGCGCCGCAGAAAGCAAGCTGGGGGAATATCCGCCCAAAGAGCACCAGGGAAAAGCTTGCAATGGGTCCGGCCAGGATGCCCAGTAGCTGCTTCGCCGGGGGGAGGGGGAGGGCGTACATTTTTGCCCCCCGGTGGGATAGGGCTGCCCCGAGGATCTCCCCGCCCAGCAGACGGACTACGCAGTAATGCCCCATTTCGTGGACGATCGCCGCCAGGAGACAGGCAACCATCCATTTCAGTGGAATCAGCAGGAGCAGCACCGCCATCAGGAAAAAGAATCGATAGTCGATGGATATTCTCCCATTCATTCGCCATTGCCCCCGTGCGCCGCCCAGGATTCCAGTTGCTCATCCAGCCAGCTGGATACCCCCGCAAATACCGGGAACGATTGCGGATCCCCACCGGATTTGTCATAATGTACCCCAAGGGCAATATATGCCCCCAGCAGCACCAATGCGCACACCAGTACGAGCCAGGAGCCTTTGTCCCGCTTCATAAAAACCACCCCACCTATTTCTATGCGGCCGGTGCGCCAAAATGAAGATCTCCAAATCAACCGGCGATGCACAAAAAACATCGGGCTTCCCAAGGGCGAGAAGCAGATAACTTTTCACTGGATTGGGAATTGACCATATTTAAAAAAGTGGTATAATGGGGGAACAAGGAGGAGTGAACCATGAATTTCGAAAAAAGACGTCAATCCATTCTGAACGAAATGGCGGAGAATTCTCTGCTGATCCTTTATTCCGGCGAAGCGCTCCATCGCAGCGCCGATGCCTATTACCCCTTTGAGGAGAATAAGAATTTCTTCTACCTCACCGGTCTGCGGCGGGAGAATATGATCCTCCTGCTGAGCAAAACCGCCGAAAAATGCGAAACCGAGCTCTACATCGAGAAAGCTGACCCCGCTGCCGAGCGCTGGACGGGGAAAATGGTCACCGTGGACGAGGCAAAGGAGATCTCCGGTATCTCCAATGTCCGTTTCACCGGCGGATTTGATATGATGCTACAGCATCGGCTGAACGCCGGGGGCTTCACCACCTGCTATTTCGATTGCCACCGCAATCATCTGGGGGATTTGCCCGACTATAATCTGGAAAAGGCACGTTCCTTTGCATCCAATTTCCCCGGCGTTACCGTCCGTGATATCTGGTTGACGGTGACCAAACTGCGGATGCAAAAGGACAGCGATGAAATCGAGAAAATGTCCCAGGCCATCGATATCACCCGCCAGGGACTGGAACGGGTCATGTCCACCCTGCGTCCGGGTATGAAAGAGTATCAGGCTCAGGCCAATTATGAGCACACGATCCATTATCTGGGCTCCGAGGGCCCCTCTTTCCCCACCATCGCCGGAAACGGCATGAATGGCTGTATGCTCCATTACGAAACCAACCGGGACGAATGCCGGGATGGGGCACTGCTGCTGCTTGACCTGGGTACCCGGGTGGACGGTTACTGCTCCGACATCACCCGCACCTACCCCGTCAACGGCAAATTCACTGCCCGGCAGCGGGCGGTTTACGAGGTTGTCCTGCGTGCGAACAAAGAGATTGCGGCTCAGGCAAAACCCGGCACCACCACCCGTGCCCTGAACGATATCTGCAAGAAAGTGCTTGCCCAGGGGTGCATGGAGCTTGGGCTCATCAAAGAGGAAAGCGAACTGAGCAAATACTATATGCACGGCGTATCCCATCATCTGGGCATCGATGTCCACGATGTCACCGCCGATGGTGCTCTGTTGGCTCCCGGGTGCGTGATCAGCAATGAACCCGGGCTGTACATTGACGAATGGGAGATCGGCATCCGCATTGAGGACGATCTGCTGATTACGGAGGATGGATGCAAAGTCCTCTCCGAAAGCATTATCAAAGAGCCGGATGAGATCGAGGCATTCATGGCATCTCACCGGTAAACTGAAAAGAGATTTGCCGGATGCCATATCGAACGGAATGATCTCAATTGAAAACAAAGCAGGCGGGGCATTGCCCCGCCTGCTTTGTTTTCAATTGAGATGAAAGTTAGCCGTTCACATTGTAATCGCCGCAAAGCAGATTCATTGCACGCAGCAGCTTGTGAAGATAGATAAAAGGTCCGATCACGATCAGGGAGCCCAGCACATTCCACAACCAAAACGTGCTGGCATCGAAATTGTAAGGAATTCTACGGCGCATCAGTTCGTTGCCAATTCGGTTGCTGATTCGATGCTCCCAAACAATGGGAGCAATGCCAAACGTCAGCCAGGAGAGAACAAAGACAATCAGACAATAGTGCATCGTCTTCTTCCCGTCGTAGCGGGTTGCGATGGTGTTGATCTCCGTGCTGATGTTGGACATCATAAACAGAGGATAGAGCCCGAACGTGATAACGGACAGCAGAATGCATTTGATAAGTCCACGACTGGTGGTAAGCGGTTTAACGGGTGCACGGTTGGGGGAGTTTTCCTGATTCAGGTTGATGTTCACATTGTAGTCCATATTCTGATTAACCCTCTCTTTCTTTTCTTCAGAGAATGTGGCCGTGATAGCATTCTCTGATGAGGTTAATATAACAATTTGTCTACAAGATGTCAATATCTGACGAAAACACATACCGAAAAATGGCAAATGCACCATTTGCTTCGAGGCTTTTTTGTATATCTGTACTAATCAAGCCAATGTGATCGCCCTCTGCTATGCTTTTGCATGGCAAAAAAGATCCGAACTCTTTTCTTAGTGGAAAAAAGTTCGGATCATCCAATTCTGGTACGCCGGAAGGGACTCGAACCCCCGACCTACTGATTCGTAGTCAGTCACTCTATCCAACTGAGCTACCGGCGCATACATCTCATCGCTGAGTGCTGAGATATAATATCACACCGTTCCAAAAAATGCAAGTGTTTTTTTAGAAAAAATCAATTTTTTCGTTCCTTGTGATTTTGAATCATGGAATGCTCCTTTTTCCTCGGATTAATGCCCGCTTCTGGATGACCGCCGCATTTTTGCATCATAGGAGGCCATCAGAATGGCGAGGGTGGCGGTACCCGCTGCTGGAATCGCCAGCCAGCCTTTCTCCGGTTCCGCTTCCGCCGGGGTGATGGCCGCACCGGTTGCGGTGGAGAGAAGCGGGGGAGAGGCTTTCGTCTCCGGTGGTACGGTATCAATTCCAAGATTTTGGAAGAAGTCCCCGTCAACGGTATCGTTCCCCACGGTCGAGCGATAAAGCCCATAGAGGCAGGGACTGTATTTTTCTACTTCCGTTGCCTGCTCCGCTCCACGGAAGTACCAGGCAAAATCCGCTACCTGGCTGGCATGGCTGGGGAATCCAAGGTCTCGGCTTACCTGATATGCAGTTTTGCCGCCAAAAGAATCCATGGGAATATCCCAGTCCATGGTGATGGCATTTTCCCCATACAGGTGAAGATAGGTTTTTGGCACATCCCAAACCCCATACTGCTCCGCCGAATCCGGGAACAGCGCCCCGTCCCCGCTGAGCTGCACCGCCTGCTTTAACAGATCCGCCGTCAGCTGGTGCATTCCGTGGCCGTATTCTCCCTTTTCATCGTGCCCCACTGCAACCAGGGGGCGGTACCGGCGCAGATTCTCAACAACAAAGGCAAGCAGTTTCTCCCGGGAGTATCCCTGCTCCTCGTAATACCGGTAAGCATCCTCCATGTCGAAAGTATAGTAATCAGAAAAGCGACCAAAAACCGGATAATCCTTTACCCCCACCGCCCAGAGGCCATTGAGCATCTCGTGAACCCGGTGAGAAGTGAGATTCCGGTGATCGGTGAAGTAAACCACCTGTACCCGTTTGCCCTGGCCGGATGCATACCAGGGGAGAAGCCCGGCGAAGAAAAGCTGCTCATCGTCCCCGTGAGTGGACAGCAGAAGCAGATCGGCACCCCCGTCGCCTATCCGCTCCCAGCGCTGCACCCAGTCCGGTAATTCCCCCGAGGAGAAGAGCATGATCTCGTTCACTTCTGCCTCCCCGGAGGAGAAGTTCAACGTCACTTCCTGCACATTTCCCAGATGCCCCGCAATATCGATATAGGCGTGGAGGATCCCGTCCAGCTTGACTTCCGCCGTATCCGCCCCGGATGAGATGGTCAGTGCATCGTATTCCCGGTCGAAAATGAGGTAGATCCCGCCGATGCCCCCTTGGCTGGAGAAAGTTAGGCTGGAGGAATCGGCGCAGTGAGTTGCTTCCTCCAGATCGCCATCGAACAGCATTTCGACCGTATCGATTCCGGAGTGATTCAAAAGGTGCTCCATCCCGGCGATCTCCGCCGCTGAAGCCCGCCCCCAAAAGAGGGGGAGAAATAGAATCAGAAAGAGTATCGTTTTCATTTCATTCCTCCTGAAGTTCCTGTTTTGCGCTCAACTTGACAAAATTTGATTTCATGTTACAATCCCATCAGTAATGAAAAGAGGTGCACGCCATGCAGGATTATACGATTCCCGCCCAGCTACCGGAGCTGCTGCTCCCGTGGTACCGAGAGAATCACCGGCACCTTCCCTGGCGGGAGACACAGGATGCTTACCATATCTGGGTTTCCGAAATCATGTTGCAGCAGACCCGGGTAGAGGCCGTCAAGGGGTATTATGCCCGCTTTCTGGCGGAACTTCCAAATATTCAGGCGCTTGCGGAGTGCGATGATGAGAAGCTCCATAAGCTATGGGAGGGACTGGGCTATTACAACCGGGTGCGGAACATGAAGCGGGCGGCGCAATGCATCGTCGATCAGTACGGCGGGGCGTTCCCCGGGAATCCGGCGGATATTCTGGCGCTGCCGGGGATTGGCCCATATACCGCCGGAGCTATTTGCTCCATCGCTTTCGGCTTGCCGACCCCTGCGGTGGACGGGAACGTGCTCCGCCTTTGCGCCCGGCTCACGGGGGACGAAGCCTGCGTGGATTTGCCGGAGTCGAAGAAAAAGGTGACCGAAGCGCTGACCAAAATCTACCCGACGGAGGCCGGAACCTTTACCCAGGCGCTGATGGAGCTGGGGGCAACGCTATGCGGCCCCAACTGGGCGCCAAGATGCGGCGAATGCCCCTGCCGCCCGATCTGCCGGGGGTACGCCCAGGGGACGGCGCAGGGGCTTCCGGTGCGCTCCCCGAAGAAAGAAAAAAAGCAGGAGGAGCGGACGGTTTTGATCTGCTCCTGCGGCGAAAGGTATGCGCTTCGCAAGCGCCCAGCCAGGGGGTTGCTGGCTGGGCTGTGGGAATTCCCCAATGTGGGCGGCAAACTGGAGCCGGATCAGGCCATGGAGCTGGCGGAGAAAATGGGGCTCCATCCGGCTCAGCTGCTGCGGCAGAGGGATCGGAAGCATATTTTCACCCATATCCAATGGAATCTGCGGGGATTCTATGTGGATGTCAACGCCATGCCGGAGAATCTTGCATGGTTCACCAGGGAGGAAATTGAGACGGATGCGGCGCTGCCCACTGCGTTCCGGCAATTCCTGGACGGAGTATGAATCATCTGGTGGATTTCACCAAAGATTGGTGCATCGTGATATTATACATATTTCAAATAGACGATTTGTAAAAATCGAACAAAATGTCCGCTCTGCGCGGGCGAATGCTTTTTGCGCATAGACATTTCTTGCTTTCTCGGTTGACATTTTCCTCAAAAGTTATTATACTATCTTTTATCCATCCTACACATTGAACAAAGGGAGCGCAGTCATATGATCTTCAAACGGGACGTTACCATCCCAAAGCTTTCCGGCGAAGAGCCACGCAGAATTTATATCTATCTCCCGGAATCCTATGAATGGGACGAAAGCCGCCGCTATCCCGTGATGTACATGTTCGACGGGCACAATGTCTTCTTCGACGAGGATGCCACATATGGCAAATCCTGGGGTATGAACGATTATATGGCGGAAAGCGGCAAGGAGCTGATGATCGTTGCCGTGGAATGCAACCATCATGGCAATCGCCGCCTTGTTGAGTATTCCCCCGTTTCCTTTGATGACCCCTCCCTGGGGAAGATCCAGGGGAAAGGAAAGGTCTACATGAATTGGCTTGTGGATACCCTCAAGCCCCATATCGACAGCCATTACCGCACCCTTCCGGGGCGGGAGAGCACCATCATCGCCGGTTCCTCCATGGGCGGGCTGATGGCGCTGTATGCCGCAACGGCCTATAATTCCGTGTTCCAGCGTGCCGTCTGTCTCAGCCCCAGCCTTTGGGTCGCTCCGGGGAAAATGCTGGAGCTGGTGGCCAAATCCCGTATTCGTCCGGATACCTGCATCTATATGGACTACGGCCAACTGGAACTGGCAAATCACCCCGGCAATACGGAAACGCTGATTTCTGCCGCCCATATGCTGATGGCGAAGCAGGTGAATCTGACACTGCGCATCGTCCCCGGGGGCACCCACAGCGAAGCATCCTGGGAGAAGCAAATTCCCATTTTTATGGATTGTCTGGGACTGTAAAAGGAGGGAGTACCCATGGAGATACGCTATTTTAAGCATTACAGCAGCCGCCTGAACCGGGACATGGAATTCAAAGCCTATGGCCATGCCGGCAAACCTGTGCTCTTCTTCCCCTGCCAGGGTGGGCGGTTTTACGATTTCGAGAATTTTCATATGCTCGACTACTGGGCACCCTGGATCGAAAGCGGCCGCTGCACCGTATATGCCTGCGACTGCATTGATAACGAGTCCTGGGCAGCAATAGGGGCGGACAACCGCTGGCGCATCGAGAATCACGAGCGCTGGATCCGCTACATTGTGGAGGAACTCACTCCCTATATCCGCCAATTGAGCTGGGAGCGGAACCATTTCGAGCAGAGAATTTTGACTTTCGGTGCCTCCATGGGGGCAATGCACGCAGCGAACCTTTACTATCGCCGCCCTGATCTATTTGATAGTTGCTTCGCCATCTCCGGGATTTACGATAATCAGGAATTCTTCGGCGATTACTGTGACGATTTGGTATATAACAATTGCCCGGCCATTTTCCTGAACAATATGCCCGCCGATCATCCCTGGATGCATCTTTACTGCACCCAGAAGTCCCTGATCTGCTGCGGCCAGGGGGCTTGGGAGGATGTGCTGCTGGAAAGCACCCGGAAGCTGGATGCCGTGTGCGCCCGCAAGGGGATCCCCACCCGGTTCGAATATTGGGGGTACGATGTGGATCACGACTGGCCGTGGTGGTTCAAGATGGTGCAGACCTATCTGCCCTGGTTCCTGGAAACATAAATTTGCTTCGAAAGAGAGACGTAATATGAAAAATTTTGTTTTTATCTCTCCCAATTTTCCCCTTACCTATTGGCGATTCTGCCGAGAATTGCGCAACAACGGGATGCGGGTGCTGGGCATTGGGGACAGCCCCTACGAAAATCTGACGAATGAATTGAAAGACTCTCTGGACGAATATTACAAAGTTTCCAGTTTGGAGAATTATGACGAAGTATTCAAGGCCGTGGCTTTCTTCACCTATAAATACGGCAAAATCCATTGGCTGGAATCCAATAACGAATACTGGTTGATGCGTGATGCCCAGCTGCGCACGGAATTCAATATCACCACCGGACCCAAAACGCCGGATATGGCGAAAATCAAATTCAAATCCGCCATGAAAGAATATTATGCAAAAGCGGGTCTGCCCACTGCCCGGTACCATCTGGTGGACGGGCTGGAAGATGCGCTGGAATTTGCCAATTATGTGGGCTATCCCGTGGTGGTGAAGCCGGACAACGGTGTCGGCGCCAACAATACATATAAATTGCGCTGTGATGACGATGTGCGCTTCTTCATTCAGCATATGGACAGAAACGTCTATATCATGGAGGAATTCGTCAACGGGTATGTCCAGACCTATGATGCCATTGTGGATTCCCGGGGTAATCCCCTGTTTGAGTCCGGCAATGTGACCCCCCTCTCTCTGATGGATATTGTGAATGAGGGGGGCGACTCGGAATACTATCTGGTCAAGGAGCTGCCCGATGCCATCCGGGATGCGGGACTGCGCACGGTGAAAGCTTTCGGCGTGAAGAGCCGCTTCGTTCATCTGGAGTTCTTCATCCTGAACGAGGATCAGGAGGGCTTGGGGCGCAAGGGGGATATCCTTGGGCTGGAAGTAAATATGCGCCCCGCCGGTGGCTATACCCCGGAAATGTATAATTACAGCCAGGAGACGGATGTATACAAGATTTGGGCGGATATGGTGGCTTTCGATACCAATACCAAGCCCATCGGCAATCACCACTACTGCGCATTCTATGGCCGCCGGGACGGCAAGAACTACCGCCTGGACGACCAGGAGATCACTGCAAAATATCAGAAGAATCTGAAAATGCGTGACCGCATCCCCGATGCCCTGTCCGGTGCCATGGCCAATGAGATGTACGTCTGCAATTTCGATACGGAAGAGGAAATGCGCCAATTCTATGCGGATATGTCCGCACGTTATTAAAAAGAGCCCCCCGTAAGCGCCGGTGCGGTACCGATGCTTACGGGGGGTATTGCATCTATGTCAGCAGGATTTGATTTACCCGTCCAGGGAAAAATCATCATCACGGAACTGGGAGAAAGACATTGCCTTTGCCTTTTGGGGGATACGTTTGCAGGGGTCGTACTTGAACTTGCGGCATTTGTCGCAGGTTGTTTTCATCCCCCGCTTGCGGCATAAAATAGCATCCCCCTCCATTCTGGCACCGAATGCGCAATAGGAGCAGGAGCGGGCGATCTTCTTGCGAAACAACATAAATGATATCCTCCATCTGGTTCTGGGGATATTATACAACGATTGGTTCGCAATTTCTACTCTTTTTTTCAATTTCTTTCCTGGCGAGGATCATTACGCCCATGGGAAGCAGCAAGAGCCATTTCCCGTAATACAATGCCCAGGCCAGCAGGAGAGAAAAAACGCCCTGGCAGACTTTCCCGGCCAGATACCAGCAGATTTTCAGCCCGGGGCAAACGGATGCAGTTTGATAAACAACGCACAGTCCGCCAAAGGAGAGCATCCCGTTGCACAGAACAAATCGCAATCCCTCATCCTGGATTTGGCTCAGCATACAGCATCCGTTGGACAATTCCAGCACGCCCATTAGCAAAACTTGCGCAGCAGTGGGCAGGGAAGCCAGGAACCATCGGTTCAGGAATCCGATCAATACCCGAAACAGGATCACCCAGCCGCAGATTTTCAGCATCACCAGAACCGCCTGCTCCATCCCAAAGCTGCCATCCCCGGCGGCGGAGGCACTCCCTGCGCCCCCTGGGGCGCCGGGGGAAAAGAGCCGGGAGGTAAGGAAGATGCTGACAATTTGGATGCCCCAGGTGAGCCAGAGTAGTTTACGGGAGGAAAAGGCGGCGGACAGAATGCCGAACAGAAATGCAGGCCCCACATTGCTGCAAAAACTGAGCATTTTTTCGGCATCGCCCTTGGAAATTCCGCCGCTATGATACATTTCCTCCAGACATTGTGCGCCCACCGGATACCCGCCGAGGAACATGGGAACCAGAATGGACTCCGCTCCCCTTGGGATGCCGAAGATTTTGCCCAGCCAACGTACTGCCCAGCCGGAGGGAAAGACACCGGAGGAAAAGGTGCCCGACAGGAAAAGGAAAGGGAACAGGGACGGAATGATCGTCCGGATGCACAGGGATACCCCCTCCGCTGCCCCCGCCAGTGCGGTTTTGCTGTCCAGGATCAGTGCGGCCATTCCCGCTGCCGCTGCCAGGGAACGAAATATTTTTCGCTGCGCCATGCCACTCACCTCAAAAGATTCTATGCAACCCGGCAAATGGGAATACATATGCTTTCGCATGAGGTGATGCGAATGAAATTCAGGCGAAAGCTGCTTCCGTCCCTGGAAAATCAAACCCTCGACCCGGATGTGTTCCCCGTTCTGCCCATTGTGGAGCTGGCGGGGAGCCAGCGGGTACTGATCGAGAATCATTATGGCGTTACCGCCTATTGCCTGACCCAGGTCAATGTGAAGATGAAGTACGGGCAGGTGCAGGTATGTGGCGGCTCGCTGATGCTGGAGCATATGAGCCGGGCAAAATTGGTGATCACGGGCAGAATCGACGGCATCACCCTGATTCGGGGGGAGGGGCGATGAGACGGAATCTTTCCCGTGACCGGGTGACCGTGCGATTGACCAGTGGTGACCTCTGGGGGAGCCTGCGCCTGCTGAATGAAAAGGGAATCGGCGTTTACTGCGTTCAGCCGGAGGATGAATTGACCTGCTGCCTCCAGGTGGAGCAGGGGGATTGGATGCGGACAAAACAATTGCTGGAAAAGCGGGGGGATCATCTCCGGGTGGGGAGGGGCTCCCGGATTCACCGGATACAGAGGGTGATCCTGCAAAGACCGCTGCTGTTTTCCGGATTGTTTTTCCTCCTGCTGGCATCGCTGATGCTGCCAAGACACGTGCTGATAATTCAAGTGGAGGGGAATGTCACCGTCCCCAGCCGCAGGATCGTGGAGGCGGCGGAGCAGGCCGGTATCCGCCTCATGGCTTCCTGCGCCCAGGTGCGCAGCGAACGGATGAAAAATCAGCTCCTTTCCCAAATTCCGGAGCTGAAATGGGCGGGGGTGAATACTTACGGCTGCCGGGCGGTTATCTCCGTACAGGAGCGCACGGATCCCGGCACCGCCACCGCCCCGGCGCAAAAGGGAACGGTGAGCAGCATCGTTGCCCAGCGGGACGGAATCGTCCAATCGGTCACCGCCGGGACGGGCAATGTGCTCTGTAAGCCCGGCCAGGCCGTCAAACGGGGGCAGATCCTGATCTCCGGTTATACCGATTGCGGCCAATCCATCCGGGCGGAGCGTGCCCGGGGGGAGGTTTACGCCCAGACGATGCATACCCTTGGGGCAATTACCCCCGTTTTCGCTCCTGCGTGCACGGATTCGGGGACGGCGGGCAGAGCATTTACCATCGTCCTGGGAAAAAAACAAATAAAAATATGGAAAGATAGTGGAATTTCAGATAGCACTTGTGGTAGAATAAGGGAGGTATATTCCCTGACCCTCCCCGGGGGCGTAACGCTGCCCATTCAGCTCGTTTGCGATAGCTATATCCGGAGGGAATTGACGGAGGAAACCATGTCAAAGTCAGTGGCAAGGGAACAGCTTGCCGGTTTCTCCCGGGAATATTTGCTGAATCAGATGATTGCCGGAACCATCTCGTACCAGGATGAAGTATTGGAGATATCCAATGGCGCTTATCTGCTGACACAGCAGTTTTTATGCACGGAGATGATCGGCCGTGAACACATGGAGAATGGAGCGTTGGAATGAGCAGAATTGTGGAACGGATCGTGAATGCGGAGCGGCTGGAGGATATCATTGCCGTCTTCGGTTCTTTCGATGAAAATATCAAGCGGATTGAGGATGCCATGGATGTGCGCATCATCAACCGGAGCACGGATTTGAAAGTATCCGGCGATGAAGAAATGGTGGACAAAGCCGTCCGCACCCTGGAGGGGTTGCTTGCCCTGGCATCAAAAGGGGAGACCATCGATGAGCAGCGGGTGCGCTACCTGATGACCCTGGTTAACGAGGGAAACGACGGCCAGGTGGAGCAGATGACCAAGGATGTGGTCTGCATCACTGCCAAGGGTAAGCCCATCAAGGCCAAAACCGTTGGCCAGCAAAAGTACATGAAAGCGATTCAGAAGAATACCGTCACCATCGGTGTTGGCCCCGCCGGTACGGGCAAAACCTATCTGGCGGTTGCTGCCGCCGTGGCAGCGTTCCGGGAGCGGACGGTGAACCGGATCATCCTGACCCGTCCTGCGGTGGAGGCGGGGGAGAGACTGGGCTTCCTCCCCGGGGATTTGCAGAACAAGGTTGACCCCTACCTGCGCCCGCTGTATGATGCGCTGTACGATATGTTGGGAGCGGAAACTTTCCAGAAATATCAGGAACGTGGCTCTATTGAGGTTGCTCCCCTGGCCTATATGCGTGGGCGCACCCTGGATGACAGTTTCATTATTCTGGACGAAGCCCAGAATACCACCCGGGAGCAGATGAAGATGTTCCTGACCCGCCTGGGCTTCGGGTCAAAAATCGTGATCACCGGCGATATCACCCAGATCGACCTGCCGGACGACAAGGTCTCCGGCCTGAAAGATGCAGTGCGTGTGCTGGATGGGGTAAAGGATATTGCCATCTGCCGCCTGACGGCGGCGGACGTGGTTCGCCACGCCCTGGTTCAGGAGATCATCAGCGCCTATGAGCGCGCATCACATACCCAAGAAAGGAAAGAGCAGCCCCGTGAATTCAAGGGGCAGTTCCAGAGGAAAAAATGAACAATCGAATCAATCTTGTATTTGAGGGGAACATTTTCCAAAAAATCGTTATTTCTTCCATCATCCGTACCTGCATTCACCGGACCCTGAAAGCGGAGGAGATCGCCGTCCCCTGCGAGATCAATGTACTGGTGACCGATGATGCCGGGATCCAGGCCGTCAACCGTGCCAGCCGGGAGATCGACAGGCCAACGGATGTCCTTAGCTTCCCCATGTTCAATTTGACTGCGGGCTCCCCCCCGAAAGACTGGGCGGAATACATCGACCCTGGCACGGGACTGTGCCCCCTGGGGGATATGTGCATCAGTCTGGAGCGGGCGGTGTCTCAGGCGAAAGAATTCGGTCACTCCACCCGGCGGGAAGTGGGATACCTCACCATCCATTCCATGCTCCATCTGCTGGGTTATGACCATCTGGATGAGGGACCCCAGAAAGCGCAAATGCGCAGCCGGGAAGAGGCAATCGCTGCCTCCATCCCCAATATGAGCCGGGATTAAGCCCGATTACTTGCAAATGAGGGAGAAAGATATGAAAACCAAAACTGCTATGATCACCATTGCCGGTCGCCCCAATGTGGGCAAATCCACCCTGACCAATTACCTGGTTGGGGAAAAGATCGCCATCGTTTCCAATAAACCCCAGACCACCCGGAACCGGATCTGCGGCATTGTCACCCGGAATAGTACCCAATTCGTTTTCGTGGATACCCCGGGGTATCACCGTGCCCGCACCAAATTGGGCGACTATATGGTCAACGTTGCCCAGGAATCCATTGCCGATGTGGATTTGACCATTCTGGTGGTGGAGCCGATTCCCTCCATCGGCGCCCAGGAAGAGGGACTGCTGCAAAGGATTCAGGCCAGCCGCTGCCCCGCCATCCTGGCAATCAACAAAATCGATACGGTGGAGAAAGAAAATCTGCTGGAAGTCATCAATGTCTATTCCCAGAAAGCCAATTTCGATGCCATCATTCCCATCTCCGCCAAGACGGGGGACGGGGTGGAAGATCTGCTGAGTGTGTGCGAAAAATATGCGGTGGATGGCCCATTCCTCTTCCCGGATGATGTCACTACCGATCAGCCGGAGCGCCAGGTGATGGCGGAGATCATCCGGGAGAAGCTCCTGTGGTGCCTGGATCGGGAAGTGCCCCACGGAACAGCGGTGGAGATCACCAAATTCTCGGAACGGGACAGCGGAATTATCGATATCGATGCCACCATCTATTGCGAAAAGGCCAGCCACAAGGGCATCATCATCGGAAAAGGGGGAGAAATGCTGAAAAAAATCTCCTCCATGGCTCGTGCTGACTGCGAAAAATTCATGGGGACGAAAGTTTACCTGACCACCTGGGTCAAGGTAAAGGAGAACTGGCGGGACAGTGACTTCCTTGTGCGGAATTTTGGCTACAGCGAATGATGCTGCGTAAAAATTTCCAGGGGTATTTTTCGGCAGACAGCAAATCCTATTTCAGGAGGGATGAACATGAAATCTTCGGACTATTGGAGCGTCTTCCTGGAAACCGGTGCGCCGGAAGCCTACCTGCTGTACAGCGCCGCACTGAAGAAGGAGGAATGTCATGTACCTGACGATTCGGGGCGTTGTTCTGCGGATAGCCGATTACAATGATCACGATGCCCTTTTGACCGTCCTGACCCGGGAGCATGGCAAACTGACCCTCAAGGCGAAAGGGCTGCGCCGGAAGAACAGCCCCCTGGCGGCGGTTTGCCAGCTGCTGACATTCGGGGAATTTACGGTCTTCGAATACCGGGGGAAATATCACATCAACGAGGCCAGCGTGATCGACCTTTTTCAGGGGCTGCGCAATGATCTGGAGCGGCTCAGCCTTGCCTCTTATTTTGCCCAGGTGGCGGAGGTGCTCTCTCAGGAGGATTCTCCCACACCGGGGCTGCAATCGTTGCTGCTGAATTGCCTGTATGCGCTGGCATCGCTGGATTTGCCGCTGGAACAGGTAAAGTCCGTTTTTGAGCTGCGTGCTGCCAGCCTCTCCGGCTTTATGCCGGATCTGGTGGGGTGCCACGTGTGCGGGAGCCAGGCGCCCCGGCGGTTTGACCTGTCCTCCGGCTTGCTGGAGTGCGCCCATTGCCGGGATGCTTCCTCCCAGGGGATCCGGATGCCCATGGATGATTCCCAGCTGGAAGCCATGCGCTATATCTGCTTTTGTAACCCCAGGAAACTCTTTTCCTTTCAGCTGAGCAGTCAAAGCCTACAGCACCTGTCCGCATTGACGGAGAGTTTCCTCTCCACTCAGCTGGAACGGGGATTCCCGGCATTGGCTTTTTATAAATCCCTGTGCTTCCGCTCGGAATTGCCGGAGGAAGTGCACCATCCCGATACTACATAATGACAGGAGAATACCATGTCCGAATTATATGAAAAATCCCTGGCGAAGCTGGAGCTTCCCCAGGTGCTTGCCCTCCTGGCGGAGTGTGCCGGGAGTGAGGGGGGCAAGGAGCGCTGTTTGCAGCTTCGCCCCACCTCCGATTTGGATGAGGTGCAGCAGATGCTCCGGCAAACCACTGCCGCATCCAATTTGAGCACCCGAAAGGGCTATCCCGCTTTCTCCAGCGCAAGCGATGTATCCGCCAGCCTGGAGCGGGCGGATCGTGGCGGTTGCCTCCAGCCCAAAGAACTGCTATCCATCGGTGCGATTTTGCGCTGTGCCCGGAATGTGAAAGCCTATCTTTCCGATGACGAGGAGAAGACGGTTCTGGATGAGCTCTTCCACGCACTGACCCCTAACAAATATCTGGAGGATCGAATTCTGGGCGCCATTCTTTCCGAGGAGGAGATCGCCGATACCGCTTCGCCGGAGCTTGCGGATATCCGCCGCCATATGCGCATCCAGGCAGGGAAGATCCGGGATGGATTGCAGAAAGTGATTTCCTCACCGGCTTACAGCAAATTCCTCCGGGAGCCGATTATCACCATTCGCCAGGGGCGCTATGTCGTCCCCGTGAAATCCGAATGCAAGAATGATGTCCCCGGCCTGGTGCATGACGTTTCTGCCACCGGTTCAACCTATTTCGTGGAACCCATGTCTGCGGTGAATGCGAACAATGCCCTGCGGGAATTGGAAATCAAGGAGAAGAAAGAGATCGAGCGAATTCTGGCGGAGCTATCCAGCGAAGCTGCCGCCCATGGGGAGGATATCCGGCTGGACTATACCGTTCTGGTGGAGCTGGATGTGATTTTCGCCAAGGCGAAGCTGGCTTTCCAGATGCGTGCCTGGGAGCCCATCATGAATGACACCGGCAAAGTGGAGCTGCGTAAAGCCCGGCATCCGCTGATCGACCCGAAGAAAGTTGTGCCCATTTCCCTGCGCCTGGGCTCCGATTTCGATACCATGATCATTACCGGCCCCAATACCGGCGGCAAGACCGTTACCCTGAAAACCATCGGTCTACTTACCCTGATGGCGGAGTGCGGCCTCCATGTTCCGGCGGGGGACGGCAGCGAATTGTCCACTTTTGATGCGATCCTGGCGGATATCGGGGACGAGCAGTCCATTGCCCAGAGCCTTTCCACTTTCTCCAGCCACATGAAGACCATTGTGGATGTGGTGGAGCAGTGCGATGGCCGCACCCTGGTTCTGTATGATGAGCTGGGCGCCGGTACCGACCCGGCGGAGGGCGCAGCCCTGGCAATTGCATTGATCGAATTCAGCCGGAAAATGGGCAGCCGTGTGGTGGCAACCACCCATTATGCGGAGCTGAAGCTCTATGCCATGCGCACCAAGGGGGTCATCAATGCCTCCTGCGAATTCGATGTGGAGACTTTGCAGCCGACTTATAAATTGCTCATTGGCATCCCCGGTAAATCCAATGCTTTCGCCATTTCCCGCAAGCTTGGCCTGTCGGAGGAGATCCTGAAAGAGGCATCCGACCTGGTGGGGAAAAGCGACAAGGATTTCGAAGATGTTCTGTCCCAGCTGGAGCAGCAGCGCCAGCAGATGGAATCGGCTCGGCTGGAGGCGGAGAAGCTGAAGCAGGAAACGGCCAAAATCAAGCAGCAGAGCGAAGCATACCAGGAGCAGCTGAGAAAAGAGAAAGAAAAGGCCATGGAGGCCGCCCGCCGGGAAGCTCAGAGCATCATTGACGAAGCCCGGGCTGCCGCAAACGTGGCATCGGAAGAGCTGAAAGCCCTGCGTAAGCAGCTGCAAGACAGCGCCGATACCACGGGATTGAATCAGCGCCAGGCGGAGCTGCGCCGCACCCTGAACGAAACGGAGGAGCGCCTCCGGGGGAAGCAGCCGGAAAAGGTTCGTCCCAAAGCGACCCGCCAGATTCTGGTGGGGGATACAGTGGAGCTGCTGAAAATGGGCATCAAGGCCAGTGTCATTGCCATCAACAGGAACGGCTCCTATGAGCTGCAAGCGGGCATCATGAAGCTCACGGCAAAACCGGATGAAGTTTACCTCCTGGAAAATGAGAACCCCTACCAGGCCAAGGGTGGCCGCCCCGCCCATTCCGGCCGGGAGATGAAAATGACCGCCATGTCCTCGGAAGTGGATCTGCGTGGCATGGACTCCGTGGAGGCCATCTGCGTACTGGAGCGGTATATGGACGAGGCGATGCGTGCAAAGCTCAGTTCCGTTCGCATCATCCACGGCAAGGGTACGGGCACTTTGCGCCAGGCTGTCCACCAGTCGTTAAAGAAAAACAAATTCGTGAAATCTTTCCGCTTGGGCGTTTATGGCGAGGGAGAGGACGGCGTTACCATTGCGGAATTTGCATAAACTGTGTGGGTCAATCCTGCTCTGAAAAGCAGGATTGTGAAAAATTGCACAAAAATCTCTCCATTTGTGCAAACCATCCGAAAATGCATTGACTTTTTCAGTAAAAATGGTATTATGTAGGAAGATTCATTGCGTATTTCAGGCGCAATGTAAAGGAGTGTTGTGGAAATGTTCAGCAAAGAAGTTGTTGTACGGTGCGAGTCCGGCCTTCACAACCGGCAGGCTACCTACTTCGTGCAGAAAGCCAACGAGTTCGAAAGCAGCATTTGGCTGGAATCCGAAACCCGCAAGATGAACGCCAAGAGTCTGCTCGGTATCATGTCTCTGGGGATCGTTACCGGTACTCCGGTTACCCTGAGCGCAGTCGGCTCCGATGCCGAGGCCGCAGTAAACGCACTGGAAGAGCTGCTCCAGCGGGACGTTTATTGATTTTACATGAACTGCTCTGAGCCGGGACCATACCGGCTCAGGGTATCCCCGTCTCTGGCCGTCTCAATGCCGCCGCTGCATTGGACGGTTTTTTTGTGGAGCGACCGACATGACATTTGACGAACTGAAAGATAAGGCGCTGTCACTGCCCTTTGCCCCGGGCGTGTATATCATGCGGGACAAAACGGACAAAGTGATCTACGTGGGCAAGGCGAAGAAACTGAAGAACCGGGTCAGCCAGTATTTCCAGGATACCGCCTCCCATACCCCCAAAACCCGCATGATGGTCAGCAAAATCCATCATTTTGACGTGATCGTGGCGGCCAGCGAGTTCGAGGCGCTGGTTCTGGAATGCTCCCTGATCAAGCGCTATTTGCCGAAATACAATATTCTCTTGAAAGATGACAAGGGTTACCCCTATCTCCGGCTGGATATGCGGGAGATTTATCCAAAAATCACCCTGGTCAGCAAAATATCCGACGATGGCGCCCATTACTATGGACCCTTTGGCAGCCGGGGGGTGACCCATGACGTGATGGAGGTCATCCAGAAAACGCTGAAATTGCCCCTGTGCACCAAAGAATTCCCCAGGGACGTGGGTAAGGATCGCCCCTGCCTGAATTATCACATGAACCAGTGCGCCGGATGGTGCCAGGCATCTATGTCCGCCATAGATTATCGCAAAACCATGGAGCAGGCGCAGCAGCTGCTTTCCGGCAATTACAAGGCCGTTGCGGAGGAAATCCGCACCCAGATGCTGGAAGCGGCTGAGGAACTGAAATTTGAGCTTGCAGCGGCCTTGCGTGACCGGCTGAATGCGGTGGAAGCCCTGGGGCAGAAGCAGCTGGTGACCGCCGGAACTTTGGCGGATACGGATGTGGTGGGCTACGCCCAGAGCGAAGTGAAAGCCTGCTTCGCAGTGCTCCATTTCAGCAACGGCAATCTGCTGGACAAGGAATACGAGGTTTTCCCCGTCCCGGACGACAAGGAGGAAGCGGTCTCCAGTTTGATGAAGCAGTTTTATCTCAGCCGGGGCTATGCACCCAAGCACGTTCTGCTGCCATTCCCGCTGGAAGATGGGGAGCTTTTCTCTCAATTCATCCAGCAGCAATATGGTCGGGTCACCAAACTACGGGTTCCTCAGCGGGGGGACAATGTTCGCCTGGTGGAGCTGGCCTGTAAAAATGCCCAGGAAGAGGCCAACCGGGTAACGGATAAAGAGGCACGCAACAGCGCCATCTTGGATCTTCTGGGGAAGATGCTGGCGATTCCGAAGCCTGTCCGGATCGAATCCTTCGATATTTCCAATATTTCCGGCACGGATATTGTGGCCAGCATGGTGGTCTTCCAGGACGGAAAACCACGAAAAGGGGACTATAAGCGCTTCAAGTTGGAGGGGTTGACCAATCAGGACGACTATGCCTCCATGCACCAGGTAGTCAAGCGCCGCTTTGCCCATTATCAGGCGGCGGACAAAGGATTCGATGTGGCGCCCGATCTGCTGCTCATCGATGGCGGCATTGCCCATGCCCAAACGGCGCAGCGGGCGCTGGAGGAACTGGGGCTGAGTTTCCCGGTTTTTGGCATGGTGAAAGATGACCGCCACCGCACCCGTGCGCTGGTGACCACGGATGGAAAAGAAATTTCCATCGATACGAACCAATCCATTTTCGCATTGATCGGTACCATCCAGGAGGAAACCCACCGCTTCGCCATCACCTACCATCGCCTCCTGCGGAGCAAACGCCTGCGCTATTCCCAGCTGGACAGCATCCCGGGCATCGGCGCCAAGCGCAAGCAGCTGCTGTTGAAGCAGTTCAAGTCCATTTCGGCGATTTCCCAGGTGGAGCTGTCTGAACTGGAGCGACTCCTCCCGAAGGATGCCGCCGGGGCGGTATATGCCCATTTTCACGAAAAGAATTCACAGCAGGATTAAAGGGGGACGGAATATATGCGTGTGATTGCGGGAAAGGCAAGGGGAGTGACCCTGCAAACCCCAACGGGGATGCAGACCCGCCCCACCATCGACCGGGTGAAAGAGGCACTTTTCAGCATACTCCAATTTGATCTCCCCGGGGCGATGGTGCTGGATCTGTTCGGCGGCACCGGTCAGCTGGGCATCGAGGCACTGAGCCGGGGGGCGAATCGGGCGGTTTTTGTGGATTCCAGCCGGGATGCCTGTCAGCTGATCCGGAGCAATTTGAAGAAAACCCACCTGGATTCCCAGGCCACCGTTGTCCAGTCGGATTATATGGACTATCTTCGCCGGAGCCATGATCAATTCAATTTGATTCTCTTAGACCCTCCATATGCGGAAGTTTTTCTGGAAAATGCCATAAAAACCATAACAGAAATTGACATTTTGCAATCCGATGGTATAATAGCAGCAGAGCGCCCCCTTGGAAAAGACTTGCCCTGGGAATTCCCGGGGTATACCCGCTCCAAGGATTACAAATACGGCAAAATTATACTCACCCTTTACCGTAAAAATAAAGGATAATTTGGATATAATATGAAAACAGCCATTTATCCCGGCAGTTTCGACCCCATCACCAGTGGGCATTTGAACATTATTCGCCGGGCAGCCAATATTTTTGATAAATTGATCGTCTGCGTGATGGTCAACGCCGGGAAGAACCCCATGTTCACTTTGGAGGAGCGGGAGGCGTTCATTCGCCGGGTCACTGCGGATTTACCCAATGTGGAGGTGGATTGCTCCAACGAGCTGCTGGCGGATTATGCCCGGCGGCGGGGGAGCTGCGTGATCGTGAAAGGTTTGCGTGCAGGTTCGGATTTCGAAAACGAATTCCAGATGGCTCTGGTGAACCGCAAGATCAACCCGGAACTGGATACCATGTTCCTGACCGCAGACAGCCAATATATGTATTTAAGCTCCAGTATGGTTAAGGAGCTGGGGAATTACGGCGTGGATCTGTCCGACTTTTTGCCGGAGGCGATCATCCCGGATTTCCAGAATAAACTTTGCAAGAAAACGGAGGATTCACAATGAGCAACAATACCACGGAAGATATCATCGGTACTTTATATGATATGGTTCAGGATGCCCGCTCCATGCCCCTGGCGGCGGATAAATGCATCCTGGAAAGAGATAAAGTTCTGGATATGCTGGACGAGATCATTTCCCAGCTCCCGGCGGAGATCAAGCAGTCCCGCACCATCGTGGAATCCCGGAATGAACTGATCAGCCAGGCTCGCCGGGAGGCAGAGGCCATCCTGCGCAAAGCCAATGAGCAAGCAAGTGAGCTGGTGGAGAAAGAAGAGATCTACCGGGAAGCCAAGAAGCGCAGCGAGGAACTGGTTGCCCAGACCCAGGAGCGGATCGACCAGATTCGCAAGGCCGGCAACGAATACATGGAGGATTCCCTGCGCCGCACCGAGGAGACCATTGCCCAGGCACTGAAAGAGGTTCAGGATACCCGCATGAAATTTGTAGCCGTCACCGAAGCCCAGGAGCAGCGCAAAGCGATGCCCAATGTGGATGTGGATATGTGATCTGTTTTTTGACCATCAAAAAGGAAGCAGCCGTTGCGTAAATGCATCGGCTGCTTCTTGCAGTTAGGGCGGGTTAGGGAATCAGCCTCCGTCCTCCCCCTGGCAGCAGGTACGGTCTTTTTGCCGGTCGCATCCCTTGGGCGTGAACTGGGCAGCGGGGAAAGGAATCCGGCTGAACATTTCGCAGGGGTCTTCGGTGCATCCGGGATTGTCGCAGCATTCCTTTGTGGGGATGCTGTAATCCACCACCGGCACGATCAGTTGCGCATCTCGCTCCAGGCGGATAATGGAGAATTGCCCCAATGTGACGTACAGCCGCCGGTTCTCCGGATTCAGCACCAGTTCCTCGTCGAACATGGACTGAACCGTTTCCGGGATTTGCAGCGTTGCGCCGTCCTTGCAGGTTCCGTCGCAATCCCGCACCCTGGAGCCCAGAACCATGGGATCCAGAACCTCCACAACGGCCGTGGGGCGGTTGGAGTAGCTGCGGGTCACCCCGTCCTGGGCATATAGCTGGGTATCACTGCGGTAGATATGGGCGGTGCTGTCTTCGCCGCAGAGGACTGCCCGTTTGGAGAAAACGGCCAGACCATACAGTGTTGCCGGGCGGGTTGCCCCGACCACCGTATCGGCGATGACCCGGTAGTAAAACGTGACATCGATGCAGTAATGGTTGCGGTCAAAGGCCACCGGCTCTACATCAATATAGGTACTGATCAATTCCGCACTGCGTACCCGGGTACCGGCGCTGGTCTCCAGCGCATCCTGGGAGCTGGCCGTGAGATAGACGGTCAGATCCTCAATACAGTCCTTATCCCGGCAGGAATCCGTGATTTTCCTCGTGTGAATGGACATCGCCTGGCGCAGATCGCCCGGATCGCAGCGCAGGGTGTCCTGGCACTGGTCTGACATGGGAATCCCTCCTGAAATCGTATCTTATAAGCTGTAAGCGCTTATAAGACAGTTTATGCGTGCAGTGGCTTCCTGTGCACCGGGAGAGATTTCTTCTTGATAGGCAAAATATTGCGGAAAGGGATGGGGCAATCAGCGGATGATTTTTTTGGGTTCGGTGCAATGGAACGGATTCTTTTCCGTTTATATAGGTGAAGGCCTTCAAGAAAGCACAAGGAGTGATCAACATGGACGACAGCGGCATTGTGAAGCTGTTTTTTGCCCGGTCAGAACAGGCAATTCGGGAGACGGAAGCAAAATATGGCGGCTATTGCTACAGCATTGCCTACAATATTTTGGCAAATCAGGAGGACTCCGAAGAAAGTGTCAACGATACATATCTGTCCGCCTGGAATTCGATCCCACCGGCCAACCCCGGTATGCTTGCCCCTTTTCTAGGGAAGATTGTCCGCAATATTTCCATCGATATGTGGCGAAAAAGGGGAGCCCTCAAGCGGGGCGGCGGGGAGATGCCTCTGGTTCTGGAAGAACTTCAGGAATGTATATCCGGCGGAGGAACTCCGGAAGAACGCTATGAGGAGAAAGAAAACGTAAGCCGGTTGGAGCATTTCGTTTCCCGCTTGCCGGAAATGGAGCGCCGGGTATTCGTGTGTCGATATTGGTATCTGGATTCTACAGCGGAGATTGCAAAGAGATTCGGTTTTTCCGAAAGTAAAGTCAGCTCCATGCTGCACAGAACCCGGAAGAAGCTGGAAAAATGTTTAGCACAGGAGGGAATTTTATGAAAAACGCCATGCAATTACTGGAATCCATCGGGCAAATCCCGGAAATTTATATCACCGATGCCCACGCTACCCAGCCAAAATCTGCCGCCCCCCGGAGGAAAATGATTCTGGTCGCTGCGGTGCTTGCGGCGCTGCTGGCACTGACGGGGTTCACATTTGCCGCCCACTATATCCTGGCGGAATCCCCGTTCACGTCCCTGCCGAGGCTCACCGGAGCGGATATTCAATATGAGGATATCGACCTGACCGTCGCCGGGGTCAGCCCCACCGGCATCCGCCTCATGTGCACCATCCACAACGCCGCATTCTCCGAAGAGAACCCGGAGGATAGCGAGAATGCCATTGGAATCATCAACGGTTCATTCTATCTGGAAAAGAAAACGGATTCCGGCTGGGAGGAACTGCCTAAGCGCATCGAGGATGCAACCTGGGAGAAACAGGAATATATTACCGGCGGGCAACTGGATCTGGAATACACCTGGGGAGTGGTTTACGGCCGCTTGGATGCCGGAACTTACCGCCTTACCACCACGGTCGTGGAGGGGCAACCGGAAATGTCCGTAGAATTCCAAATCACGGATTCCAGCGACATGACCTATGCCCAGGCGATTCAGAAATGTAACGATGCCACGGATGCCCTGCTGAACCGGGAATGCTACCATATCTATCTGAGCCAGGTCACGGAATATGGCGATATCCCGGAGGGGGCACGTATCGCCGATGAACACGACACATCCTACTCAGAATTCTGGAAATCCGGTGGGGATTACCTGGAGCTGTTCTCACGGGGAGCCGGGCAGGTCGTGGACGGAAAAATGAAAAAGGACGGCATCAAATACCGCCTGGATAACGAAACGGAGTACGACGGTAATACTACCGTTGCAGGATGGAGCGTGTGGCCGGCGCTGGATGAGGAACGGCTTGCCTGGTGGGCGGAGTACTACGAACCGGAGAATGTTATCTTCCCGGAGGGGGTCGGCGTGATCAGCGATGAGGAAATCACGTTCCTGCGAAAAAATGCCAACGAGGATGACGGGACACAGACCGTTTCTTTCCACTTTGACGATGCCGGTAATCTGGAAGAAATTGTACTCACGATTGTCGTAAACCAATACTATGCAGAAAATGCCTATGTCCCGGTTACCAATACCGTGACCATCCAAATTCTGGATACGGATGCATCCTCCATTGCGCAAAAGATCGCCGATCAGGATGTGGATTTCTACCGGGAATTTTCCTGGAAAGCGGATCAGAAGCAGTATACGCCGCTGCAAGTGAACTTCCGGAATACAGCGCCCACCCCGGTAACCAGTGCCCCGGAAGCCATTGCCCAGGCAGTAAAAGAATGCAACGTGGATTACACCAAGATCGTTGTTTACCGGGATGAAGCAGCCGGAATGTGGCGGGTGGAGTTCCAAGTCCAGTATGGCTATGGCGGCTATCAGTATATCTATCTGAATAATGATGGTATCACTCAAATGATTGCCAATGCCGGGGCAAAAACCACGATAGGCTAAATCATCCAGAGCGCCTAATAGAAAATACCAGGGGCGGTTTCGCCTCTGGTATTTTTTCTGATCACAAATCTGAGTAGTCGAGCCCAAACACCTTGCGGAAACGCTCCTCATTTATGCCATCGGATACGTGCCAGCGGTTCACAGGGTATTTGTAATCATTCGTATGCTCCACGGGCGCCCGATGCCATACATCCACAAAGCAGTCGCAGTAGCATGGTGCATCGGCACTGGAGAGAATACCGCAAATGCCCAGGATCTCCAGCAGAACCTCCACTTCGTCTTTGTTGGATTTCAGCAATTTCTTCTTCGTGATTTGCTCCCGGTATGCGCCTGCCTTTTTGTTTTGGGGGAGATCGTCCATTGCATGGAGAATGGATTTGAGAATATGGATATCTTCTTCCGTGGGGGTTACCTTGGGCAGCAGCAGGAACTGCTCCAAATCGAACAGGGCATATTCCGGGGAAGTGTGTCGCACGCCGCCCCATTTGTATCGCTCGAAGTTGAAGATATTGTTGCCGGACAATTTATCCTCGGGCAGCCAGTTGCACAGATCGCACGCCTTTTGCTCATCGTGGCTGTGATCCGGGATGGCTAGCGCATAATAGTAACTGCCCAGGGCGGAGCGATATTGCAGCTGCCGGGTGGACAGGCTGTAAAGGAAAGAATTGGAAACATCTCCGGCCGGAATTTTCTCCAATACAGATCGGAGGCAGCGGAGCGTTTCGTCATGGGTTCGCATCGGTGCAGGGTCAAACATATATCCCTCCGCCTTTGCCAGCTGGAAATCGGCGGCGCTTGGCGCATTGTGCCCCCACATACCACCGCTCCAGTAGGTAGCAAGCAGTATTTTCAGCCCTTTGTCCATATCTTCGCCTCCTTTGTCTAATCAAATTATTTAAACGAGATAAAGCCCATTCTTTTCGATTTCCATTCGCTCCGCTATTTGAATCTCAAAGGCAACCTTATCGTCGAATATCGTTTTCGACAAATCATAATTCAGGAGATTCCTGCACTTCGCAACCTGATCCGGAAAATCCCTCTGATAGAACGCTGGAACCTGATCCATTTCCTGCTGCGTTGTGTAGGCATAGTAGCTGACGGACATCCAAATCCCCTGGGAACCGCTATGGTCCAGCATATCGGCATCCTGAAGCAGCTTCTCGTCCCACGAATAGGTATCCGTTTGCGGTTGCCTGTTGCAATGGGCTGCAATCAGTCTGCAAACCTGCTCCAGTTCCCATTCCGACATCTCATCTTTGAGCAGTTCCCGCACCAGAATTGCCCCGGTACGGCTATGGGGTTCGATCCCCTTGCCAATGTCATGGAACATCCCGGCGCATCTCAGAATATCATCCATGGAATCGTCCGCAAAGAGCCGCTTCCTTAGTTCAATCACTCCGTTTGCAACCCGTCTCCCGTGGTAATATGCCGCTCCCATTTCCCGTGCCTGGTGGGACTTCTTTTTGCCCATATACTTAAAAGCGAGTTTATCCAATTTTTCAAAATCCATTTTACCTTCCTCCCCAAACATTGATGTGTATTTCCTGCCAATGAAGTTTTGACCCCAATATGGATCAAGCAATGATTTCTGCCGATGTTTACAAATCTCCGGATAGCTGTGTGATAGACCGTTCCGTTTCAAAGCCCTGGGGATAACGGCTATAGCGCCATGACATATACCTGGCAGGGATTCCACGCATCCCATAGCGTGGGGAATACTTCAAATTCCTTAAATCCCAAACTGAGGTAGAAACGATTGGTACGATCATATTCTTCATAACGTCCCATTTGAACCGTTTTCACCTGAATAAAGGAAAATCCAGCTCCGGAAATTGCGCTTTTGGCATATTCAAACAGTGCCCTGCCGATCCCCTGGCGATGGTGCTCTTTTAGCACCCCCATAACGGCCAGCTCAACCGTATCTTTCCCCGTTTGGGTCAAATACAGGAATCCTACAGGTTGTTCGTCTATCAGTGCACAGAAAAAACGCTTCCCTGCACTGTCCTTGATATATCCTTCCCGTGGCTCAGGAAGTCCAAACCACTCAGGCAGTGCTTCCAGTATGTATCTTGTAATGCACTGCTTCTGCGAATCGTCTAATATCTCCTGGATGTCCATAGAACTTTTTCCTCCTCTTTCTTTTTTATATTGTAACACAGGTTTATAGAAAACGCCAGGGGCATTCCTGCCTCTGGCATCCATTTATCTGCTATATCTTATATATGGAGCGCATATTGTTCATCATCCACTTTGACGAAACCGATACTTTGGAACATCTTTTGCGATTGCGTATTAAAGGAATAAATCTCAGCATGCAGTTCCTGAATTTCTTTTTCCCGTGCCAGCTGAATGATTTCATTCATAACTCGTCTTCCAATATGTTTGTTTTGAAATTGCTTTGAAATGACAATATTAACTTCTCCGCTGGGTTGTAAGCAAACGTCTCCGCACAGTTTGCCTTTATACTTAATATAAAACAAGTCGCCGTGTTTGTTTAAGTATTGATACATACCCTTGAGTAATCCTAAATCATATACGGTATCTCTGTTATCTACCTGCTTGCATATATCCAAATCCTGATACCACGCCAAGGTGGTCTTATAATTCGGATAATACGGAACCAGTAGGATTTCCTCGTCGACAATTCTATTGTTCATTGTTCAATCTCTCGTTCCCGTTGATTTTCTGCTTTTACCACATCATAAATATTGCAGTTCGCTTTCTTCTCGAAATATGCCAGCAGATTCAAATTGGCATCCCACTTTTTCTGAGGGTATCTGCCATATCTGGACTTGACATCCAACATACGTTCCTCAATGTTCATTACCCTGTTGTTGCCGGCCAATGCATCACACAGTTGTATCAGCCGGTCATAATCGCTTAATTTCACAGTGAAAAGGGCTTTTTCGATCATTTCTGTTTCTTCAGCGCTTGTGTCCCATTTGCCAATATATGAATCCAGTCGCAAATCGTGGAAAGAATGGGTCAGACAGATTTGCGCAACTTCTTCGTACCCAAGGGACAGCATATAGCTGTAACCGTCTGATACGTGCCCTAAATGCCGTACACCAAATTTTCTTCCAATGTCGTGCAACAAACCCAGAATATACGCTTTCTCCGGATCCATATCCCCACAGGCCGCAGCAATTTTTTCGGCACAATGTGCGGCGATACGGCTGTGATCTCCCCAAGGCCCCGGATTGCATTCTTCAGCTTCTTTCAGAAGAATTTCCGCTTCTTCTCGTGTTGGAATCATAGAGTTACCCCTCTCGATATTATCATGTGAGATCCGATTTATTTCAGCAACCACTGATAATCCTGCCTGCAATCTACAATCCAGTCGACAAAAACAGTATCGTCTTTGATTTGATACAGAATTAGATACCAGTTTTCTACATACAGTTTGTGATACTTATTTACCGGGATATAGTTTTCGTTAAAGAAAGGATATCGCGGGGGAAAATCCACCAAGGAGCGCATTTGCTCCATGAGCCGGGCTTTCAGTTTTACTGCCGCCGGTTTGTTGACCTGCGCCAGAAAACGGATGTGCATACTAAGCATTTCCCTGGCTCTATCGGAAATAATAACATCGTATTTCACGGCTCAATCCTCACTGAGAATGCCATCTAAAAAACTGTCCAGCTCGTCAATGGTGCAGCCCATTCGGCCTGATGCACGGTCCTCCTCTACGGCAAGGAGAGTTTCCCGGAGGTGGAGCATTTTCTCTCGACGGGAAAAGCTTTCAATGTCCATAATCACCAGATCTCCCTCGCCATTTTTGGTTAGATATACCGGATTTTGAGTTTTACGACAGAGCTCGGCAATTTCATTGTAATTCTGCCGAATGGCAGCAGATGGGCGAATGATCATAACAGTTCCTCCTCGTGGTCAAATTCTGATATTATTATATGCAGATTTTACGATCAAGTCAATCGGAAATGGATAAATATTATAGTGCACATTGAGATGATCTCCTTTCTTCAGATGTCCACCTCACGATGGACATCCTTGCCTTTGGCTAAATCTTCCCGTTACCGGGCGACTTCGGGCCTTTCATCCTATAGAATGTGCGCTCACCGGGCGCATACAAAAAACGGCACTCCTCCAAAAGAGTGCCGTTTTTTGCGTTCATTTTGATGCTTACACGCACCGCAATTTCACAACGATTTTCAGGACGTCATTTGTGTCCTGGTTGATGCACTTTGGTTTGTGCGCATCCTGCGGGGTGAAGATGGCGAATTGCCCCGGAGTCATAGGAATTGGTAGGCAGGAACAATTACCACTGGATGTGGCGCTGTCTTTTCCTGCATCATATTCGCTCCAACTGGGTACATTGCATTGCTCAGACCAGAGTATGGTTTCGTTTCCGGAGAAAACATACTGGATATCCCAATGGTGCTCATGGTATTCCCATGCCAGTTCGGGTTCGGGGCGAGTCTCATAACGCTGCACTATGGCGTATACATCCCCATTGACTGTATATTTGCCACTGGGGGTATCCGGCGTGACCGTTTCCAGGAATGCGGCGGCTGCATTGATGCCGGGGTGCAGCGCTGCATATTGGCGAAGATTGTTAATATTGTCTAGAATCATTTTTTTTCTCCTTAGTCAAAGGGAAGCGCATCGGGGTTCAGGACACCGGCTGCCCAGAGGCGTGTACGGAGCTCGTCGGTGTTGATTTCGGGATAGGGGCATCCGGCTTCCTTTGCCATCACAGCAGCAGTGCCCGCCGCCTGCCCCATCATCATGCATGGTCCCATGATGCGGATCGGCCCCATGACCTCCCGCTCTGCGCTGATACAGCGCCCCGCAACGATCAGATTGCCGACGGATTCCGTGAGGAGACTGCGGTAAGGGATCCGGATGACGATGTGTTTGCGCTGGGTATTTGGCTTCCTGGCATCTCCCATCATCGGGTCATAGCTGGGGCGCAGTGGATCCGGCAGATCAAAATTATAGGTGGTTGCAGCAATGCAATCATCGTAATGTTTCCCGGACATGGCATCGTCAACGGTGATCGTGTACAGACCATGGATCCGTCTGGTTTCACGAACGCCCAAATAATCTGCAATTTTGCGGATCCGGGCATTTTTGAAACCGGGGAAATACTCCCGGATGATGTGAAATAACTGGATATTCTCCCGTCGCCCCTGGGCAAGCGCCTGGCTGACGGATGATTCATCGGTACCGTCTATGCCGATTTGGCGGATGGTATTCACCATAAAGATATCCTTTTCCATCAATTGGATGGTTACGAAGATCTCATAGGGGAAAGTCCAGATACCCTTTTGCTTCAGCTGTTCGATGATTTCTACCAACTTGGGGGATTGATGGGCATTCTGGTAGGTGACCAATGCATCTCCGTCCACGTGGTCAAGGTGCATTTCCGTGGAACAGGGGGTCATCAAACCGTCCTCCTCCCGCCCCTTGCGGAAAGCGCACCCTGCCAGTTTGGCCAGATCTGCATCCCCCGTGCAGTCGGCGAAGAGGGGAGCGGACAGGCGGACGAAGCCATCCTTGTTCCATACGATCACGGAAGAAATCCTGGCTGCATTCATTTCAACATCGGTCAAAACGGTATTGTAATAGACCCGAACCCCGGCATTGTCGCAGAAATCATCCATTGCGATTTTCAGTGCAGTTTCGTCAAATGCCACGCCGGAGGCCATTCTGGGATACCAGCCGAAAGGGTTGAAAGTGAGGTCGATGGTATTGGGCTCGATTGCGCGGCCCTGGGAGATCAGATGATCCGTCAGTTCGTCGAAGATGCCACCGACAACCCGAATATGTTCCCCCGTTTCCTCGTTTAGTTTCCTTCCGCCGAGGAGATGATTGACCCCTGCGGCGGTAGCTGTACCGCCCAGACAGCCGTTCCGCTCCACAAGCCCCACACGCAAACCTCCACGGGCAGCGCTGACGGCGCAGGCAAATCCAGCGGGTCCGCCCCCGCATACAACCAGATCATAGTGATCCGTTCGAACAATATTCATGAACGATCCCCCTTTCGGTGATCATAAAGATTTTTGACCCAGTGTTGCGACGATGCTCCGGGCGACCGACATGCTGTCTGCAAGCATACTTTCTTGTGTCATGCCGGCTTCGTGGGGAGTGCCGATAAAATTCGGAAGAGAAAAAAGCGGGTGGCCGGGAGGGAGCGGCTCCTGCTGCCAGACATCGCTTGCTGCGGCGCAGAGTTTCCCGCTGACCAGTGCATCGTAAAGTGCAGTCTCATCGACCAGGGTTCCACGGGCGCAGTTGACCAGGACTGCACCATCTTTCATTTTGGAAATCAGCTGCCGATTCACCATCTTGTAATTTTCCCTGGATGCTGGAAGATGCAGACTGAGCACATCGGATTGCTCAATCAGCGTATCGAATGGAACCGGATCTACCCGGAGCAGTGCCGCTGCATCCTTGTCCAGGTATGGGTCATAGGTCAAAATGCGTACAGAGAAAGGTGCCAGCAGCGATGCGACCCGACGTGCAATGGTGCCGAAGCCGAGTAGTCCGATGGTTTTTCCGCCGAGTTCCGTACCGGCGAAACGGTTTTCCCATGCTCCGGATTTTGCAATTTGATAGCAATGCGGAAGCTGCCGCAGGGAAGAAAGCATGAGGAGCAATGTCATTTCCGCAACGGCATTTGCATTGCAGCCACGGGAATTGACAATTTTGACCCCGTGCTGTTCGCACCATGCAAGGTCAATATTATCCAATCCGGAACCCATTTTACAAACCAGAGTTAATCCCGGGAATTGAGACAGAAGCGCCGCATCACATTTCTCAGCGGCGATCCACAGAACCTCGGTCTCTGGGAAAATGGATGCCCTCTCTGCGCCGGACATTTCGGCGAGCGAATCCCGTGAGATAAAGTGGATATGATGCTCCGAAAGAAAATGCGCCGTCTCCGGGAACCTTTTCGTAAAACCACGGACGGCGACCAAAACGGTATACATGTAGAAATCCCCCCAATTTCGGCTCCCGAATGTATCGGTAGCTTTTGTATTTATAACTACAAAATAGCATATGCCTGCGCTCATGTCAAGAAAATTGTAGTATGCTAAGAAATTTTATTTGATTTATTCTGGCTAGAATCAAAAGCATACTATTTATTGTTATAAGCTTACTATTATTTGCGTTTTATATTGACAATTTCGAAGTTACTTGTAAAATAAAATTAGCATTTGCGAAAGCGTACTGTTTTTGGTATAATTCAGGTGTGCTTCTTGGCAACAGAAAAAACCGCTTGTTTAGGAGGAAACATATGCTTCGCTATAAAGAAATCAAAATCAAATTAACTGAAATGCTCAGTACCATGCACGAGGGGGAGAAGCTTCCCTCAAGACCCAAGCTCTGCGAACAACTGGATACGACCAGAGCCACATTGAACAAAGCCATTGTGGAACTGGTGGAAGAGGGACTCCTGACCACTGCGAATGGAAGCGGAACCTATGTTTCGCCCGCAATCGGAAGAAGCCGGGAGAACGAGGGGAACTGGGGCGTGATCGTTCCGAATATCATGGATGCAATCTATCCCGGCATTGTGCGTGGAATCGAGAATGTTGCGCAACGGTATGGGGTCAGCATCACCCTTTGCAATTCGGACAATGATGCTGAAAAACAGGAGCGCTATATCCAGCGCTTGATTCGCTCCGGGGTTTCGGGCTTTATTATGGTACCCGTCATCCAGCATGAGATCCAGGAGAGCTCCTGCTTGTATGAGAGCCTGATGAAGACCCATATTCCGTTCGTGTTCTGCAACCGATCCGTGATCGGCGTGAGAGCACCGGTGGTCACGTCAAATGACTTCTATGGTGGCTACATTGGAACGAAGCATTTGATTGAAAAGGGTTATCGGAAAATCGCTTTCATCTCTAAAACAAAATATACCACCAGCGAAAACCGCTGCCATGGATACCTGACAGCGATCATGGAAAGTAATCTGGAGATTGACCGGAAGCGGATCATTCTGGAGGATCATACATCCTCTAACAGCGATGAACCGGCGGGCTACCGCTCTATGAAAAAGCTCCTGGAGCTGGATGACGAAATCGATGCAGTGTTCTGCTTTAATGACAGCGTTGCCGTCGGTGTCTACAAAGCCATCCAGGAAGCCGGAAAGCGGGTCTGCGAGGATATTGGTGTCATTGGGTATGATAATACGGTTCAGATCTGTGAGCAGCTGTCGCCGAGCCTGTCATCGCTGTCCTACAAAAACATGGAGATCGGCCAAAAAGCAGCCGAAGTTCTGTGGAAGCAAATCAATCATCAACCCATCTCGGAATTTGATTATTACCTGATGCAGCCCAGCATTGTCCAACGGGAGAGCTGCCGGGGGAAATCTTCCGGCACGATGGGATGAGATAAAAATCAGAGGAGGTACAATATGAAAAAACTGATTGCAATCGCCCTAGCGCTGGCTCTGTCCGTCGTTTCCTTTGTCGGATGCGGCGCCGCAGAACCTGCAGAAGAACCCGCCGTCGCCACCACGTTCTGGACGGATTCCCAGCAGCTTGAAGATGGCCTGCGTGCCGCTGTGGAGGCATTTTCTGCCGAACATCCCAGCTACACCATCTCCGTAGAAGCTTTCCCAGGGTCTGAGCGCTCGGAAAAGCTCGCCTTTGCCAAAGAGGGGAATACGCTTCCCTCCCTGTTCCTGACTGCATTCTTTACCTCAGCCGACGAAGTGCATCAGGGAACGATCCTTCCGGTAACGGATGTGGTGGATCAGTATTATTCGGATCAAATTTCCGCCGTTACCCTTTCCACCGTTCGGATTCAGGACGATTATTACCAGGTTCCCGTTTATACCTCCAGCCAGGGCTTCCTTTACAATGCGGATATGTTCAAGGCTGCAGGGCTTGAGGCGTATGTCCCCGAGGATCCAAACGAGATTGTCTGCTGGAAGCTGGAGGACCTGGATCAGGTGATTCTCCCCGCCCTCAAGGAATATCTGGGCGACTCCGGGAAATATGTTATGACCCTGTATGCGGCAAACAACCAGAATGACTCTTATCTGCACAATCTTCTGAAAATGTATGATGGGAATATTTTCACCGATGGCTACTGCACTGCCGGAGATGATGGGAATGTGGTCAAGGCGATGGAGAAACTGGAGCAGTGGCACGAGGCCGGCTACACCAATGCGGACGTGAACACCCGCCTGTGGACGGACTGCAATGCCGATTTCCGGAATCAGTCCTGTGCAATTTCTGCCGGGCAGTTTGCTTCCTATCAGAACCACATCGCTGCATTCGAAAACGGCAGCGCAGAGACCTTTGATGTCCGTATTGCGGCCATTCCCTGCCAGAAAGATGACGGAACCAATACTGGCGTGATGCATACCTATACTTACGGTTTCACGCTGATGAATGTGGACGAGGAGCAGATTGCGGTTGCAAAGCAGTTCCTTGCCTGGCTGAGCGAAAATGCCATTGAATTCATTCCTGCTATGAACAGCGGCGTGCCCGCTATGGAGAATGTTGCTCAGGCTCTCAGCACCGACAATCCTCTATTCCTCTCCTACAAGGATGCGGAAGAATACCTGTTCGACTTTACCGGTGGAGCACCCGGTTGGGTGGCGACCCGTGCAGTGTTCTATCCTGAGATCCAGGCTGTGATCTCCGGCGAGAAGACTGCTCAGCAGGGGCTTGCGGATTATCAGGAAGCAGCGAACGAAATTATCACAGAGTACACGGAGAATTCCGTTGTTTTGAACCAGTAACCGAGAAAGGCTGCGTGCACCTTTCGGGCGCACGCAGCCGGTTTTCCCTGAAACGAGGTGGCTCTATTGGGTGAATCGAAATTCACCGGTCTTCGTCGCAGAAATGCGCTGCGTGAAGCTTTCAGCGGCTATGTATTTGTCGCTCCATTCGTGATTTTGGCAGCTATTTTTATGCTCTACCCTATGGTAAAGGGTATCTACAACAGCTTCTTTGACTTCCGCTTCGGCGGAACCAAGTATGTCGGTCTGAAGAACTATATTAAGGTATTCACAAATAAAACCTATCTCCTGTCGATACGCAACACGCTGCTTCTGGTGGCGACGGTGGTTCCGCTCCTGATCGTTTTCGGGATCGGCATCTCCGGAAGCATCTTTGACAAGACGAGACGGTATACCTCTTTCGTCAGGATTTGTCTGTATTTACCAGTCATCGCTTCGGCTGCGGTCATGTCCATCATTTGGCGTTTTATGCTGGACTCCCAGACTGGTCTGCTGCGTTATTTCTATGACTGTATCGGTATGAAGCCGTTTAATCTTCTTGGCGATAAATTGTGGGCGACAATCATTGTGATTTTTGTCCTGTTTACGATGAATCTGGGGCAATGTGTCGTATTGTATACAGCCGCCATGATGGGGATTCCCCACGAGATGATCGAGGCGCTGGAGCTGGATGGTGGAAACCGCTGGACATTGTTCCGGTATATTCTGATCCCGCAGTGCAGACCCACCACGCTGCTGATATTCGTTACACAAACCTCTGCCGTAATGCGTGTTTTTGTGCTGATCCAGCTGCTTACAAACGGCGGGCCGAATAAGGCTACAACGTCCATGATGTACCTATTGTACCAGGAGGGATTTGCAAACGGGAATTTCGGTGTGGCATCCGCACTGGGGATCGTGATGTTCCTGTTCTCTGTCATCCTGGTTTTGATCCAGTTCCGTGCGGTACGCCCGGCAGATTGAGGGGGGATGATGAATTGAAACATACCAAACGAATCCGTTCCATTTTCCGTAAATCGCCGGGAGATATGTTCGCCAATATTCTGATCGTGATCTTCTGCATTGAGTCCGTTTTCCCGATTTACTGGCTGCTTACCGGTTCCGTGAAATACAAAGCGGATGTGATGAAGATTCCCCCTGACTGGATTCCAACACGGATCACGTTCGAGAATTATGCGCAAATTTTCTCGGACAATCCCACATTCCGCTGGATTTTCAATAGCTTTTTTAGCGCCGGGGTTGCAACCTTAGGAATCATTCTGGTGTCTTCTGCTGCTGGTTTTGCCCTGTCCAAGATTCGCTTTCCAGGAAGGAAGCTCCTTTTTGGTTTCGTCATTGCGGCGTTGGTGTTACCCAAGGAGGTTTACCTCCTCCCACTGTACAAGATGATGGTCGCTTTCGGATGGCGGGGGACACTCTGGGCATTGATCGTTCCTGAATTGGCGATGCCCTTTGGCGTTTTCCTCATGAAGCAGTATTATGACGGCATTCCGGATGAAATCGTTGAAGCGAGCACCATTGATGGATGCGGAAGATTCCGCTTCTTCCGGCAATTCGCAATCCCACTATCGAAGCCCGGAATCGGCGCACTTGCAATTTTGGCATTTATTCGTGTATGGAATTCCTATCTCTGGCAATATGTAATGGCCACTGACTCCAGCACCTATACGATTTCCGTCGGCATTGCACGGATGATGGTGGAGCCGGACATTATTGACTATGGTCTGAAATTTGCCGGAGCCGCAGTTGCTGCAATTCCGCTATTGACGATTTTTATGTTCTTCCAGAAATATTTTACATCTGGTATTACTGCCGGCGCCGTAAAAGGCTGACGGTATTTTCGGGAGGGTTCTTATGAGTCAAGATTATCATGGCGCTTATGCCGCATTGGTGACACCCTATACCAGCGATAACAAGGTGGATTACGACCAGTTACAGAAGTTGGTTCGTCACTTGATCGCTCAGGGTATAGACGGATTTTATGTTTGTGGCAGCACCGCTGAGGCGTTCTTGCTGAGTAACGAGGAACGCAAAGGAATTCTGGAAGCTGTTGTGGAAGCGAACGGCGGTGAGCGTAAGGTTATTTGCCATGTTGGCGCAATTTCAACCGATACGGCGATGGAGCTGGCTCGCCATGGGGAAAAGACCGGCGCCGATGCAGTTTCGGCGATCAGCCCATTCTATTACAAATTCAGCGAAAAGGAAATCATCGGTTATTATGACGACATTATGGATGCAACGAGTCTCCCCATGTTCATCTATAATTTCCCGAACTTTTCCGGTTTCTCTCTGACGGAGGAAGTGCTGAACAAGATGAAGCGGCACAAAAACCTGGCGGGTGTCAAATTCACCAGTTCCGATATGTTCCTCCTGGAGCGGATCAAGACACATAATCCGGAATTGGTCGTATGGAATGGCTTTGATGAAATGTTGGCCGCAGGCCTGATGATGGGCGCCGATGGCGGCATCGGAAGTACGTACAATGCAATGCCTAAGCTGATCCATAAGGTAATTGACAGTTTCTGCGCCGGTGATATGGAGCAGACCCATGCTTTCCAGGCTCAGGCCAATCACGTGATCAAGGCGATTTGCAATCATGGCGTGTTTGCATCCGTGAAGACACTTCTTGAGATGGACGGATTCCACTTTAATGGTTGCCGCAAGCCTTTCAGCCCGATGACGGATGAGGGACGTGCGGAGCTTCGCAAGGTTTACGAGGAAATCATTGTTCCGAACCGCTAAAGCGGGAGATTAAAACACCAAAAATCGGCACTCATCAAAAAGGGTGCCGATTTTTGGTGCCCTTTACCCCGGTGGAATGAACTTGCAAAATGACAGCCTTGGTTTTATTCCTCATAATGGATACAAGCTCGGGCAAGTACGCAGAATAATTCCTGTTTGCTCGGAAGAACGGCGGAGTGTTTGCTGCATGAAAGCAAATGTTTTTCGTCCAAAAACATCTAAGCACCAAGGGGGCAATCACAGGAAATTTCAGCATATTATCAAAAGTTTTTCCTAATTTTTTGTTGACATTTTCTGAAAAGTGCGTATAATACAACCTGTATGGTTACAAAGAATGATTGTATGATTCCGGATTGCGGCCTTGTGCCTCGATTTGGCTCTCAACGCACCGTTGTGGGGGCAAAACAATTGAAAAAAGCGATTCTCGGTGGCCGTGCCCGGTATGTTTGCCTGGCAAAGGATGCGGATCCTACCATCATCGGTTCCCTGGAAGAATTGTGCAAAGCAAACGGGATCCCATATTCCTACGTCCGCTCCATGGCGGAACTGGGGCGTGCCTGCCGTATCGAGGTGGGTGCAGCGGCGGCAGCGACCGTCGATTGATTTTGGTTCTACCGGATTTTCCGTAGAATATATACCCGCCGAAAGGCGAGAACAAAAGAAAGGAGAAAATTGATGCCTACTTTTAATCAGCTCGTTAGAAATGGCCGTCAGCAGGTCACCTACAAGTCCACCGCTCCCGCTCTGCAGAGAGGTCTGAACACTCTGGAGAAC
>CAZTYB010000006.1:0-41852 GCA_964617595.1 uncultured Oscillospiraceae bacterium | reverse complement strand
CGAGGAAGTTACGGTTGATGGTACGCAGAGAAATACCGCCGGAATTCGGGGATTGTCCCATACCGATGCACGGACCGCATGCACTTTCCAGAATTCTTGCACCGGCATCAATCATGATGGACAGCAGTCCCATATCTGCCATCATATTCAGTACCTGTTTGGAGCCGGGAGCAATTGCAAGGGAAACGTCTGGATGTACGGTCTTGCCCTTGAGAATGTGTGCCACCTTCATCATATCCAGCAGGGAAGAGTTGGTGCAGGAGCCGATGCAGACCTGATCAATTTTCAGCTTGCCGATTTCTTCCACACTCTTGACATTGTCCGGAGAATGGGGACATGCAGCAAGCGGTACGAGTTCGGAAAGGTTGATTTCTACCACTTCATCATAAACAGCGTCCGGATCAGCGGACTGCTCTGTCCAGACTTCTCCTCTGCCCTGTGCTTCAAGGAACTGTTTTGTGATTTCGTCGGATGGGAAGATAGAAGTTGTCGCACCCAGTTCCGCCCCCATATTCGTGATGGTAGCACGTTCCGGAACGGAGAGGGATTTCACGCCTTCACCGCAGTATTCGATGATTTTGCCAACACCGCCTTTTACGGACAGACGACGGAGAACTTCCAGAATTACATCCTTTGCAGCAACCCACGGGGAGAGTTTTCCGGTCAGGTGGACTTTGACAACCTTCGGGTATGTAATATAATATGCACCGCCGCCCATGGCAACTGCAACGTCCAGACCGCCTGCACCGATGGCAATCATGCCGATACCGCCTCCAGTAGGAGTGTGGCTGTCAGAACCGATCAGTGTTTTGCCCGGAATGCCGAAGCGTTCCAGATGAACCTGATGGCAGATGCCGTTGCCGGGACGGGAGAAACGCACGCCATGCTTGGCCGCCACGCTTTGCAGATACTGGTGGTCATCTGCATTCATGAAGCCGCATTGCAGCGTATTATGGTCAACATATGCGATGGAGAACTCCGTCTTCACCTGGGGGATGCCCATGGTCTCGAACTCCAGATAGGCCATGGTGCCGGTGGCATCCTGGGTCAGGGTCTGGTCGATTTTCAGGGCGATCTCCTTGCCGGGGATCATTTCGCCGGAGACAAGATGCTTCTCGATGATTTTTTCGGAAATTGTTTTACCCATTTTGACTGAACCTCTCAATCATGGTTTTTTTCGCATTTTCAATATGGCGGCACATCAGCTCCTCGGCCAAATCGGCGGAGCCGTCACAGATGGCCTTGGCGATGGCCTTGTGCTCGTCGATGGATTTCTGGCGGCGCTGGGCAATGGAGCCACGGCGATAGCGCTGGGTCTTGCGGTGCAGGGGGCGCAGGGTATCCATCAATACGTGACGGCCACAGAATTCATAGATCAGTTCGTGGAAATCGTCATCAATTTCCCGCAGATGGTCATAATCCCCCTTGGAAGCGTAAAAATCCTGCAATTCGCTCAGCTGGCGCAACCGATTCGCCTCTTCCTCCGTGCGGTTCATGGCGGCGTAGCGGGCAGCCAGCCCCTCGCAGCGCAGGCGGATATCCATAATATCCACCAGGTCCTCCATGGTAATGCCCAGAACGATGGAACCCTTGCCGCTGTCCTGGATCAGGCGCTCCTGCTCCAATCGGCGCAGTGCCTCCCGGATGGGGGTGCGGCTGACGTTCAGCTGCTCCACCAGTTTCAGTTCCGTCAGGATCTCCCCCCGGGGGTAGACCCCAGAGACGATATCGCTCTCCAATTTTTCAAAAACCTGGTCCGCCAGGGAAATGGATTTAAACATTGTCATCCCATTCTTCCTTTCTGCTTGGGGAAATTTACGTTTCCGCCGGGAATCTGCCCGGGGCAAGCTGCTGCAATTTCTCCAGAATTTCTCCGTGGGAGATCATGGTCACCCGGCCGGACTCGTATTCCTCGTCCACCCATTTTTTCAGCTCAGCGATCAGCGGGTCATGCTTGGAAATTTCCGCCTCCCCTTTCAGCCGGAAATGCTGATTGATCCAGTAAGCGATTCCGGCTGCGCCAGAGGTCTTGCCGATTTCAACCGTAGCGGGGCGGTTGAGGAGCTTCTCCGTATCGAAAATGGTATAGATTTCCGCATCTTTCATCAGCCCGTCTGCGTGAATGCCCGCCCGGGTGGAATTGAAGCTGGCTCCGGCAAAGGGGGTCATGGGAGGAACTTTATAGCCGATGTCTTTCTGGAAATATTCGGCGATTTCCGTGATCACCGTGGGATCCATACCGTCCAAACTTCCCCGGAGGGAGGCATACTCGAACACCATTGCCTCCAGCGGGATATTTCCCGTCCGCTCCCCGATGCCCAGCAGACTGCAATTGACGGCGCAGGCACCATACAGCCATGCAGTGGAGGCGTTGGTCACCGCCTTATAGAAATCGTTATGTCCGTGCCATTCCAGGCACTGGCTGGGCACATCGGAATAATGCTGCAAGCCATATACGATGCCCGCAACGCTCCTTGGCAGCGCCGCCTCGGTATACGGCACGCCGTAGCCCATGGTGTCGCAAGCCCGAATCTTCACGGGGATGCCCGCTTCCCGGCTGAGAGCCTGCAATTCATTGACGAAAGGCACCACGAACCCATAGAAATCCGCCCGGGTAATATCCTCCAGATGGCAGCGGGGAATGACCCCGGCATCGAAAGCGTCCTTCACCGTGCCCAGGTAATAGTCCAGCACCTGGGAGCGGGTCATTTTCATCTTCTTGAAAATGTGGTAATCGGAGCAGGAAACCAGGATGCCCGTTTCCTTGATGCCCAGATCCCGCACCAATTTGAAATCCTCTTTGCTGGCACGGATCCAGCTGGTGATCTCCGGGAATTTCAGCCCCAGTTCCATGCATTTTTCCAGCGCAAGGCGGTCTTTCTTACTATAAATAAAGAACTCCGTCTGCCTTATGATGCCGTAGGGGCCGCCCAGCTTGCTCAGGAGCTTGTAGATGTTCACAATCTGCTCCACGCTGTATGGCTCCACGGACTGCTGCCCGTCCCGCAGGGAAGTATCGGTGATCCAGATCTCCTCCGGCATATTCAGGGGCACCCGGCGGTGGTTGAACGCCACCTTGGGCACAGAGCCGTAGGAATAGATTTCCCGTTGCAGATTCGGTTCTTCCACATCCTGAAGGGAATATTTATAAGAATTCTTCTCCAAAAGATTGGTTTTGCTGGAAATTTCCAACATGGCAATGGCTCCTTCCTGGGTGCTTGTTTTATTGTATACAATTATACTTGTTCTTTCCCGAATGTCAAGATTTTTTTGAATCGCTCCAGTAAAAAAGGGGGCTGTCCCACCCCATTGATGAGACAGCCCCCTTAGGAACTGATCCTTTTCTCTTGATTCCGGTGCTTTCGTTGCTCCGGGATTATTCGTAATAGGCAATGCCCTGTTTCACGTAAGAATCTGCAATCTCTTTGACCACATTGTTATATTCGTCGCACAACTGTTGATCAGAAGCGACCACTTCCCAGCGGGTCATGGCATCCTCCGAGCGGGAGATGCGCTGAGCCACCTGGCACCAGGATTCCGGGAAGCGGGTATCCCCATTGATATGCTCCGGCAGATTGAACCGCATCAGCGTTGCATCCAGATCGGAGCCATCGTCCATTTCCTTGATCACCGTTGCGCCCCGCTGGCGCATGGCGTTCTCCACATCCAGCATGATTCTGTCCATGGCCTCATGCTGCCGGAAGAACAGCGGCCATTCCCGGTAGCGGCGAACCCCCTGCTGTAGGTGGAAAATACGCCGGTACCCCTCTGGATTCTCTTTCAGCACCCTTGCGGAAAGCATGGTGAAGAAGAGACTGTTCTCCGTGGCGGCGAAGCCCTTGGACAGGTCGTCCGGGTCAAAGGGGAAATTCATATAGTAATGGGAGGATTCCTCCTCGGATACGAGGTAGCCCTCACTTTGATATTCCCGCAATTTCTCCTTGATGAACGAGTGGCCATTGCGAATGATATGTTGCTGGATTCCGGCTCTGGAAATCTCAATCAGTGCCAGGGGCGTTGCTTTTACATCCACGAAAGCCTTGAACGGGTAATCTCTCCCGAACCAGGGGGCGAAAATTTCCTTGATATAGGGAATCAGCAGGGAAATATTCAGCCCCGGAATGATCTGCTCCCCATTGGGGTACATCAGGTCCATCCGATCCCCGTCCCCATCGAAGCAGAAGCCCATATCGTAATTGCCCTGGCGGACGATCTCCCGGGCTGCGGCAATGGAGGATTCCTCAATGGGATTGGGGTTACCATAGGGAAAAAATCCGTCGGGCACGGAATGGCGCAGGGTGAAACGGGCTCCGGCAATATCCATCGCCATGGCGAAATCCGTTCCGGCGGAACCGGCCAGGAATTCACCGAAGAACTGCATCCCCTCCAAATCCCCCGGCTTGACCCCCGCAAGGCGCATGGAATACGCCACATATTCCCGCTGATACTGAGCAACGTGAACCCTGGCAGGAGTGGCATTTTCGGGAGCGGGTAAATCGTCCATAAAGTTCCGGCGTACCTGCTCCAATCCTCCCGCTGCGCCGCATCCCATGGCAATGGGGGTGACGTCCCTGCCCACCAGCTTGAATCCCACGTAGTCGCTGGGATTGTGGCTGGCGGTGATCATCATGCCGCCACCATTGCGATGCTGCATACAGGAATAGTAAAATTGGCAGGTAGAGATCTGAACCGGGTTGAAGTAGACCTCGATACCGAACCGGGGAAAAATTTCCAGCGCCATATCCATCAGCTCTGCACAGTACAGCCGTGCATCCCGGGCGATATAAATCGAATCCACCTGGACGGAGTCCTTGAAGTAGCGGGCGATGGCGGTGATGACCCGACGGCTATCCTCGTGAGTCAGATTCTGGTGCTTGGTGCGAATATCGTATAATTTGAACATTTCTGCGGTATTATCCATGGTATTCCTTTCTTTAGACCATGTATTCTCGGAGGATTTCGGGGATAACGCTCTGAGCAAAGCTCTCCCGGGCTTCCGCCAGAATGGCCGTTTTTGCTCCCTCCCCTCTCGGCAGGTGGCAGAGGTAGAGGGTCTGGACATTTAGCGCCTGCGCAAGCTCGGCGGCATCTGCGCCGCTGGAATGTCCCTTCTTCACCAGGGTTTCCTCGTTCTCCCGCAGTCCAGAAGTCTCGTGGATGAGCACATGGGCTCCGTGCATCACCTCCGGAATATTGTGGATGGGGCGACTGTCACAGGTATAGACGAGTTTCCCATCCCCGTCTTCCAGGGTGATGCCCATGGAGGTTGCGGTATGATCCGTCCGGAAAGTGGTAACGTGCATTTTCCCCACGGTGAATTCACCATCCGTCCGGATGGTGATGGGGAAGATCCCCTTTTTGCTGCGGATATTGAACAGGTCGATGAGGCCGTTTGCAATATGCTCCAGCCCATTGGGAATGAAGATATCCAGGGGACTTTCCCGCCCGGTGAGCCACAGCTGATGCAGCAGTGACGGCAGCGCATACACATGATCGATATGCTCATGGGTCAGCACCACTGCATCCACCCGGGCATCCACCACTGCGGCCATATTGCAGGACAGATCCACGCAGAATGCCCCGAACCCGTCATAGAAAAGGACGGAGGTATTGCCGCTGGCCTCATCCTGGCAGGAGCCGTTGGCTCCCAAAAATTTAAATTTGATCATGCTTTTGCATCTCTCCTGTTTTTGATCACGGTGGAAACGACGATCACGATGGACAGAATCACAAAGAACCAGCAGATGGGGGAGGTATAGAACCGGGACAGGTTGCCGCCGCCCAGCTTCACGCCACGGCGGAACTGCTCTTCAAACATCCCGCCCAGGATCAGACCCAGGACGATGGGGGCAACGGGATACTTATTCTTCTTTGCAAAATATCCCACGAGGCCCATGAACAGGGCGGTGCCCACATAGTAAATGCCCTTGGAAACGGAGGAACCGGCCAGCGCATAGGGGCCAACGAAGCTGAGCAGCAGCACCACGGGCATCAGCACCCGCTGGGAGATCAGCAGGATCTTAGGATAGATGCGCACACCCGCCAGCTGGAACAGTGCCATGAAGATATTGGCAAGAGCAAGGGTAATGAAAATGGAGTAAACCAGGGGCATATTCTGGGAGAACAGGGCATAGCCCGGGGTGATGCCATTGATCATCAGCGCACCGATGAGCACGGCGGTTGCGGAGTCGCCGGGGATGCCCAGGCTCAGCGCCGGGATCAGAGCGCCGCCGGTAACGGCATTGTTGGTGACTTCCGGAGCGAACACGCCCTCCAGGCATCCGGTGCCCGGCGTATCCAGCTTGCCCTTGCTATGCTCGCAGATACCCACAGCAGCATTGCGGCTCATGAACACGGCGATGGAAGCGCCGGTTCCGGGGATAGCACCGATCAGGGTGCCGATGCCCAGGGAGGACAGGATGATCTGCCACATGGAAGCGATCTTTTTGAAAGGAGGGAACACTTTTCCAATGTCGGTGCAGACATTGGTGTTCTGCTTCTTCCGCAGATTGGAAAGCTCCGAGAACACCTGGCTGACACCATAAAGGCCAATGAGGGTGGAGGTCAGATCCAGGCCGTTGGCCAGAGGGGTCTTGCGCAGATACTGTGCAAAGGGGAAGCGCAGTGCGCCGGACATGGGATCGGGCCCCAGGAAAGCGAAGACGAATCCCAGTGCGCCCATCAGCAGTCCTTTCAGAATATCCTTGCCGGAAACGGCGGCAATGATCACGAGACCCACCAGTGACAGGGTGCATTTCTCCGCAGGGCCGAAAGCCAGCGTCATTTTGGCGATCAGGGGGCTAAAGAACACCAGGAAGATTTCGGAACCCAGGCCGCCGATCAGCGATGCGATTACGGCGCCGCCCAGCGCCTGACCGGCCAGACCTTTCTTGGTCATGAGCTGGCCATCTTCCACGGTGGCGATGGCGTTGGGGTTGCCGGGGATGCCCAGCAGAATTGCGGGGATGGATGCGCCGGAAACGGCGCCACAGTAAACGGAAAGCAGCAGTCCGATGCCGGTGGCAGTGGGCAGCTTATAGGAGATGGGGATGACCAGGGCAATGCCCATGGTGGCGGTCAGGCCGGGCAGAGCGCCCAGGATGATGCCCAGAACGGAGCCAAAGGCACACCAGCCGAAGGTGGACAGGCTGGCTACAAGACTGAATCCTTGAAGAAATTCGCTCATAATGTCCTCCTTAATAATTCAACAGGCCGGGAGCCAGATTGACACTGAAAAATTGTTTGAACACGATGTATAGCAGCAGCACAGTTGCGAAAGCAATCAGACCGGAATTGGCGACTTTATCTTTGCCTTTCTTTTTCAGCATTTTGCATACCGTCAGCGCCAGCACGGTGGTGATGGCGCTGATGAGGACGGCGGAAATGCAGCCCTCGAAAATGGTGGAGCTGAAAATGGAGGGCAGAGTCCCCTGCCGTGCCAGCCGGAGGAAAGTCTTGGTGAGATAGCGCATCCCATAGTAGACCCCAACGGTACCGGCGGTGGTAACAACGCCGCCGATGATGGCATCCGGAAGATTATGCTTCTCGTCATTGGTCGTATAGACATACTCCAGGGCATAGAGCATAATGACGGACATGAGAATGAATCCGACTTTTTTCAGCAGTAGGACATAGGCAATGGACAGCCCCAAAGTAATCAGGAAGAGGATGGTCGTACCCTTTTCGGTCTTGGCTTCTTCGGGGCGCTCCTTAATGGTGATGTACAGGAATCCAACGAACATGAAAATAGCCATGATGGTAGGCAGGAGTTTCCCGCCGGGGTCACCACCGACGGCATCGAACGTGATGGCGGTTTCCTCCATGGAGCGAACGTAGATCAGGTAGAGCCCCGACAGGATCGTCATGACGGCAGGAAACGGCTTGACTTTTAATTTCATAGAGTTTTTCCCCCTCGTTTCTCGGACGATTTTTCTTTATTACCAATTCTGGGGTCGGATAACCGACCCCAGAACAAAGGGAATTATTCGGCGTACTCACCGGCGGCCATACCGGTGGCCTGGATGATGGGCTTCATGGTCTCGATCATTGCCGCATTGTAGTCGGCGAAATCGTCCAGCTTGCTGAACTCGCTGAGCAGGCCGTTCTCGTTCAGCCAGTTCTGGAAGTTCTCGCTGTTGAAAGCGGCCTCAACGGTATCGGCCAGCCACTGCTTCATGTCGTCGGGGCAACCGGCGGTGGTGCAGATGCCACGGAAACAGCCGCCGGGCACATTCAGCTCACCGTAGCCGCACTCTTCCAGAGTGGGAACTTCGGCAAAGGCTTCCAGCACGGAGTGGCTGCTGCCCAGGAACACCAGGGGGCGCAGCTCCGTGTTGTTGGCCAGGACTTCGGACTGGGAGAACACGCCGATGTCGCAGTGACCACCCAGCACAGCGGGGATCAGCTCGGAGCTACCATTAAAGGCAACCACGTTGAAAGCATTGTCGCAAGCGATGTTCAGGCCGTAAGCCACAACACCGGTGGTAGCAGTAGCACCGGCATTGCCCAGGGTGATGGAGCCGGGGTTGGCCTTGGCGGCGTTGATCACGTCGTCCAGGGTCTCGTAGGGGGAATCGGTCTTAACGGCCAGCATGAACGGCTCCAGAGAGAGTCCTGCGATGAAGTCCAGACCCTTGTAGCCATCGGTAAAGCCGGTCATGGTGCCGCAGACGACATAGGTGCCGTACATCAGCAGGGTATAGCCGTCGGCTTCGGAATCGATGACCTGGTTGGTGCCGATGCCGGTGGAACCGCCGGTGACGTTCTCAACAATGATATTGGTGAAGCCGGAAACTTCTTTCATAGCTTCCACCAGCTGGCGTGCCTGGGTATCGGTGCCGCCGCCGGCACCCTGGGGTACGATGAGGGTGATGGTCTTTTCGGGGTCGGGCTCAAAGTCGCCTTCGGCCAGAGCCATGGGCATTGCGCACAGGATCATGCACATTGCCAGGAGCAGCGCTAAGAATTTTTTCATTTTTCTTCCTCCTAGTCATTTTAATTCACGGCTTTGTCCGCCGTTGAATTCTATTTGGTAACATTGCCCATTATAGCTGGAAACAGGGAGAAATAAAAGAGGATATTTTGCTGAAATATATTGCAATTCTTGCGGTTTCCCCATTGACAATGGAATAGGTTTCCCTTATATTGTAATGTGTTGATTCCAAACCGAACGGAGAGATCCCCATGAGAACGAATTACCAAAAGATCATCACCAATCAAAAAATGCAGCGCAGCGAATATGCCATCGCCCACAAAATCGACACGGAGCTTACCAGTGTCGCCATCCATCAGCATGATTTTTTTGAGATCGATTTTCTCCTCTCCGGCAGTGTCACCTATACCATCGGGAATCGGATCTACCATTTCTCCCCGGGGGATATCCTCATCGTCAGTCCCGATCAGCTGCATCAGGTATCCATCGATGCCGGTGCCGCCCCCTATGAGCGGTATATGCTGTGGATTTCCTCCGCACTGCTGCACCGGCTCTCCACGGGGCAGAGCGATCTTGCCGCCTGCTTCGATACCGCCCGCCCGGACTACAGCAACCTTATCTGCCTGGAGCCGACACAGCGAAAGCATATCCAGGCGTTGATAGAACTGTTGCACCAGGAATCGGAAGAGGATCAGTTCGGTTCCGACATTGCGCCGGATGCACTGTTGCAAGCGCTGCTGACCCTCATCAACCGCCTGGCCACCCAGGGAAGCCGGGAACAACCGGCCGCCACAGGTGACCTGAACCCCATGGTCTTCCGGGTAATCGACTATATCGGATTGCACTATGATGAGGAAATCTCCCTGCAAACCCTGGCGGACAGATTCTACGTCAGCAAATATCACCTGAGCCACGAATTCAGCCACAATGTAGGCATGAGTGTCTACCAATATCTGAAGAAGAAGCGGCTGATGATGGCCTGCCAGATGCTTGCCGGAGGCGAGAAGATCGGGGATGCGGCGGCCGCCTGCGGTTTCAGTACCTACACCAGTTTCTACCGCGCTTTCTGTGAGGAATACGGGATGTCCCCCCGGCAGTATGTCAGTCAGCTGTCTGCAATGTAGGGCAAATCCAGGTAGTCCCCCCGACAGCGGATGCAGCACACAAAGTGAAAGCCAGCCCTCGAAAGGGCTGGCCTTTTTGTCAGAAAAAGAGGAAAGAAAGGATCGTACTCTATCCGGCACAAATAAGTAACGGACATTTACAGAAAATGATACATATCCTCTGAGGGGACATAGGTTACGGGAACCCGATGATCAACGAGCTTATCCAGCCACTGTTGGGCATATTTCATACCCAACTCTTCCCAGTTCAGGTGTCCCAAATTGATCATCGCCTTTTTGTGCCCCAGTTGCAGGGCATCCCGGACATAGGAAACCACCGTCCAGTCAATGATCTCACCTGGTAGGATCACATCCACCCGTTCCTCCAGCAGCTTGATGATCTGCACACTGTATTCCGCCGGGCTGCCATCAGCGTGTTTCAGGCCAAAATCCATGGGATAGAGGTGCCCCACCATGGCCAGGGAGCGAACTTTGTCCTGGGGATTGCCCACGTAACGGACGCCGTTCAAGCCAATGTGCTCCACCAGATGTCGGCACAGGGCTTCCAGCGTGATCTCTTCCGGCAGATCTACGATGTAATGGCCGAAAGCGCCAGTGTCCGAATCCGTCGAAGCGTAGTCCTCCCAGCCCAGATACTTCAGTACACCGGTAAAGATGCCGTCGGGACGATGCGTATGGATATGGTCATGATCCCGCCAGATGGCAATGCCATGATCGTCAATCAGTTTTTTCTTTTCCTCGTATACTTCGTTGGAAAAATCCTCATACCAGCCGCCTTTGTCAGCGGAAGTATAGAAAATCGGCTCATGGACAATGAGCAGGTTCGCCCCCAGTTCAATGGCCTTGCGAATAACATTGACCGTGGGCACCAGTGCAGTAACGATACCGGTGCATTCCGCCTCCGGATCGCCGGCTTTCCATTCGTCGCACCCCTGATAATCCGGCAAGTGGGGGTGATAGGCAAGAATCTTCTCGACAACTTCTCTGTTTTTCATAGGAACCTCCTTTGGGAATCTGTTTCTTCTACGCTGTATGGCAGTTTCATTGTATGGGTATTGCCCCCGATTGGTTTTATCAGCACCATATTACCGCAAAACTTTTCCGGACACAACCAAAAAAGTGGGAGCCATATAAAAAAATGTACTGTCCAACGAAACGGATAGATTTTTAATAGACCCTGGTACATTCTTTTCTTGCGACCCGAACCCGAAGCAGGTAAAATATTTTCATAAGAAATCAAAACAGGAAGTGAAGAAATGCTCTCTATCCAAAAACATTTGGAAACAGACCCCAATTTCTACCGTCGGCTATTCAAAATTGCCGTCCCGGTTATTTTACAGAGTCTGATCACCACCGGTGTAAATCTGGTGGACAATATCATGCTGGGACAGCTGACAGAAACTGCACTCAGCGCCGCCACCCAGGCCAATCAGTTTATCAACCTGTTTATCTTCGCCATTATGGGCATCAGTATGGGTTCCTCGGTGCTGTCCTCCCGATTTTGGGGTGCAAAGGACATTTCCTCTCTAAAAAAGGTGATTACCATCGCCCTGCGCATGGGGCTTATGCTTGGTCTGCTCTTTACTCTGGCAGATGTACTTCTTCCGGAAAAAATCATGAGCTTGTATTTCAACCCAACCGAAACTGCCGAAATTTCCGCCGGAGCCGTCTACCTTCGCTGGTCAGCCGCCACTTTCCTCCTGATGAGCGTGTCCTTTGTCCTAACCAACATCATGCGCAGCGCCGGATTGACCAGTGTCCCCCTGATTGCATCCATCTGTGCCTTTGGCATCAATATCGGCGCCAATTATATTTTTATCTTCGGCAAGATGGGGGCTCCCGCCTTGGGTGTGGCCGGAGCGGCTCTGGGCACCCTCATCGCCCGGATTGTAGAAACCGGCATCATCACAATATTCTTCCTCCGTGATAAAAACATCCATTACCGTCTACGGGATCTGTTGCTCCCCTGCCGGGATCTGATTGGGGAATTCCTACGCATCAGCATTCCTGTGCTGCTCAGCGATTTCATGCTGGGACTTGGGGATAATGTTCTTGCCATCATCATGGGCAGAATCGGTTCCGGCTTCGTCACCGCCAACTCCATTACCATGGTTGTGCAACGGGTCAGCACCATTTTCATCACCGGTCTTTCATTCTCCGGATGTTTCCTCACCGGACAGGTTCTGGGTGAGGGGCAACGGGATGCCGCAAAGCGCCAGGGTAACACCTATCTTCTGCTGGGCATCGTCATTGGTTTCGTCGCAGCAGGGATCATCCAGCTCATCTGCGACTGGGTCATCGGAGCCTACAACATCACCCCCGAAACCAGAGAGATCGCCCGTGAGCTAATGAACGGTGTCAGCATCATTGTCGTATTCCGCTCCACCAACTCCATTCTTACCAAGGGAGTTCTTCGAGGCGGTGGCGACACCCGTTTCCTGCTGCTGGCGGACATGAGCACCATGTGGCTGCTGGCGGTACCTCTGGGCGCTATTGCAGGATTATACCTGCATCTGAACGCTTTCTTCACCTACCTCTGCCTCTATTCCGACCAAGTGGTCAAAGCAGTGTGGTGCATATTCCGTCTACGCAGCGGAAAATGGATCAAAAGGATCAAAAACACAGGTTAAAAATTCAAAACAATTCAATAAGGAGCAATGAACAATGGCACTGATGCACGTTACCTATTTCTCCCAAGCACTGGCAGGACAAAATGAATTTCTTCTGGTGCTTCCCAATGATGTTCCCCCATTCATGGCGGAAGGGAACCTCCATTACCAACGTCCCATGAAAACTCTGGTACTGCTCCACGGCTACAGCGGAGGAACCTATGACTGGATTACCGGCAGCAACATTCAGGAGCTGGCCACACAGTACAATCTGGCAGTGATCATGCCCAATGGGCGAAACAGCTTCTACCTGGATCGGGAACCCACCGGGGAACAATACGCCACCTTTGTCGGAGACGAAGTGCTGAACTATGCCCGTAAGACTTTTGGCCTATCCCAAAAGGCGGAGAACACTTTCATCGGCGGTCTCTCCATGGGGGGCTTTGGAGCTCTGCGTACCGGCCTGGCTTTTTCGAAGAATTACAGCAAAATCGCCGCTCTGTCCAGCGCTCTGATCATTCATCAGTTGAAAGAAATGAAACCGGACACTCCCAACCCCATGGCAAATTACGCTTACTATGCCAATATTTTTGGCGATCTGCAAACCGCAGAGCAGCGGGACTGCAACCCCGAAGTTTTGATTCGTCAGAAATTGAGCAACGGCGAAAAGCTGCCGGAAATCTTCATGGCCTGCGGCACGGAGGACTTCCTTATTGCGCAAAACCGGGCATTCCGGGATTTCCTGACAGAAATGAAAGTTCCCTGTGTCTACCATGAAAGCGCCGGCATCCACGACTGGAAATTCTGGAATGAATATTTAGAGCCCGCCATCGCCTGGATGGTGGGATAAGGAGGGCGTATCCATGGATAAAATCCAGGTATCCACTGTGCTGAACCGGATCGCCACCTGGGGCAGAACCTTTTTTGATGAAGAAAGCGGCACCCTGTATTCCAATTTTACCTGTGGCAGCTTCGAAATGGACTTCCTCGGTAAAGAGCTGTGGGTGCAGTTCGCTGCTGTTCCGGACACCCTGGTGGTTCCCGTTCCCGGTCAGGAACCACCTCACCGGGAGGACTGGCCCTACATTGCAGTGGTTTTGGATGGAAACGACAAGCCAAGTCAAAAACTTTGCATCCGGGATGGGGAAACGGTTTGCCTGTTCTGCGCACCGGAGCAGGAACACCACCGCATTCGCATTGTCAAGCTGAACGAGAATTTCCGCACCTGCGTTGGTATCCACTGCATCGAAGTGGACGGTCAACTGTTGCCGTTTGAAAAAGAGAAGCGGGATATCATCGAATTCATTGGAGACTCCATCACCTGTGGTTTTGGAAATGCCACCAGCGATGTAACACACGAATACGAATCCGCCGAGGAAGACGGCTGGATGACCCACGGTGCCATTGCCGCAAGGGCACTGAACCTGGAACCCCGGTTCATCTGTGTCAGTGGCATCAGCATTGAAAACGTTCCACCCATTCCTGGCTTTTACGGTATGCGGGAACTCTACCCCTACAGTGACCGGATCATTCAAGAGAAGCTTGCAGCGCAACGGGGGCAGGACGATCCCGCTCTTCAAAAATTCGATTTTCGTGCCACTCCAGCTCGCTATGTGGTGCTGAATCTGGGCACCAATGATGCCAACCAAATCTACCTCCGCCCCGACAAAGAGCAGGCCGAGCTGGATTTTGAAAAAAATTACAAGAACTTTGTCAAAGAAATCCGGACACTGAACGGGTCGGACACGGTAATCATCTGCGCTCTGGGCTGCATAGATTACTACCTCTATGACAAAATTCGGGACATCGTAGAGAAAATCAGAACAGAAACCGGAGATCCCCGGCTCTTTGCCCTGAAATACAACAAAATGATGAACGTGGGGCCGGATGTAGGCGGCTGCCTGCATCCCAACATCCATCGCCATACTCTGATGGCGGAAGATCTGGTACAAAAAATTCAAGCACTTCAGAAAGAAGGACTGTGACCCATGGGAAAATGGATTCCATCCTGGCAATATGTGCCCATTGACTATAACCAGGAGATTGGTGTTTTTGAAAACATCACCCAGGAAAGCATCTTTACAAACAATCTCAGCGGTGAAGCAATACGGGTTCGGCTGAACAATTTATACAGCAATGAGCCTATGAGCATCCGCTATGCGGCCATTGCCCTGCGCAACCGGATCACGGGCAAATTATCCCAACGAATGGCACTGACTCTGAACGGAGAAGAGAATCTGGTTATCCCGGCGAATACTGCGGTCTATTCCGATGAGATTGTCCATCCAGTCTCCTGGCAGGAGGATTTTGTTCTCTGGCTGTATTTCAAGGAAAGGACAGTGATTCGAAGTGTCTGCACCACCTCTACCTGGTGCAGTTGGCAGAGTATTCAGCAGACCGGCAATTTCCACGAAACCGATGTTCTGGGTTTCACTGTCAAGCCTCAACTGGCGCCTGTACTGGCAATGGATCCCTATCCCAACCAATTTGCGGCCGGTGTATGTGAAATATCCGTATACACCCAGGAGGATTCCAAACTCGTTGCCCTGTTTGGTGACTCTATCACCCATATGTCCTATTTCAGCGACTGCCTGACAGCTCTCCTGTATGAGCGTTTTCCCGGAAAATGCGCCGTCATCAACGGGGGCATCTCCGGCAACCGGATACAAAAAAACAATCCTTCCCCAAAGGGTTTCCCTGGAGAGGGGCACCAGTTCGGCATTGCCGGGAAAGAGCGTTTCCTGTCGGATCTCTATTCCGGAGGAGCACCGGACTATGTATTCATCCTGGAGGGAGTAAACGACTGTTCTCACAGCATCGTTTTTGAAGAACCGAAGGTGCCCACTGCGCAGGACATCTTCGCAGCACTGGAAGAAGTAATTCACCAGGGGCAACAATTGGGTAGCAAAGTGTTCGTTTCCACGATTACGCCTTTTGGAGCTTTCGGAGAAGCCTGGCGGGAGCAGGCAGAGGACATTCGCTGCGCCTGCAACGAGCTGATTCGCCAAAGGAACACGGCAGATGGCTGGATCGATCTGGATGCCCTGCTCCGGGATCCGGACAATCCACATAGGATGCAGTGCGGTATGAATTTAGGCGACGGTGTCCATCCGAACTGGATGGGCGGCACCAAAATGGCCAAAGCGGTCGCCAATCAGTTGTTCCAATCGCTGTAATTACATTGCTCCCCGCCGGGATCCCGGCGGGGAGCATCCTTATTCTGTTATTCCTGGCTGAAGCGATATCGAATGTCATCGGTTCGGTTGTCCCGAATGAAAATGTGGAAAGAATTGTCCGCAAAATTCGCCGTCAGCACGGCTGTTTCGGTATCGGTATCCCACCGCAGCCCCAGGCACGTCCCCTCGGCAACGGCAGAGATCACGGCATTTCCAGTGAAGATATCGAAGCGATTTCGCATCCGCAGCAGTTCCAGCTGCTTCTTGACCACATCCTTCTGAAGTGCAGCTTCCACGTCCTGCGCACTCAGGTTGGTACGGTTGATCTCCTTATGGCCATCTTTCCCCGCCCGTTCCATAGCGGCATAGTCATTTTTACCCGTAAACAAGTCAAGATACCATACCTGGGGTTTTCCGGGCATGAACAGCTGAATGGCTCTGGCCAGAAGCATTCTCCGGTCATCCTCTCCCAGAGCGCTATAGTAGGTGGCATTGACCTGATAATACATATTTTTTGCGCCGTGGAGATTCTTTACATAACCGCCCCGGGCAACCAAAGTATCAATTAGCCCCTGGATTCGCTCATCAGGCAGCAAGCCCTTCAAATCCAGTATAGGGATCCCATCATGGCACCCCAGCATATTCACAGTGGAGATTTTATGCTCCACCAACTCCTTTGCCCATCGAGCCAGATTCTCTCCGGTTTGATGCTCCATGGCATCGATGATCAGGCCCGGAAGAAAGAAGTCATAGGTGGTATAACCCTTTTCCGCAATCACCCGATACACACCCTCGCCATAGCTGGCGTGGATTTCCGGCAGCAGCTTCAATCCGTATTTTTCCGCAAGACGGTGCACCCGTTCCAGTACCTGCCAAGTTTCCGGTTCGTTCATGAAGTTCTTCCTGCCGGGCGCCTTGGGGGCATAGGCGAAAGCATCCAGGCGAATGATTTTTGCGCCATAGGAGGCCAGTTTTTTCAGTGTTTCGTCATAGAACTCCCATACCCTGGTGGACTGGATGTTCAAATCCATCTGTCCCAGATATTTCCGTTTTCCATTTTCCTCCCACACCTTTTGGTAGAAAGTATTCCAGTAGGGAACCTCCCGGCCATCTGGGAAGCGCACCATAAGGATGGGCAGTCCGGGTTTGCGGAAGAACATCTTTTCGATGTACTCCGGGGCGGGCTGGATGTAGCCCTCCTCGGTCATTTCGCCACAGCCTTTCCAGAATTTGTTCCAGTCAATGAAAAAGTCCCGGTATTCTGATTCGTCTCCCTTTTCCAGCAGATCCTGGAACTGATGGGACATGACGGAAGCATGGTTCAAAACAAAATCCAGCTTCAAATCAATCCCCATATGTTTCAGCGTTTCCAAATCCCCCCGGGTGGCCAATTCTTCATTCAAATCGTAATCCACCACGCAGAACCCCCGATCCAAATCGGAATGGTACAGGCTGGGCAGGATATAGAACGAGGTGAAAGCGTCCCTCATTTCCTCCCGCTCCAGCAGAGCGGTGATTCCTCCCAGATTGCTGCCAATGCTGTCCGGGTAAGCGTTCAGCATAACGCCCAGCTCACGATCTTGCATTTTTATCCCTCCTGTCCATCCATCAACGCCCGGTACTGTCGGAAGCTCAGCACCTGGCCGCTTTTGGAGATGATGATTTTCGCCTTATGGGCGCACGCATCCAGCTCCTTTTGCTCGATTTCCAGCACCATCGTGGTGAAAGGCGAATCTGTTTTGCCGTCCCTGGCTCGGGTGCGGCGGTGCTCCCGGGTCTCCTCCGGGGTGGAATTCAGCAACACGGGAATATCTACACCCTGCAAAAAATCGCTGTTGCCATGAGTCCATTCGATTATCAGCACATTGGTATCAGAGAAATCTACCCGTTCATACCAGCGTTCCTCCTCCCTGCGCCCCATGCGCTTGAGCCAGATGGTATCCTCTCCGGCTTTGAACCGGGCAATGATGGAAGAAAGCTCCTCATAGTCCTGCTCCTGCGGGGTTCCCAAATATCCGGCCAGAGCCTTGCGACCTGCACTCTGGTAAATGGAAAGCCAGTCCAAATCCTCGGCCTGTTTCGGGTCGGAATCCGTCTCCGATGCCCATAATTCCCGGAGTGCATCGCCGGAGGCACCGGAATATACGCCCGCCTCCAACATCCCCCGGATGCCTCCCACACGGAAAATTCGGACTCGTTCGGCATCGTTATACGCAGGAATTCTGCGGGGATAGTTATCGCCGGAGAGGGTATAGGCTTTTACCCCCGCCTGACTGAAGTAGTAACTCAAAAGGGATGCCGTTTCGCTTTTGCCCACACCGGAGCCGCCGCAGACGGCAATTACAGCTTTTCCCGTTCGCTTGGCCGCCTGAGCAGCCAGGGGCACCAGAAGCGGAAAGATGATGTTCGCTTTTTCGATATGTCCCCGGCCGATTTCCACTTTATCACCGGGCATATCCCCGTGGGGGATATGCTCCGGAATTGCAGGTGGTATCCAACCATTTATCGTTTCAGCCAAATTAGAAATTGCACAAATATTCAATGGAATCACCTTTTCTTAAAAATCAGTCCTTGGGTGTAAAACGGGGCAGACCGGACAGGGAAACCTGATAATCGTAGCGGGTGAGCTTATCATAGAAATAGCGGTACTTCTCCATTTGATCCGCCGGAATCATATGGGTATTGTTGCCCAGTTCGCAGATATCGAAAGCTTTTTCGTATTTTCCCCACTGAGGGCGACCGTCGCCGTTGGGATCGCCGGTAGCACAGAAGCTGTACCAGTATCCCTGGATCAGCTCCATAAAATCATAGTCCGCCCCAACCCAGTGGTAGTCGAAGAAAGGATTGCGCTCCCCTTTGTCCACCCGGCCAAATACGTAAGGCATCTCGGCGCAATGGGGACTGCCCGCATCGTGCCCCCGCTGGGTCTCATTCTCCTTGGTCATCAGCCACACATAGGCATTACGGGAAAAGTCGGCGCAGAGTTCAGCCAGCTTAACAGAGCCCATGAGCATAATGTCCGAGGCAATGGTGCTGGCCTGTTTGGCCGCCTGAACTCCCGTCGTAGCGGGATACCATTTTTTCATATTTTGCGCATTGTCAGGGAAGGCTTCTTCCAGGTAGTCCATATATTCCTCTACCGTAAATTTATCCGGGTCGACACAGGGGAATTCCTGAGAGCAGGAGCCAATCAGCACATCGAAATCGTTAAACTCCCCTGCATCCATGATTTCGGAATACCGTTTCGGCAGGAACTGGCCATCCACGCAGAAGCCAAAGCCTCCGGAGAAACCTTTCTCTCCCACATATTCAGTGTAGGCATCGAACAGTTCCCAGGCATCTCGCTCCCGCAGTTCCCGGATGCTGGAGCAGCCAATACGCTCCATAAATTCCACGCCCCGCTGCTCCATAATGCAGCGATCCTCCGGCTGCATAAAACCCCAATAAATGGGACCGCTCTCAATAGATACCCGCTGAACCAGTCCTTTCATCAAAGGGGATGCATGAAGTGCTCCGGTGCCCGCTGCACCACCGGACTGCCCCGCCACGGTGATGCGCTCCGGGTCTCCGCCGAAGCGGGCAATGTTCTCTTTCACCCACTGGCAGGCTTTACGCATATCGTACAGAGCGTAGTTACCAGAGGTTCCACCTGCCTCAGCAGTGAGTTCCGGGTGGGCAAAGAACCCAAAGAAGCCCAACCGATAGTTGATCGTGACCACGATCATATCCTTGCGGCTGGCCAGACCGGTGCCATCGCAGACCACCTCGCAACCAGAACCCGCCACCATACCGCCGCCGTGAATCCAGAGGAGCACCGGCAGCTTATCTTCCGGTGTTTTGGCGGGTGTCCAGATATTCAAATACAAGCAATCCTCCTCATACTGGGACGGAGCCAGGAATTGAGGTACACCATGGACATTGGCAGGCATTTCCGGGTTCTCCATCACCTGCTGAACGGAAGCGGCGGAATACTGGGTTGCTTTCCGCACACCCCGCCACCGTGCCGGATCCTGGGGATGCCGGAACCGCAGTGCCCCCACAGGGGGAGCCGCATAGGGGATCCCCTTGAAGATTTTCAGTTTCCCATCGGTATAGCCCTGGAGCCAGCCCTGAGCCACCTGAACCTTGGCATTTTCAAAATTACCCATTTGTATAACCTCCTGAAAAGATTGAATTTGTGGATTTTCAGGAATATAATATAATACCGTTTACCAAAGGAATATTAAAAAAGTGACTTGTGATTTAATTTTTATCGTTTTTTCCAAAAAGCTTATTTTTTGAATGTACAGGCATCTTTTTTAAAAGCAGGAATGGGGAATCTCTGCTTTAATTGTATCAGGGTAAAAACCCCATATAACAAACGGGAGGAAACGCAATATGAAAAAAATTCTTGCACTTGCCCTGGCGCTGGTCATGGTACTGAGTCTGGGCACCGTTAGCACCAAAGCCGACGACGTTACCCACGTCAAGCTGGAGATGGCCACCCTAATGACCGTTCCCAGCGTGGAAGCAACCAAAACAGTCGAAAACGTAATCAACAACTATCTGGCAAATACCCTGGGCATCACCGACTACGTGTTGGATCTGACCATCGTCCCCATCGCTGATCTGTTCACCGTTGTTCCCATGGAGCTGGCCGGCGGCGATGGCCCCGATCTCGTCATGATGTACGACAATATGCCCTCTTTCGTAGATCAGGGCTACCTGATCCCCCTGGATGAATTCCTGGACAATGAGCTGAAGCCCACCGCCGACAAGATCGGTAGCATCATGAACAACGGCAAAATCGCCGGCTCCGTCTACATGATCCCCCGCTACTTCGGCACCGTGCTGGACTGGAAGTTCATCTACAACAACGATCTGGTAGAGGGTAAATACGATATGTCCAAGGTTCACGACCTGGACTCTCTGGAAGAATGTCTGGCTGCACTGAAAGAAGCCTACCCCGATGAGCATTTCCTGACTTATACCAATGAGCTCTGCAATATGCAAAAATTTGCCACCCACACTTCTCAGGTAGGTTTGTACACCGCCACCGAGGGCGACAGCACCACTCTGGTCAACTACTTCGCCACCGACTCCTACTACGATTCCTGCAAGAGAGCTTATGATTTCCGCCAGAAAGGCTACTGCGATCCCGAGGGCTCCGCCAACACCCTGAGCCACGATGAAGTCGTTATGTCCGGTTCTTCCAAGGGTGTCATCATGGGTCACTCCGCAGATGCTGATGCCATTGGCGATATGTTCGACAAGATGAACTACTATGGTGCCGACTTTGAAGCCGTTACCATCGGCATCTCCGACCTGACCACCGACGGCTGCGGCATCGGCATCTCCTACAGCTGCAAGAATCCCAGCGCCGCTGCCTCCTTCATCAACCTTTTGTACTGCGATGAATTCGTATGGAACACTCTGATCTACGGCGCAGAGGGTCAGGACTATGTATGGAACGAAGATCACACCGTCTGCGACTACCCCGAGGGACTGGATGCCAATACCATCCCCTACAACTGTCAGTATTCCTGCGGCATCATTGGTAACGGCTTCCAGGGTCTTCCCTTTGCCACTTCCACTGATGGCTCCAACAGCGAATATGGCATGGAGCTGATGGAACAGGCCTGGGCACCCCCCCTGTACGGCTTTACCCCCAGCAATACGAACGTGATCAATGAGTACGCCGCCGTTTCCAATGTGGTTTCCCAATACGAGGACGTGCTGAACTACGGTGACGTGGATCCCGACTCCGGCGTTTATGAGCAGTTCCTCAGCGATCTGGAATCCGCCGGTATCAATGCCATCATCGCTGACTACCAAGCTCAGGCCGATGAATGGCTGGCTGCCAACAAGTAATCATCTACCCCGGAATGCGGAGGGAGCGATCCCTCCGCATTTCCCCCTTTTGCTGGAAATGCGCTTTCTCTTTGAGCTAGAATATGGTATCATATACCAAAAGCCTGCTGATATCTGAAAATATTTGATAAAAACTTATTATACGAGGAGTGACGACAATGGTAAAATCCTGGTGGAAGCGAACAACGGTGCTGCTGTGCGCCATTCTCCTGTCGGCGCTCTGCTTTTTTGCCTGGACCAGCGTGAATGTGACCGCAGAGATTCGGCAGACCGTGGAAAGTGAGAATGCCAATTCCATCCAGCTCTGGGCGGCGGATGTTGCCTCCAGAACGGAGACCATGTACGAGCATATCTACGAACTATTGGTCACGCTGTATCAGTCCGATCAGCTCCGCACCGGTTCGCCGGTGATGGATGCCATGACCAAACGAAAAATCGTGGACATGATGGAAGAGAAGCTTATTGTCAGTGCGGATGCAGATGCTTTCTTTGTGTTCGATACGGAAAATGATTTCTACCTCTTCTCTGCTAAAACGAACCTGAAAGGCCGGGAAATCCCTCCCCTGAAAGAGTACCTCCGGGACAATGCCCCGGAATTGGAGACCGCTTTCCGGGATAAGACCTGGCAGCTGATTCAGGTAGGGGACATTTCTTACCTTCAAAAAGGCATCCGCATGGGAAAATACCTGGTCGGCGCAGTGAGCAGTCTTGAATCCTACCGCATTGATTCCAAATTCAGTATTCTGGGTGAAGCGCCTGTTTTTCAGCTGGATACGGAGGATGCATCCTTTTTCTGCCCGGGAAATATAGAGCAGGAACAGATGCAGGAGCATAAAAACAGAACCAGTGTGACTCTTCAAATCCCGGTTCTGAATGCTACGGCTGCACTGACGGTAACACCGTCCCTGTCGGAAAGCGACCGCATCGTGGTTCCCCTGCTGCTGTTTCTGGACAGTGCGGTATGCCTGATTCTAACATTCATCCTGCTTCGGTTGCTCCATCACAAGGTTGCCAGACCCAGCAAAGAGCTGATTTGTGCCAACGAAGCACTGGCTCAGGGAAAGCTGGATTACCGGCTGGATGTCAGCCAAGCGGGCAGCGAGGAATTCAACGCTCTTTACGAGAGCTTCAATGATATGGCCTCCCAAATCACCAAACTTCGCATTGAAGCCTATGATCTGAAACTTCAGGAGGATGCCAACCGGCTGACCATGCTCCGAGCCCAGATTCGCCCCCATTCTTTCCTGAACGCCATCACTACCATCAGCAACATGACCTACACCGGCCAACCGGAGGAGGTTCGAGCCTACATTGGAACTTTCGCAAAATTTATTCGCTATATGCTCAATGTGACAAGTCCATGGATCAGCTTGTCCGAGGAACTGGCTCACATTCAGAATTATCTAAAAATGCAGGAGACCCGCTTCCCCGGCAGCATTCGTTTCAGTGTGGACTGCCAGGAAGATACCCTTAACCACGAAATACCGTTTCTGCTGCTGTATACCCTGGTGGAAAACTCCATCAAGCACGCCATGACCCTCTATGAGGTACTGGTCATCCACATCCGCTGTATCCGGTTGGAAACCGCAGATTTCCGGGGCATCAGTCTGGTGGAGGAAGACAGCGGCGAGGGCTTCACTCAGGAAGCAATCAAGAAGCTGTTTTCCGAGGACACCCTGTTCACCAAAGAGCACCTGGGTCTGAGCAATGTACGCTATACCCTGAACTTATTGTATCACCGCAGTGATTTGCTGCGCATTTCCAATCGGCAGGAGGGAGGAGCCCGGATCGAAATCCGGATCCCGGACAGAGAGGACAACCATGAAAGTATTGATCTGTGACGATGACATTTCCACAGTGGATGTGATTCAGCATCAGCTGAACTGGAACGAGCTGGGAATTGACCAGGTTCTGCGTGCCTACAATGGAGAAGTGGCCATCCGGATGATCGACCAGCAGGAACCGGAGATCATCCTCTGCGACATCGGGATGCCCAAGGTGAGCGGCATTGAGGTGCTAAAGCACCTTTATGAGAACCGCATTCCGGCGGAGTTCTGTTTCCTCACCTGTTATGAGGAATTTGAATACGCCAAAGCGGCAATTCGCTACGGAGCCTCCAGCTATATCACAAAGCCCTTTGAAATATCCGAACTTCGCGAGGAAATCCAACGGATGATACAATCCGCAAAGAACAAGCAAAGCCATCCACGTCAGGAGGGTCAAACCCGGCAGGATTCCGTGCTGAACAATGTACTGCGGCAAATCAGCGACGGTATGGTTGGTTCAGAACCCCAGGCAGTGGAATCCGTACTCTTCCGCAACGGTCTGGAACTGTCCGCCCAGAGCAGCTGGCAGATGGTGATGAGTTGTGCGGACATCACTGATGCGGTGCGCTCCACCTGGAACCGGGAACTTCTGAGCTACACCATGGCCAGACTTCACGACGAAGCTCTTGCAAATTACATTGGCTCTGCCTACTGCCTGGTGGATTTTGATGGGCGGTTCCTACTTTGCACCTGCTTTATCCCTGGGCAACTGGAAGAAGAGCTGCTGCCCCGTTGCCGGATGCTGTTGGATCTGTGCGTGAATCAGGTTGGACTTCGCCCCTCCATCTTGATCGGCTCCAGTTTTCCGCTGTATCAGGCATCCTCCATGAAAGCGGAAATGACCGCCAGGCTCACCCGGCTCCGGGTGCGGGCGGGAAAGATTTTCACCATGGCAGAGGCCGAAGCCTCCGCCCGGGAACAACGCAGTTTTCTGGATGCCAATCAGCTGCTGACCTACCTGAAGCGGCATGACTGCCAAGGCTGTGTGGAATACGTTGACATGGCGATTTTGCGGATTATCTCCACCGGAGACTACACTCGGGAGGTAATGGATGACTTCCGCCGTGAGCTGCTTCATGCGTTCATGTCCTGCCTGCGGGACAACGGCATTTCCTCCCAGGAGGCATTTGAGGAGGAACTTCCGGAGGGCATGGGCAGGGGAACCGTCCTCTCCCGGGAGAATATGCGCCTCTTTGCTCAGCGGCTTTTCACGCTGACGGAACGGGCACTGCAAAATCTGGCAGATGAAGATGACATCATCGCCAAGGCTGATGCCTATATCCGTGCCCATTTCCGGGAGAATATCAGCCGGGAGGATGTGGCTTCGGTGGCCTGTATCACACCCAATTACCTATCCAAGCAATTCCACAACAAAAAAGGCATGAACCTCCGGGAGTATATCAACCATATCCGTATCGACGAAGCCAAGCGGCTACTTTTGACCACCAACCTGTCCGTCAGTGAAGTAGCCGGTATGGTGGGCTATGACAATATTTCCTATTTTTCCACCGTGTTCCGCAAACGCACCGGCATAAGCCCCATGGACTGGCGGATGGCGGCAGAAGGAGGCAATCATGAATCTTAAAAAAAGGCTCCGGGCGGATCGGCAATCCATGGCAGAATTGGATAAAAAGGGGAAACTTCTATTCCTGTGGGACTATTACAAAATTCCCATCGTGTCCATTCTTTGCGCCCTGCTGCTAACCCTGGTAACGGTGCTGACCTCTGTGGGCAGTGGAAAAGTCGCCATGTTCGCAGTTTTCGTCAACACCGCTTCCCCTGAGGGAAACCGGGAAATGCTGGAGCAAATTCTGGAAGATGGTGGGGTCCCGCTGTCCGGCCGTCAGGTGGACGTGACAGCCGATCTGCATTTGGGAAGATCTTACGACGAATTGTCGGATGCCCAAACGCTCCAGGTTCTGGCCGCACTGTTCGGCATCAGCGGACTGGATTTCTTCGCCGCCGATCAGCAGACTTTCCAGCGATACGCCCAACAGGATGCTTTTCTGGATCTTGCTTTCTTCCTGGATAGCGAAATGCTGGAACGGCATCAGGAGGACCTGTATTACTACGAAAACTCCGACGGCCAAACCGTCCTGGGGGGCATATGGCTCCATCCCGGCTCCGGTTTGCACGAAGCCGGATATTTCCTCACGGATGTGGTGGTCGGCGTAGCTGCCAACGCCCAGAACATGGAAGAAGCGGTGTGTTTCCTGAAGCAGCTATTGCAGGAATGACTTGAAAACGAAACATCCCTGTACTTTTTTAATTGTTCGCTCTAACCGTCCGGAGTATTATGATACTATCTTATAAAAAGGAGTGGAATCCATGTTGCAAAAGGCCTCGCCAGCTGTGTCGGAATATGACAATCTTCTTGCGCAGCGAAAAAAGGCAAAACGTGCAGAACAGCGCAAAAGGAATCTGCCGCTGTATCTGTTTATGCTTCCCGGTCTGCTATACCTCATTGCCAACAACTATATCCCCATGTTCGGTATCTTGATTGCTTTCAAAAAAATCAATTTTGCGAAAGGCATTTTTGCCAGTCCCTGGTGCGGGCTGGATAACTTCAAGTTCCTCTTCGTCACCAAGGATGCCTGGGTGATGATCCGCAATACCCTGGCCTACAACGCCGGATGGATCATACTGGATCTGGTGATCGCCGTATTCATTGCCATTTTGATGGCGGAGATCGCTACCGGTCGGGCGGCCAAGGTAATCCAGCCCATCATCTGCTTCCCATCCATGGTGTCTGCGGTGCTGCTGTCTTTCATTGTGTATGCTTTCCTCAGCACCTCTTATGGCTTTCTGAATACCACCATCTTCCAGGACAAGCCCATCAACTGGTACGCCAGCGCCAAATACTGGCCATTCATCCTGACCATTGTCCACGTATGGCAAAACGCCGGTCAGAGCTCCATCATTTACATGGCTTCCATCGGCGGCATTGATAAGAGTCTGTATGAGTCTGCCCGGCTGGACGGCGCCAGCAAATGGAAGCAAATTCTGCACATCACGCTACCCATGCTGAAACCCATGATCATCCTGATGCTGCTGATGTCCATTGGCCGCATCTTCAATTCCGACTTCGGTCTGTTCTATCAAGTTCCCCTGAACAGCGGTCTGCTGATCAGTACCACCCAAACCATCGACACCTATGTCTACCGGGCACTGATGCAGCTGAACAACGTAAGTATGTCCTCTGCCGCCAGCGTGTTCCAGGCGGTGATCGGCTTCGTTCTGGTGATGCTGTCCAATCTGATGGTGCGGATCGTTGAGCCGGACAGCGCCCTGTTCTAAGGAGGTAATGAAATGGCAAAAACCCAGACTTCTCAAATCAGAGACGAGCGTGGTTTCTACAATCTGTCCCTGGTGCTGATGACACTGCTGGCACTTTTCTGTGTGGTGCCCTTTATTCTGATGATTTCCGTGTCTTTCTCCTCAGAAACGGCACTGGCACATGGGTATAAATTCATTCCGGAAGAGTTCTCCCTGTCCGCCTATAAATATCTCTGGCTCAAGCGGGCAACCATTTTCCGGGCTTATGGTCTGACCATTTTGGTTACTGTGGTGGGCACCGTAGCCAATCTGATCCTTACGTCCCTTTTTGCCTATCCCCTGAGCCGGAAAGATTTTAAGTATCGGAATCTGTTTGCATTCATCCTGTTTTTCACCTGCCTGTTTAACGGCGGCATGACCGCCAGCTACATTGTCTGGACAAGGCTGTTCCACGTGAAAGATACCATCTGGGCTTACCTGTTGCCCGGCGCATTGATGGGAGCCATGAACGTACTCATGGTGCGCAATTACTACAACGCCAATATCCCCTATGCCATCATCGAGGCCGCCCGGATCGACGGTGCCAACGATATGCGCATCTATACCGGCATCATGTTGCCCCTGAGCAAGCCGGTGCTCACCACCATCGGCCTATTCGCCGCTCTGGGCTACTGGAACAACTGGACCAATGGTCTTTATTACATCACCGATTCCAAGCTCTACACCATTCAAGTGTACCTGAAAAAGCTGATGGACTCCATCCAGTTCCTGAAAACCTCGGATCTTGCCACCGAGTCCGCCATGCTGGCCGCCCAATCCTTGCCCACCGAATCCGCCCGTATGGCCATTGCAATTATTGCGCTGCTACCCATCCTTTGTGTCTATCCCGCCATTCAGGGGGAGCTGATCAAGGGTATGGTAGTAGGCGGCGTGAAAGGGTGAGCCTATGGGGATTCGATTTGATACCTTGCTTTTCCCCGGTGGCAAGAGCAAAGCTTTTACCCTAAGCTATGATGATGGTGTCGTGCAGGATCGCCGGCTGGCGGAGCTGTTCCGGAAATACGGTCTGAAATGCTCTTTCAATCTCGGTTCCGGCATACTGGGGCACCGGGATGTCGGTTCGTCCCCCGAAGGGCGGGAAATCGATGTTTCCAAAATTTCTCCGGAGGAAGTGCCCCAGGTCTATCGGGGGCACGAAATCTGTGGCCACGGTCTGTACCATTCCGCACTGAACTCCATCGGAACTCCCCTGGCCATGTATGAGATCATCGAGGACAAACGGCGGCTTGAGGTGCTGTCCGGGAGGCCGCTGAAGATGTTCGCTTATCCTTTCGGCCTGTATAATGATGAGGTGGTGAAGCTTCTGTCCTTGGCCGGATATCAGGGAGCCAGGACAGTACACTCCACCCATGGTTTTGATATCCCAGAGGATTTTCTCCGTTGGGATCCCACCTGCCACCACGATGACGAGAGTCTCATGGCGCTGGCAGAGCAGTTTGTAACGAGTTCCTCTTTCGCCCCCATGCTCTTTTACGTCTGGGGTCACGCCTATGAATTTGACGGCAGAGACAATTGGGAACGGATTGAAGAACTGGCGAAACTCATGTCCCAGCAAGCTGACCGAGTCTGGTTTGCAACCAACGGGGAAATTATAGACTACGTAAACGCCTATCGACGGTTGGAATATTCCGCCGACGGTCTGACGATTTACAATCCCAGTGCCCAGGATGTTCTTATCCGCCTGGATCGAAAGTTGGGAGCAACCGTCCTGCCCGCCGGTCAGATCACCAAGCTGGAGCCCACTGCGCTGTAGTCAGGAGGTCTTTCATGGGAGCATTCAACTACAACAATCCTTTCATCGTCTTTATGGTCAGGCTGGCAAACATGATGATCGTCAGCTTTTACTGGGTGCTGTGCTGCATTCCGGTGGTGACGATTCTGCCCGCCTCCGCCGCATTATACCACTGTGTTACTCGAGTGGTGATGGCCGGCGGTTCCGGAGTGAGCCGGGATTTCTTTCGCTCTTTCCGGGCTGCCCTGAGACCCGGCATTAGGCTTACGGTGATTGCGGAAATTGTGGGGATTCTGGTATATATCGGCATTCGAACCGGGATGCAGATTTGGGACGTAAATCTGTTTGGTACCGTATACATGGCGCTGGGCGTTCTGGTTGGCATCCTCTGCATCACCATGCTGATCTATTTGCCCCCGGTACTGTCCCGGTTCGAGGGAGGCAGCTGCACCATCCTGCGGTTGGCCATGTATTTTTCCGGCAGACGGTTGATGGCCTCTGTCTGGTATGGTGCGTTACTGGCCATGGGCATCTGGTTCGTGGACTTCTTCCCTCCTGCCCTGTTCGTAATTCCCGCACTATATGTGGATCTGATTCGGAGCGGCATAGAGAAAAGTATGCAGCGGTATATCCAGGAAGCAGGGCTGGCAGATGGAGAGGAGCCCCCGGAGGAAAGATGCCAGCCGGATGACACGCCCTCTGTTTTGGAACTGGACAGGATGCTGACAGAGGAGGCTCACCGTGGCTGAAATTGAGCTGGATAACCTGGTAAAAATCTTCCCCTATCAGGAGGTAAAGGGGCTCTTTCACCGCCGCCAGAAGCGGCAACTGCGGATGGAGCAGCAGTCCATGCCCTATACCACCAACGAGGGAGTGGTCGTGCTGCAAAAGATATCAGCGACCATCCGGGCGGGAGAATTTGTAGTGCTCCTTGGCCCCTCCGGCTGCGGAAAAACCACCCTGCTGCGACTGATTGCAGGGTTGGAAGATCCCACCGTGGGGGAAATTCGCTTTGACGGGGTGAATGTGAATGCCCTGCCTCCGGAGGAACGGGATGTAGCGATGGTATTTCAGAATTACTCCCTGTATCCCCATCTAACCGTGTTCGACAACATTGCCTTTCCTCTGCGCACCGCCCATATGCCCCGGGAGCAGCTGGAATCGGTAGTCACAGAAATGGCCGAACTACTGGATATGAGGCCATGGCTGAATCGGCTCCCCTCGGAGCTCTCCGGCGGCCAGCTCCAGCGTGTCGCCATTGCCCGTGCCCTGGTGCGTAAACCCCAGGTATTCCTGATGGACGAACCATTCAGCAATCTGGATGCACCCTTGCGCTCCGAGCTGCGCCGATTGGTCAAGCATATCCATCAGCAGTTGGGCACAACCTTTATTTATGTGACCCATGACCACAACGAGGCACTGTCCCTGGGGCAACGGATTCTGGTGATGCGCAATGGCATGGTGGAGCAGGACGGAACCCCGGCAGAGATCTATTCCAAGCCCTGCAATTCCTATGTGGCTTGCGCCGTGGGCAGCCCCCAGATGAACCTGTACAGCAGGAACATCTGGAGCCGTATGGCTGAAGATGTTCCCATCCCCCAGGAAGCTGAGGCCGTCGGCATTCGCCCGGTAAACGTGCTCAGAACTCCCCAGGGAATTTCCGCAGTGGTATCTTATACCGAACCCCTTGGTAGCGAAACCGTGGTGCATCTAACCGCGCAGCAGCAGGAGATCGTTGCCCTCTGGGATGGGATAGATGCCGAAAATCTTCTTCGTGGGCAAACCGTCACGGTAAGCTTTCCACCGAGGAAAATGCATTTTTTCGACAAATACAGTCGGAGGATTTCGGGGAGTTCGGAATAAATCCGTAGTTCCCAGAGCCGTAAAAAACATCGCTTGAATATTTTTGTAGGCTGTACCGATGAGGTACAGCCTACACTTTTGATTGGGTTAAATCCGCTGCTCCCGGAGCCATTCAGCGCACAGCTGAGCCCACCGGGCAACATGGGGTATATCCATATCCAGGTCATTATTTCCGTCCGCCAGCGCCAGACCATGGCTCCCTTCCGGGAACAGGTGCATTTCAAAGGGGATGCCCACAGCGGTAAGCGCCTGTCCCAGGGTGAAAGCGTGGCGGGGGTCATCACTATTAGTCTGCCAGATAAAAAAGGGCGGAGTGCGGCGCGTAATATTCACCTCCGGAGCGAAATAAACAAGCTCCTCCTTGGAGGTCACGAAAGGGTTCCGGTTCGTATCGGCAAATGGATCCACAAACATCCCGCCGGGCAGTCCCGCAAAGGCGAAAGCACCATAGCCCAACACCGCCGCATCCGGGCGGCAGGACTGGCGCTCCACAACGTCTGCAGTCTCCGGGTTCCCGCCGTCGAAATGGGTAGCGCAGTTGGCGCTGAGCATTCCTCCGGCGGAGAAACCCATCACAGCCACCTTATCCGTGATATCCAGACTCTCCCGTCTGGCTCGAAGCAGGCGGACCGCCCGCTGCATATCCGCCAGAGCATCCCAGCGGCTGTAAGGCTTCAGCCGGTAGGTCAAAATCGCCGTATTGAAGCCTGCATCGGAAAAATGCTTTGCCACATGCATCCCCTCGCAACCTGTCCGGGATTCGAAGCCGCCGCCGTGCGCCACAATGACGGTGCCGGTTTTTTCGGTTTGGTTCCGGGCAGGCACGAAGATGATTGAGGGTTGTGTTTGCCGCAGATCCCGGTCATCAAAACCGGGGGCTCCCCCCTCCCATAACGGAATCTGCTCAAACAGGGCAATGGCATCATTCCAGATTTTCAAATTGCCATCGATGTCAAAACTTCCATCGGGATTTCTATGTCTGGAAACGGGGCGGATGACAAGTTTCTCCCGGCACACCTGAGTCAGAATATCATAGTTTGATTCGTACATTGGATTACCTCCTTGCTTTTTCCCCATCATAGCACAGGAGATTGGAAGCTTCCTTGCAAATTTCTATCCTATGTTTTTGGAAATCACGCTCTTTTCAGGTTTTCCCGAACCAAACAGGTATTTCTGTCAAAGAATACGGAAATCCCGAACACTTTCGTGTTCGGGATTGGTGGGGGAAGGTGGATTCGAACCACCGAAGCGATAAGCAGCAGATTTACAGTCTGTCCCCTTTGGCCACTCGGGAATTCCCCCATATGAACTTAGCGTGAAACGGTTGGAGCCGGTAGACGGACTCGAACCCCCGACCTGCTGATTACAAATCAGCTGCTCTACCGACTGAGCTATACCGGCGACTCACGCGGAACGAGAGTATTATACCACGGGTTTGAAAAATGTCAAGCATTTTTTCATATTTTTTCAAAAGCATTTCCCACGGGGGATTTATCCGAAATGAGCGCAGAATAAATAGGTTGAAAAATAGCTATACTCATGTTATATTATTTTCAGAGGTGAATACAATGTTGATCAATACCAGGCAAATTATTACCATTACAGAAGCCAATCAGAACTTCTCCAGAGCTATCCGTATTGCAGATGAGCACGGCGAGGCTCTTGTGTTCAAGAATAACCGTCCCAAATATAAGCTGGTCAATCTAGAAGTGGAGCCGGATTTGGAGCTGACTGACGATGAGAAAATCGAAATCGTAGCAGCCAGGATCATGAAACGGTTCAAACCGGCGTTTATGGAGCTGGCCAAATGATCAAATTTTCTAAGGAAAAGGTATTACTTCTCCACAAATTCATTGCAGAGGAAACCGGTGGCAGCATCGGTGTCCGTGACGAAGCGTTGCTGGAGTCTGCACTGGAAACAGCTTTCGCCGGGTTTGGTGACCGGGAGTTTTATCCCACAAAAGAAGAAAAGGGCGCCCGGTTGGGATATACTTTAATCTCCAACCACGCATTTGTAGATGGCAATAAGCGCATTGGCATGTATGTTATGTTGACCTTTCTGGAGGTAAACGGCATTCACATGGATTGTACCAACGAAGACGTAGCCCATGTGGGATTAAGCGTTGCAGATGGCTCTATGAAGTACGAAGACCTGCTCCAATGGATTCAGGGGCACAAAACCGTATAACGAATCCAACGATATCTGGACATCTTTATCCCCCTGCTGGACGAAAAATACGATCATCCGGGTTCGGAAATTCCCAACGAAAGATAGCAAAAATCCAACTGCACGATTCGCAGTTGGATTTTTGCTTCTGCGGGCGGCTGATTTCTCAGCCGCTCGATAGATTCCATTCTCAGGGGAAATCAGGGCAGGTAAGCAGCCATGGAGCCATAGAACATATTGGCGTGGATGGTGAAGCTGCAAGACACCTGGAGCCAGCACAGCAGGATTGCCACGATAATGCCCGGAATATAGGGATTATTGCACCGCTTGTACAGGCGACGAATCAAAACAACCGCAATGGGGAACACCGGCAACGCATTGATCGTATAGGTATAGGTATAGGTGGAGCCGAAGATCATGGGCTTCACGCCATTCTTCGCATACAGATAGAAGCCCACAAAGGTAATCACCAAAGAGGGAATCATATTCATAACCGCAAAGAACAGATCGTTGACCCATTCCGGTTCCTTGGCAATCTTGCAGTGGTATGCGCTGTTCAGAGCAATGGACACAGCCATTCCGAACACCAGATAGAACGGCAGATAGCACAGGAATGTAACGATATTATCCCAGGGAATGTTCTTGAATCCCCACAGGAAATAATGGTAGTCCACTTTGAACACCTTGTTGGCAACAGCGGTAATGGCAAACACCATGCAGCAGGCCAGCAGCGCCACGAGGATGCTCTTAAGCAGATTCTTCAGCGAAATCTTCAATCCCCACTGCTCCATACTGGCGTTCTCTTTGCGGCCATACAGCCAGTAGGAGCCAAAGGAGGTAATCAGCATGAACGCACCGTTCAGCAGTGCCCAGAACGCATAAATATTGGACGGCTGCTGGGGAAGATAGGTAAAGCAGCAGTAGCCATAGCCCTTGGCAAAAATCAGGGAGATAGAAACGAACGCAAATACACAGTTCAGAATCGTCAGCACCCAGAAGCCGATCTTGCCCGTAGCTGTGGCAGGGGCGGGGCGCAATTTTTCATTCCCGGCGGGAGCCAAGCTCTGGAAGAACTTCATCTTGGTCAGGCAACTCACGCCCAGCACCAAACTCACCAGAACACACAGCATACCCAGCAGATTGAACACCGTCAACAGCGTAAAATGGTTATCCTGTCCGAGGATATAATTGGGTGCCGTAAACACATCCTGGAAGAAGTCCACCAGCGCAACCAGCGCATTGGCATCCCCCTGGGGCATGGGATGGATCTGAGCCGCCTTGTTTACCCGGCGAATCACAGTTTGGCCATCCATTTCAGCGGTGTAGGTGTGGCCGGGAATCACGCTATCCCCTTCAAAGGCAGAGGGATCCTGACCAAAAGCGAAGAGCGACTTTGCCTCCTGGGAGGACAGATACTCCTGCACGCCCAACTGCTCACCGGCTTCATTGGTGCCACGGTAATACACATGGTCGTACAGCGTATAGTAAACGCCCACATCCCGGGTTCCGTAAATATTTGCCCAATTCCCGTCCGTATCCTTATAAACGGGGTCGGAAGCAACCAGGTAGATTGCAGAGATCGACTGGGTCTCCTCCTCATTATCCAGGCGAATCATGTTATTGCTGGCCTGGCCGCCAGCGGAATGACCCGCAACGCCGATCTGGCTCTGGTCAACATAGTCCAGGGTCTTAACATAACGCAGGGCAGCATAGGAGCCATAGGCATCACTGACGGTATAAGGAGCCAGATAGGTATCGGAACCGGTCACCTCGGAATCGCCGTGGTTGAGCATATCGGGCAGCACCACAACGAAGCCCCGGCGAGCCAGCTCCATGCCATACTGGGCATAGCTCTCTTTATTGACCGTAAGGCCATGGGTAAAAATAACGGTGGGGGCAGGGTTTTCTGCGGTGGCAGAATCAGGTTTGTATACCCGTGCGGCAACTTCGGCACCGGTAACCGTTGTCAGGGTAACGTCAGAAATACTGACCTCTCCCCAACTGCGCAGCATCAGGGCGGACAGGGTGGTAAATACCAGTGTCAGCACCAGCGCCAGAACGAAAGCTTTTTGCGTGGACATTTTTTTCATTTTGTAGGATCCTCCTCTTTCTCTTGGCCATTCAGCATCGCCAATTTTTGTAAAAATTCTACAAGAAGATTCTACCAAAACCCGCATATCTTGTCAAGTTTTCATCTTTATCGCCGAATTATGACCATTTCCTTTCGAAAAGCTTTAAGTTGCTAAAAATCTGCCGCCAAAATCCGTTTTTTCCGGTTTGGCGGCAGATTTTCATGTATACATGAATGGATGAATTCAGTCAGGGGATTTCCCGGCTGATTTTGTCGGGTTCAATTCTCCACCCGTGGAAAGATCAGTGTCACCTTGAACAGATCGCCGTCCACCAGCAGCTGGAGCTGGCCTTTTTGCAATTCCATGAGGCTCTTGGCAATATTCAGCCCCAGGCCGCTGCCCTCGGTATTGCGGGAGGAATCCCCCCGGACGAAGCGCTCCATCAGCTCCTCTGCGCTGATATTCAGCTGAGCACCGGAGATATTCTTGAAAGACAGGATTGCCTTATCCCCCACCCCATTCACATCCACGTAGAGCCGGGTACCGGGCATGGCATATTTCACGGCGTTGCTCAGCACATTGCTCACCGCCCGCCACAACAGCCGTCCATCCGCCAGCAGATAGATGGGATCCTCGTCATGGTGCAGCACCAGGGCCAGCCCGGCGGCATTGAGCTTGTCGGAGAATTCTCCCAGCGCCTGGGTCACCGCCTCCACTGCATCGATTCTGCTGATCTCCACCTGGATATTGCCGGTGGAGGCTTTGCTCATTTCCATCAGATCTTCGATGAGCTTTTTCAGCCGATTGGACTGGCGGGAGAGCACCTCCACATAGGCTTTCTCCTCCTCAGGAGTGTGGGGCTTCTCCAGCAAGTCCACATAGTTGATGATGGAGGTCAGGGGCGTTTTGATATCGTGGGAGACATTGGTGATCAGCTCCGTTTTCATCCGCTCGGATTTCAGCTGTTTCTGCGCCGCCACCATGGCCACATCCGCCAGGCCGTTCAGTTCCTGGGCAAATTCCCGGAAAGTGCCCACCAGATATTTTTCCTCCACCTTGGATTCCAGATCTCCCCCACGCATCCGCTTTGCGCCGCTGAGCAGCGCCCCGAACGCATTGGCAGCATAGAGGATCACCCCCGCCGTTGCAACGCACCAGAGCATCAAGCCCCCTTTGGATCCATGCACGAAGCACAGCAGCAGCCACAGTGCCAGTCCGCCGCCCACAATGATCCACTGCCAGGTCAGCGGCAGCTGCCCCAGCAGCCATTCGCATAGGCGCAGCCCCTTGCGGCACAGGTCGAGCAGCAGGGTCATTGCCTTTTTCGTCCATTTCCAGCCCAGGGTCAGGAAGAACACGGCGATTTTCCACAAGTCCCTGGCAATGCGCCAGCATAATTTCCATCCCGCTTTTGCCAGCCGACAGCACAGCCCGGTGCACCGCCAGAGGGCGGTATTGCGCAGCCAGTGGAAGTGCCCCATCTTCACCTGAGCGGCGAAAGCAAAGCAGTAGCAAACGAACGCCAGGCAGCACAGGTACCCCACCTCAATGCCGCTGATGACGATGGAAGAACTCAACTGATCATCCACCGACTCCAGCGCCAGCACCCAGGCATAAACAACAGCCACGCACCCCAGCAGCAGAATGCCGAGATAAACATCCAGCGGCAGGGCACTGAATCCACCGGCTCTGATCTCGCTGCTGCCCCGTTTGCACCCGGCGCAGCTGCACAGGAACACCGCCAGCGCCGCAAACAGCAATGCACTCACCGCCAGCGCTGCAATCAGCTCATTCCGATAGCCGCTGAGCCAGCCCAGAGCACGGACGGCTTTCTCCGGCTGGACGGCACCGGCCGCCAGGGAGAGTGTGACAGTAATGGGCGCTTCCAGCGTTTCGGTTTTCGCCATGTAGCGGGCGCTCTCCACGCATTTTCCGGAGTCATAGGTGTAGATATCGCAGCCAAATATCCCGTCTTCTTTCATTTTGGCCTCATCATAACCCAGGCCAACAAACTGCTCATAATTCAACTTTTGGATAGAATATTCTATCTGCTGGTCGGATTCGAATTCCATCTGGGTGGATTCCAGGATTTCCCCGTCCTCGTCCAATATGGTATAGCTGACCCGGCTCAAGTCCAGCCAGTCCCAGGAATAGTGCCGGAGCACGATCCCGGCCACATCCTCTGGGAAGTCCCCATATTCCCGGCTTGCCCAGTCCATTGCGAAACGATGAGCCTGATATTCCAGGAAGTCCACCGTGTTGCTCTGGACGAGGCGGTCATAGGCTCCGTCATCCAGTAAATCGGCCTCTCCCAATACAAGTAGGCTCCCAGCGCTCCCCGCCACCCCCAGCAAACAGGCGGCGCAGAGGAGAATTGCGATGAATTTGACGAATAATGTATTCTTCATGGCTTCGCCTCAATCTTGTACCCCTGTCCCCACATGACTTTCAGATAGCGGGGCTCCGACGGGTTGATCTCGATCTTCTCCCGCAGGTGACGGATGTGCACCGCCACGGCACCTTCGCTGCCCACGGCCACCTCCTGCCAGACGGATTCGTACAGGAGCTTGGTAGAGAAAACCTTTCCGGGATTGGACATCAGCAGCTTCATGATGGCGTATTCCGTGGGGGTCAGGTTCACCGGCTCCCCTTCCACCGTCACGGTCTTTGTTCGGTCGTCCAGGACGATGCCCCCCAGGGTGATCACATTGCTGTCCTCTGACCGGCTGCCCAGGCTGGAATAGCGGCGCAGCTGGCTCTTCACCCGAGCCAGCACCTCGATGGGGGCAAAGGGTTTGGTGATATAGTCATCCGCTCCCACATTCAGCCCCAGCACCTTGTCCTCCATTTCGGATTTCGCCGTCAGCAGAATAATGGGTACATTGGAAAATTCCCGAATTTTGGAAGTTGCCGTGATTCCGTCCATCCCCGGCATCATAATATCCAGCAGAACCAGATGGACGTTCTCCTCCCGGGCGATGCGCACGGCATCCAGGCCGTTGAATGCCTCCAGCAGCTGATATCCCTCCGGGGTGAGGTAAATTTTTAGAGCATTGACGATGTCCGGCTGGTCATCGCAAATCAAAATCTTGTACATAAGATTCCCCTCCTTGTTGGGAAATGTTTCAATTCAAGGTTCGACAAGGTAGCGCCCTTGTCCCCCTCTTTGAGGGGGATGTCATGCGAACAGCATGACAGGGGGAGTGCCGTTGGAAACTTTGAGCTGCTGCCATTTATTGGAGGACACTCCCTCAGCCGCACATTCGTTCGGCAGCTCCCTCTGAGAGGGAGCCAAGGAGGGTGCACACATTGTCTTGTTGGGGATATTATATCATTTCATAGATTAAGAAGAAAGTAGGAGAATTATTAAGAACTGATTAAGAAATTCTTCCCCCCAAAAAAGTCCATGCGCTGCTGGGAAAAATCACAGCAGCGCATTCCTTTAGGAGGGTTTCGGCTTTTTCATTGAAAGATTTCTATTTTATGCGTTGGCCAATGCCGCCCCCAGGGCACGGCAAGCGGCAATGGCTTCCTCATCCGGATATTCCTGGCAGATCACGCTGTCGCAGGCCAGTACTGCGCCCTTCTGGCGGGCAAGGCTGCTCCAGCTATCCATCCATTCCCCATCTCCCCAACCATAGGAGCCGAACAGGGCAACGGTTTTGCCAGCAAGTTTCCCCTGGCATTCATTGAACATGGGCTCGAATTCATCCGGTTCCAGCTCTTCTGCGCCCATGGCGGGGCAGCCAAAGGCGACGGCATCGAACAGATCCATTTTTTCGCTGCTGAATTCATCGGGGGTAAACAGCTGGGCTTCTACCCCGGCATTGCGGGCACCTTCTGCAGCGGCCTCCGCCATGGCCTGGGTATTCCCCGTGCCGCTCCAATAACAAATTGCTACTTTCTTCATAAAAAACTTCCTTTCAAAAAAATAGATGATTCGGGGGCAGTTCCCAACCGTCCACCCGCGCCGCCCGGACGGTGGGCGGCGGAAAGTCCCATTTCTGCCGTGACGTTCGTTCCATTTTTCGGCATGGCAGACGGCTGGGAACTACCCCCGGGATAACTAACCGGCAACGGTCAGGCGCTCGATGGGTTTGCCCTGCTTCCACTGGGCGCAGTAGACTTTGGTGCATTTTTTATATTGGGCAAATTTTTTCCGGGCAGCAGCCTCGTCCCCATAAACCCGCCAGCAGCCGGTACATTTGCTGCCCTGGGCGCCGTGGTCAATGAAGCCCTGGACATCCTCCGGCGGGTAGCCCAGGAAGAGGCCGATCTCATGGGGGAATTCCTCCTGCTCTTGCAGCCGCTGCACCAGCTGAACGATGCACCGGCTACACGAACCCGTATCGTAGCCCCGCTCCCGGAGCAGTTGGCGGGTACGAATATCGTCCAGATCCGCCCGAAGCCGCTGGGGACGATACAGGTAGATCAGTGCCCGTCCCCGGGAGAGGCGCAGAGGAACGATGCGAAGCCCTTTCCCTTTCAGCCGTCGATTCAGGGAACCCAGCGTGCGGGTCAGTTCCGCTCTGCCGCTGCAAGGGCAGGAGAACAGATTCCCCGTTTTCAACCCCGCCAGCGTGGGAGCGCAGTTGCGAACCAGATATTCTTCAGACATGTTTTCCCCCCGCCTTTCGTAAAAGCCAGCGCTTGAGCCGCTGGGTGAAATAGACGATCACCGCCAGGCCGATCCATGCGGCCACGGTCATGACCCAATCGGAAAAAGTCATGTTGCAGCCCCCTGTTCCGTAAGTTAGCTTGCGCTAACTTTGATAGTTTTTGCTAGTTAGCCTTAGCTAACTGTCAGTATCATACACCATCCCCTTTCATTTGTCAAGGGAATTTTTCAGCAAAAAGCGGGAGGCAAAACGCCCCCCGCTGCTGGCTCAATTTTGGCACGCTGATCCTCCTTTTTAAGTGTCCTGTACCGCTTCATCCATCCCTCTTAAATTATCCCAAAGTGTTGCAGAGCTTCCATGATAGCCGCCTCTTTCTCCGGCGGGCACTTTGCCTGTCGGGGATGCTTGTACTTGGACTTGTTGTAATTCTCACGCTCGATAATACCACATTTCTGCTTGACCTGTGCAATATACAGACTTCAATTTTTTCTATTATATCATACTGTTCATCATAACGACACTGTAAATCCAAAATTTTTCTATCATAATGAGCATCGTTAATATCCAGTGTATCCATCTGTCGTTCCAGTCTGGCTTTTGCGCCAACCACCTGTTTTAACTGTCCCCGTAAGACTTCAACCTGCTTTTCCATATCCAGCGGTGTCCACCGCACTTCCGATTTTCTCTTTGATTGCTTCCGCTAATCGAGGCTTGTTTACCATTGCTGAAATGACTTTTGCCATCATCTTATTGATCTCTGTCTGTTCCAGATTCAATCGAAAACTGTACTCATGTCCCGTTGGTGTCACTGTATTTTTACAGCAGTAATACTATCTTGTTTTATTGTCTTTGCTGTGAGCCTTGGCAATATTGCCATACATACAGCATAAAAGAAATTGAAAACAGAAAGGTGAATTCCCAAAGTAAATTCCGCAATCAGGCAGGAGTGGAAATAAGCATGAGAAATCAAAGGAATTCACTTTGGGAAAGGGAAAAATAAGTGTAGTTTTACCTTTTGCGGGAAGTTAATTTGTGGGAAAGAGGCAAAAAGGGCGCACTCGAGCAAGCCTGAGGAAAGCATTTCCCAGACTAAATTCCGGTATGGTGGAATTTACTTCATTTCACTATGCCCGTATTTATTTTTGTAAAAGCTTTATTAGATTAGGGGACTGAATAACGTCTTTGGGTTGGATGTAGGAGATACCGAGCGCAGCAGCCAAAGAGGCGGAATAGGTAAAGGCAAACATATCATAGGCACTTTTTCCGTTAAACTGCTTTCTTGCAACGGCGTTTATGTGAGAAAAGATCGTATCCACAGTCTGCTGTGTGAAGTCGTCAAAAGAGGTCCCTTTCGGAACGATATCCCGAAACAGGGTGTGATTGTTTTCTACATGGGGCTTTTCGTAGGGAGCGTTCGGATGGCAAAAGAACAATGAGGTTTCTCTCTCACCGTCAAGATCGTTTTCAAAAGAAAAAACATTGCTAAACTCCCCACCATTGTCGGTCAGGATGATTGGAAAAACAGAACCGAAGCGGAAACCGGTATCACGGAGGCGTTCTTTTAGCAGCATGATCTTATTTCCCGCTTCTGCAGCGGTTTTGTTGTCGAGCAGAATGCCGAACATGAAATCGACATTTACGAATTGAAATGTCATAATGACCTTGCCACCGGGGCGGCCGATGACAGTGTCCATTTCGGTGTAAACGGCAGATGGGTTTTCTTCCATATAAAATAGAAAATCCTCGTAGGAGCGGCCGATTTTGGCTCCTTTAGGAACATAATCTGGTGATTTTTGCTTCCGGGGCTTGAATTTAACAGCCCTTGGAAGATCAATGGTCGAAATGGAGTAATAGCCTTTGGCAATGTGTCGATAGACGGTGGATTTGGATACAGCCAGCTGGTTTGCCTGAATTGCGTGGTAGATGTGCTGACCGGCCCGTACAGCTTCTGAAATCGTCTTTTCAGTTTTGTAGAATTCTTCCTTGTTCAGTGGGATTCCTTGGCGCGACTCCGTCCGTAAAGCTTCGTATTCAGCCTGGGCTTCTTTTGCAACGTAACGTCTGCGGGGATACTTGCAGTTGCTGTGATTTCGCTTAGGACAGCCGTTACATACAAACGGTGCTTTAAGCAGATTCGGGCAGCATTCATCTGTCTTGACAAAACTGTTTGTATGCGTCCGACTGTGTAGCTTCACCTCCTTTGATACCGTGGTTGGATCTTTGCCGATCTGTTTGGCAATTGCTCGAAAGGTCATTCCCTTGCTCAGGCCCTCTTGAATTTCCAGTCGATCGTCAAGTACCATGTGCTTGTTTTTTCTGTCGTTAGTCATAGTCTGGGATACCTCCTTCCCAGACTAAATTCTACCACAAATTCTTTCCCAGATTAAGTTCTACCTCAAATTCCATTCTGGAATTTACTTTGGGAATTCACCTTGAAAACAGAAATTTTTATATTTACTGCAAAATATATTGACTTTGCAGGAATTATCGTTATAATGATTAAAAAGTCTTTAGGAGGTGTGGCAATGTTTCAGTATACTCATAAG
>CAZTYB010000005.1:0-43267 GCA_964617595.1 uncultured Oscillospiraceae bacterium | reverse complement strand
TTCCCCTGGGGGAGGTGGGGTACTATGCCCGGACCGACCCGGCAACGGGGGAGCTGAGCCTGGAGAATATCCGGGGACTGAGCCTTTATATGCCGGTTTTGGGGCGGTCGGTGCTGTATAGTCTGATCTCCTCGCTCATTTGTCTGCTGCTGGGCTACCCCATGGCGTACTATATCGCCCATCGGGGGCCGGTGGCGCAGAAATTACTGTATATGCTGGTGATGCTCCCCATGTGCATGAGCTTCCTGCTGCGCACATTGGCGCTGGTTGGGCTATTGCAGGACACGGGCATCATCAATAATCTGCTGGAAGCCATTGGCCTTGGGCGGCTACAGCTCATCCGCACCCCAGGTGCGGTTGTTTTGGGCATGGTTTATAACTATCTTCCCTATATGGTTCTGCCGCTGTATGCGACCATCGTGAAGATTGATGGGCGGCTGATCGAGGCAGCGGAGGATCTGGGCTGCACCCCGGTGCAGGTTTTTGCCCGGGTGACCCTGCCCTTGTCCACTCCCGGTATCCTTTCGGGCATCACGATGGTGTTCGTCCCGGCTGTATCCACTTTCTATATCTCCCAGAAGCTGGGCAATACCGATACCATGATGATCGGCGACTCCATCGAGCGGCTGTTCAAAACCGCCCAGAACCCCAACCTGGGGGCGGCGCTCAGCCTGGTGCTGATGCTGCTGGTATTCGTCTGCACCGGCATCATGAACCGGTTCGGCGGTGAGGAGGATGTGATCGTATGAAAAAGACCAATAAAATCCTCACCATTGCCATGTTCATCTTCCTGTACCTGCCCATGGCGGTACTGGTCGTGGCATCTTTCAATACCGGCAAGGATATCACCCATTTCGAGGGGTTCACCCTTGGGCGGTATGTGGAACTGTTCAAAGACCGGACACTTCTGAGTCTGCTGGGTAATTCCCTGTTGATTTCCATTTTGTCCAGCCTGATTTGCGTGGTATTCGGTACTTTCGCCGCTGCGGGCATCTTCAATTTGAAACCCAGGATGCGCAAAGCCGTGCTGACATTGACCAATATTCCCATGACCAATCCGGATATCGTCACCGGTGTCAGTCTGTCGCTGCTGTTCACGTTCGTGGGCAGCGGAATGCTGGGAATGAAAGAGTCGCTGAATTTCTGGACATTGCTGATCGCCCATGTGACTTTCGGGCTCCCGTATGTGATACTGAATGTGATGCCCCGGTTCCAGCAGATGGACAAATCCCTGAAAGATGCCGCCATGGATCTGGGCTGCACCCCGACCCAGGCTTTCTTCAAGGTGACCATTCACGAGATCCTGCCGGGCATCCTGGCGGGGGGCATCATGGCATTCACCATGAGTTTGGATGATTTCGTCATCAGCTATTTCGTCACCGGGTCGGATTTTGTCACCCTGCCGGTGAAAATCTATTCCGAGACGAAGAAGCCCATCCAGCCCAAGATCTATGCCATGTTTACGTTGCTGTTCGGGCTGATTTTCATCCTGATGCTCACCATGAACCTGTTGCAGCTGCGCTCCGACAAGACCAAGAAGAGCAAACGGGGTGTCGCCCCCAGCAGGGCAGTGCGGATTTTCAGGCGTGTGGCGGCCATTGCGGCGGCGATTGTGCTGTTGGGTGGTGCGGTGTTGCTGATTTGCACCAATCGCAACCAGACCATCACCCTGAATGTTTATAACTGGGGACAGAATATTGCCGATGGCAGTGACGATACCCTGGATATCATCGCCGCTTTCATGGAGAAGTATCCCAATATCAAGGTGAACTACACCACTTACGATTCCAACGAGACCCTCTATACCAAGTTGAAAAACGGCGGCATCACCGTGGACGTGATCATCCCGTCGGACTATATGATCGCCCGCATGATCGACGAGGGGATGCTCCTGGAACTGAACTTCGACAATATTCCCAATTTCGCTTACGTGGATGATACCTTTAAGAATCCCGGATTCGACCCGGAGAACAAGTATAGCGTTCCCTATACCTGGGGTACCGTGGGTATTTTGTACAATACCAAGTACGTGAACGAAGCGGATGTCACCGGTTGGGAGATCCTGTGGAACGAGAAGTACAGGGATAAGATCCTCATGTTTGACAATTCCCGGGATGCTTTCGGCATTGCCCAGCTCCTCTTGGGGTATGATATCAATACCACGGATAAGTCGGAACTGGAAGATTGCGCCCGAAAGCTGAAAGAGCAAAAACCCCTCTTGCAGCAATATGTGATGGATCAGGTTTATGACCTGATGCAGAACGAGGTGGCCTATATTGCCCCCTACTACGCCGGGGATTGCACTATGATGATGCTGGAAAATGAGAATCTGGCGTTCTTCCATCCCCAGGAGCAGGGCTTCAATCTCTTCACCGATGCGATGTGCATCCCCACTTGCTCCCGTGAGAAAGAGGCGGCGGAATTGTTCATCAACTTTATCTGCGAGCCGGAGATTTCCGGCGCCAATATGGACTATATTTGCTACGGTTCCCCCATCAGTGAGGCGAAGCAGTATATGTCCGAGGATTTGTCCGAGAGCTCAGTGGTTTACCCATCGGAAGAAGTGCTTGCCCACGGCAAGAATTTCTCTTTCCTGCCGGAGGAGATCTCTCGCTATATGGAGAGCCTGTTTATGTCAGTGCGCAACGGCTGATAAAAGGAATTATGTATCATGAGACTGCCTGAATGAGATCGTTCAGGCGGTTTCTTTTTTAAAAAAATGTGTAAAATGCTGTTGCGTTTTGCTCATGACCTACTTTACATTTTCCATCACCGATAGTATAATTTTATCAAAAAGATGGAATGGAGGGATCGGCATGAAAACCAGCATCTGCAACGCCTGGGAATTTACCCGGTGCTGGAGCGATGAATTCATGCATTTTCAAACGGAGGCAAAGGCCGTGGAGCTGCCCCATAATCCGGTGGAGTTGCCCCTGCACTATGGTGACAGCGAAAGTTATCAAATGGTCTGCGGCTACCGGCGGAAGTTGAAACTCCCGGACACTCTCAGCGGGAAACGCTATTTCCTCCAATTTGACGGTGCTGCCCATATCGCGGAAGTTTTCGTCAATGGTAATCCGGCAGGGGAGCACCGGTGCGGCTATACCGCATTCCGATTGGAGATCACGGGTCTGGTCAATCCCGGTGAGAATGAAATTGCCCTCCGGCTGGATACCACGGAGAATCCCCAGATCCCGCCCTTTGGTTTTGTGGTGGATTATCTGACCTATGGGGGGCTGTACCGGGAATGCTGGATGATTGAAAAGGAAGTGTCCCTGATTCAGGATGTGTTCGTCACCACCCCCACGGTAGACAGAGTGGAGGTCACCGTGGAAACGGACCGTTCTTCTGGGGAAGTGGAGGTCACCATCCTGAGCCGGACGGGGGAATCCCTTTGGAGCGGACGGGAGAAGAAACGCCAATTTTCTGCCCACTGTCTCAATGCCCGCCCCTGGCGGCCGGAGGAGCCCAATCGGTATATCTGCCGGGTGAGGCTAATGGATGGGGAACGGATTTTGGACGAAGAGCAGGTGCTTTTCGGCTTCCGCACGGCGGAATTTGCAGCCGATGGGTTCTACCTGAACGGGGACAAATTCTTCCTACGGGGACTGAACCGGCACCAGTGCTTCCCCTATATCGGCTATGCCGCCACGGAGTCCCTCCAGCGGGAGGATGCCCGCATCCTGAAAGAGGAACTGCACTGCACCGCCGTGCGAACCAGTCATTACCCCCAGAGCCAGTATTTCATTGACGAGTGTGATAAGATCGGCCTGCTGGTCTTTATGGAGATTCCGGGGTGGCAACATATCGGCAATGAAGCATGGAAAGAGCAGGCCTGCCGCAATGTGGAGGAAATGGTCACCCAATATCGCAACCATCCCAGCATCATCCTCTGGGGCGTGCGGATCAACGAAAGTGTGGATGACGATGCCCTCTACCGCCAAACCAATAAACTCGCGCACAAATTGGATCCCAGCCGGGCGACCTCCGGCGTGCGGTATTTGGAAAAGAGCAAATTGCTGGAGGATGTATATGCATTCAACGATTTTTCCCATTCCGGCGGCAATCCCGGATGCAAGGGAAAAAGCAGCATCACCACCAATCGGGGGAAAGCATTCCTGATTTCGGAACACAACGGCCACATGTTCCCCACGAAATCCTTTGACCCCTGGGCGAAGCGCAAGGAGCAGGCTATGCGCCATATGCGGGTGCTGAATGCGGCCTATGCCAGTGGGGAACACGCAGGATGCTTCGGCTGGTGTATGTTCGACTATGCAACCCATCTGGACTTTGGTTCCGGTGACCGGATATGCTATCATGGGGTGATGGATGCTTTCCGCAATCCCAAATTGGCCGCCTCTGCCTATGCCAGCCAGGGGGAGGAGGGGGTCGTTCTGGATGTGGCTTCCTCCATGGATATTGGTGACTATCCCGGCGGGGAAATCGGGAATGTGACCGTGTTCTCCAATGCCGATGAGGTGGCGCTGTATAAGAATGACTGCTTCGTCACCAAATTGAATCGTACCGGCGAGAGCGCCCTGCCCCATCCGCCCTTTGTGCTGGATGACCCCATTGGTGTCCTGCTGGAAAGTCAGGAGGGCTTCGACCATGCCAAGGCAGAGCACCTGCGGGAATTGCTTCTGGCGGCGCAGAAGTTTGGCCTTTCGAATCTGCCCCGGCGGTATAAGCTGAAATACCTGTGGCTCAAGTTCCGCTATCATATGCGCTACGAGGATTGTGTTGCCCTCTATGGCAAGTATATCGGCAATTGGGGTGCCCGCTCTACCCGGTGGCGCTTTGAAGCAATGGTTTACGGAAAATGCGTAAAGACGGTGAAGCGTGGCCCCAGTGCAAAGCTCCACCTGGAGGTGAAGCCCAGCAGCTGCGATCTTGTGATTGGGGATACTTATGATATGGCGGCAGTTCGGGTGCGCATCCTGGACGAAAACGGCACCCCGGCCACTTACGCCCAGCTCCCGGTAACTTTCCGGGCGGATGGCGCTGTGGCACTGGCCTGCCCGGATTCCGTGGCGGCCGAGGGGGGAATGTGCGGCGCATATTTACGAACCGTGGGGCGCAGTGGTTCCGGTACCCTGGTGGTCAGTGCCCCGGGGGTGCAGAGCGTAACGGTGGAGTTCCGGGTGAATATCCGTGATGGAGCGCTTCCCTGGGTTTGAATATCCGATAGTTTAAATAAGGAGTGAAATATTATGGGACTTTTAAAAATCATAACCAAAACCGCAAAAGGTGTTCTGGCGGATCAGTGGAAAGAATATTTTTACTGTGATGCAATTCCGGAGACGGTTCTTGCCGTCAAGGGGCACAAACGGGTATCCGGCCGGGGGAACCGGGGCGGGGACAATATCATCACCAATGGCAGCGTGATCGCCGTGGCGGATGGCCAGTGCGCCATGATCGTGGAGCAAGGGAAAGTGGTGGATTTCACGGCGGAGCCGGGGGAGTTTACCTATGATATCTCCTCTGAGCCCAGCGTTTTCTGCGGCAATCTGGATGAAGCGATTTTACAGACGTTCCATTCCGTGTGCAAGCGATTCACTTTCGGCGGGGAAAGTGCCAAAGATCAGCGGGTCTATTATTTCAATTTGAAAGAACTGGTTGGCAACAAATATGGCACCCCCAATCCCGTTCCTTTCCGGGTGGTTGACCGGAATATCGGGCTCGATTGGGAGATCTCCGTCCGCTGCTTTGGGGAATACAGCTTCCGCATCTGTGACCCGCTGCTGTTCTATACCAATGTCTGCGGCAATTTCAGCGATGTCTTCCCCCGGGAGCGGCTGGAGAGCCAGATGAAAACGGAGCTGCTGACGGCATTGCAGCCTGCATTTGCGAAATTGTCCGATATGGGCATCCGTTACAGCAGCCTGCCGGGACACACCATGGAGCTTGCTGATGCATTGAACGAGATCCTGTCCAATAAATGGCGGGAGCTACGGGGAATCGAGATCGTCTCTTTCGGCGTTTCCAGTGTGAAAGCATCGGAAGAGGATGAGAAGATGCTGAAAGACATGCAGCGCACCGCCGTCTTCACCAATCCCAATATGGCTGCGGCCTATGACGTGATGGCACGGGGGGATGCCATGAAAGCAGCCGCTTCCAATTCCGCCGGCGCTGCGACCGGTTTCGTGGGTATGGGCATGGCGCAGAACATGGGCGGCACCAATGCGGCGCAGTTGTTCCAGATGGGGCAGCGGACGGCACCCGCCAGCGGATGGAAGTGCACCTGTGGTGCTACTGCCACCGGGAAATTCTGCCCAGAGTGCGGCGCAAAGAAGCCGGAACCGGAAAACGGCTGGAGATGCACCTGCGGCGCAGTGAATCAGGGGAAATTCTGCCCGGAATGCGGCGCACGGAAGCCCACCGGGGCACCCCAATACCGCTGCGACAAATGCGGGTGGATGCCGGAAGACCCGACCAATCCCCCCAAATTCTGCCCGGAGTGCGGCGACCGCTTCGGGGATGAGGATCAGATTGGCGGCTAAGAGCAGCGGCTGCCTTTGGCGGCCTGCTCGCCTGAGAGGAGATGGTGTTTATGGCCAATGAAATAACCAATTATCAGTGCCCATCCTGCACGGCACCCCTGCATTTTGGCACCCAGTCCGGTGTGTTGGAATGCGATTACTGCGGGAGCCATTTCTCGGTAGAGGATATGGATCGGATGTATGCCGAGAAAGATGCCTCGCCGGAGGAGGAGCCCCGGGAGAGTGATGCGCAGGAGCGCTTTCAGGAAGCCCGGTGGAACATGGATTCCGGCGAAAATTGGGGGGAGGATGCAGATTTTCTGGCATATCGCTGCCCCTCCTGCGCTGCGGAACTGATCTGTGATGTGACCACTGCTGCTACTTCCTGCCCCTATTGCGGCAATCCCAGCATCATTCCCGGGAAGCTTTCGGGGAATCGGAAGCCGGAATTGATCATTCCTTTCCGGGTGGAAAAAGAAGCGGCGGTAGCAGCGCTGAAGAACCATTATCGGCATAAAATCCTGCTGCCCAAGGCATTCAAGTCGGAAAATCATATTCAGCAGATCAAGGGGGTCTATGTCCCTTTCTGGCTCTTTGATGCCCAGGCCGTGGGGGACATGACGTTCCGCACCACCCGGGTACATACCCGCACCACTCCCAGGGAGTATATCACCGAAACCAGCCATTTCCTGGTTCATCGGGAGGGGACGTTAGACTTTCAGAATATCCCGGTGGATGCTTCTTCCCAGATGCCGGATGGCCATATGGATGCCATTGAACCCTATGATTATGGGGATTTGAAGCCCTTCTCTATGTCCTATTTGCCCGGTTTTCTGGCGGACTGCTACGATGTGAGCAAGGACGAATGTGCCAAACGTGCCAACGCCCGTTGCGCCGGGAGCATCGAGGATGCTCTGCGGGATACGGTGGTGGGCTACGCTACCTGTACCACGGTGAAGAAGGATATCTCCGTCCATCCGGGGCGGGTGCGCTATGCGCTGATGCCCGTATGGATGCTGTCTACAAAATGGAAAGACAGGACGTTTCTCTTCGCCATGAATGGGCAGACGGGCAAATTGATCGGCGATCTACCCATTGACAAGGGGAAACTGGCTCTGTGGTGCGCCGGTTCTTTCCTGGTGGCGGCGCTGATTTCGTTACTGTTTTTGCTGTAAGGGGGTGGCGAAATGAAAAGAAGAATTTTTCCATTACTCCTGGCCATTTTGCTGCTGAATCTCCTGCTGCTTCCGGCAGCGGCCAGTCAGGCACAGCTGGATTACGTGACGGACGAAGCTGGGCTCCTGACCGCTTCTCAGCGGAAGTATCTTGAGAATCGGGCAGCGGAAATCAGCGAAACATACCGCATCGGCGTTTATATCGTCATTTTACCGGATTATCTGGATTATGACGGCGCAGATGATTTCGAGACGTTCGCCATGGATTTTATTGATGACCATTCCCTTGGATTTGGGGAGGACAATGCCGGGATCATGCTCCTGCTCAGTATGGAGGAGCGGGACTATGACCTGGATGTCAACAGCATCCGTGCAAGGGGCATTTTTACGCAGTCCGCCCTGGATGATTTGGAGAATGCATTCCTGCCCGATTTCCGACGAGATGATTTCGAGGGGGGATTTTCCGCTTTTCTGAGTGAATGCGAAAAGATCATGCTCCGGGGCGAGAGGGAAAACAGCATCGGTTATATCAGTGACCCTGATGGTGCAATGGGTATCGACACGAACGCTGGGATTTCCTTTCCCCAGGGTCATATTGGCGGTGCTGACGGCCCGACGGGCATTGTGGTCTACCAAAGGGTAAACGGCGAAACACTCCTGACCGCATCGATCATTGGTGCTGTGGTTGCGCTCCTGGTGGGATTGCTGCTTTGCAGCTCCATGAAATCGGCCAAGCAGAAGCGGGATGCCGACCAATATGTAGCACGGGGCGGACTGAATTTGCGCCGCCGGTCGGATATGTTCCTGCATCGCACGGTGAGCCGCCGTCCCCGCCAGAGTGAATCTTCCAATCATCACCCCTCCGGCGGGGCGCACCATTCTTCTGGCGGTTCTCACCACTATTCCTCCGGCAGCCACTCCGGGCGAAGCGGTAAATTCTAAAAAGATACTTCCGGTTTCGTCAGATATTCGCAAAAAAGGAATGCATCCGTACACAAGCGGTACAGATGCATTCCTTTGCAACCAATGTCATCAACTTAAGGTTCAATACGGTAGCGCCCCTTGTCCCCCTCACTGAGGGGGATGTCGGCCGAACAGGCCGACAGGGGGAGTGTCGTTGGTATTTTTGAGCACTTACCATTCATTATAGGACACCCTCTCAGTCAAAATCGGTTCCGAAGAGCCGATTTTGCCAGCTCTCCCTCAAGGAGAGCCAAGGGAGCGTGCTTAAGTTGATGGCATTGCCTTTGCAACAGATATTAAATTTGGGCTTCAGCTTTCTGTCCATTGTGGCAAGCGAGCGACCTGTTTTAGGGAATGCCCCATGACAAGCTGGAATTCCTTACTCTTAGGCATATCCCCAAGTCATTAGCGTCCATTGTCCACCATCGCTTCGAGCAAGCCACCATGACCATGTGTATTCCTCGTCAGCCTCCCATGCGCCGCCACCTTTTTCCGGTGAACGGAAGCTGCTGTCAAATGCAATGCATTGTGTAAAGACTTCTTTGCTGCCATCCGGTCTTAAATCATTCATCCATTTAATATTGCTTTCACTGTTGCATTTTTCATCCGACATATAAGAAAGACGATACAATTCACAACCATTAAAGGAACGAAACTGCTTCTTTATAATATCAATCGCAGAGTCCATTTCCGCTTTTGAATAGATAGCAGATGTTCCATAATCAATACTCACTTTTGACGTATCACCTTTTTCACATCCGGTAAAGAGAAAAATCATTGCAAGGCAAAGCACTGCGGTTATCATCTTCTTCATAGTGAATCCCTCCCAATTTCAATTTGGTTCGTGTTTCTGCATTTTATTATATCAGAAGAATTTGCAGAAATCTACCATCTACACAATGACAAGCCGAAATTTTTGGACATCTCGGATTCAATCCAGAATCAGTACTATGTGTAGAAAACTGTCATATGACCGAAACGCATTATAGCTTAGAGGCAATTTCACCGAATTCAGTTGAACTTAAGTGAGAAAAAACGGCAGGAATATGCTTTGACAATGTATGCCCGGGGGAGTATAATGCATGGCGATAAAGAAAGTTTAGGAAGTGCGTAAAAGATATGAAGAGAACGGAAAGGAATATGCTCCAAGGTCCCCTGGCCATGAGTATTCTTACCTATACGGTGCCCATTATCCTCACCAGCTATTTGCAGCTGCTGTTTAATGCCGCCGACCTTGTGGTGGTGGGGCGGTTTTGCGGGAGCGTTTCTGTTGCGGCGGTGGGCGCAACGGGTGCCATCACCAACTTGATCGTCAATCTGTTCATCGGCCTGTCCGTTGGTGCCGGTGTGACGGTGGCGCACGCCATCGGCAGTAAGCAGGACGAGGCGGTGCACCGCACGGTGCATACGGCGCTGCTTACGGCGCTGATTGGCGGCGTGGTGCTTACCGGGGTGGGCATTGCCTGTTCCCCCACGTTCCTGCGGTGGATGGATACGCCGGAAAATGTACTGCCATTGTCCAGCGTTTATATGCGCATCTATTTTGGCGGCATCACCTTTACCATGGTTTATAACTACTGCACCTCCATCCTCCGGGCGGCGGGGGATACCCAGAGCCCTCTGATCATCCTGATGGCGGCGGGGCTGCTGAATGTTGTGCTGAATGTGGTGTTCGTTGCGGCGTTCGATATGAATGTAGCGGGGGTGGCCTGGGCGACGACCATTTCCCAGGCACTTTCCGCAGTGGCGGTGGTGATCGTTCTGATGCACCGCAAGGATGCGTGCCGTCTCTACCCGTCGAAAATGCGCATTTATGTGCCCCAGCTGAAGAAGATCATGCGCATCGGTCTGCCCGCCGGGATCCAGGGCTCAACTTTCTCCATCTCCAATGTGATCATCCAGTCCTCCATGAATTCTTTTGGCGAGGCGATGGTCTCCGGCAATGCGGCCGTGGGCAATCTGGAGGGATTCTGCTACAATACGGTCAACGGATTCCATCAGGCGGCGGTGAACTACATCGGCCAAAATGTGGGTGCCCACCAATTCCAGCGGGTGAAGAAGATTTTCAAATGCTGCATTCTCTATGCGGCGCTGGCGGGGCTGCTTACCGGCGGACTGCTGACGATTTTCCGCCGCCCGCTGCTGGGTATTTATATTACCGACTCCCAGGAAGCACTGGAAATCGGTATGCGCCGCATCCTGTTCACCTCTGCGCCCTATCTGCTGTTCGGCCTGCTGGATAGCGCCGGTGGCGCACTGCGGGGCATGGGCGCATCCACCGTATCCATGCTGATTTCCGTTATCGGGATCTGCGGCTCTCGGTTGCTGTGGATTTTTACCATTTTCCAGATTCCGGAGTTCCATACACCGGAGTGCCTGTATGCCTCCTATCCCATCTCCTGGGGATTGACACTGGTGGCGGAATTCATTGCGTTCCCCATTGTTTTCAGGAAAATGGAGCGCAATGCCCTCCGGTCATAAGGAATTCACTTGGCGAATCCCGTTCTTTGGAATGGGGTTCGCTTTGCCTTTTACAAATTAAAATAAACTTAATCTTCCATCTGTTGATTTTTGAATGCGGATGGATTATCATGGTGAAAAAATCAGTTACTATGGAGGAATGAGAATATGAAGAAAGCTGCCGCGTGGCTTCTGGCGGGGTGCTTGATTCTGGGGCTGACGGCTTGTGCCCAGAAGCAGACCCATGTATTTGTCCAGAAAGTGGAAAATCTGTCCCAGATGGGTGGGATCGGCGCAAACGATCGCTTCGGCGGTATCGTTGTATCGGAAAGCGTAACGGAGATTGAGAAAGATGACGACAAGGCCATCGATCAGGTTTACGTCCGAAAGGGGGACGAGGTATCTGCGGGTCAGGAGCTATTCAGCTACGACACGGAGCAGATTCAGCTCTCTCTGGATAAGCAGCGAATCGAACTGGAACAGCTGGAATCCTCTATCGAGAGTTATGCGGCGCAGATCGAGCAGCTGGAAAAGGATCGGGAGCGGAGCTGGTCTTCGTCCGATAAACTGAAATATACCCTGCAAATTCAAACTAATCAGATCGACCTGAAAGAGGCACAGCTGAACCTGAAAACCAAACAGACGGAGGTTCAGAAATCGGAGCACCTTTTGGCCAATGCGGTGGTCACTTCCCCGGTGGACGGGCGGATCACCGCCCTGGGGGACGAGCAGACCGATAACTACAGCGAAAGCAAAGCCTACATCACCATTCAGCAGACCGGTTCGTTCCGGGTGAAAGGAACCCTGAACGAGATGCAGATGGGCTCCATTATCGAGGGTGACCGCATCCGGGTGGAATCCCGGCTGGATGAAACCGAATTCTGGATGGGCACAGTCACTCTGGTGGACTATGAGAATCCCACCCAGGGCAGTAGCAGCTACTATTACATCGATTCCGATGAAATGAGCAATTCCAGCCGCTATCCATTCTATGTGGAGATGGATCGCATCGATGGGATGCTGCTGGGACAGCACGTTTACTTAAGCGTGGAGCAGGAGCAGACGGAGGAGCTGACCGGCCTGCTGCTCAGCAGCGCATTTATCGCCTATGACCAGGAGGGGAATCCTTTCGTCTGGGCGGACAATGGCCGGGGCAGCCTGGAGCAGCGCAATATAGAGCTGGGAGAGTATGACGGCGCCTCGGATGCGTATCAGATTCTCTCCGGGCTTGATGAGGCGGACTATATCGCTTTCCCGGATGATTCCGTTTGTACCGTGGGTGCGCCCACCACAAAATCAGAATAAGGGAGCGCCGCTATGACCATTCTGAAATTGACGGACATCTGCAAGGATTATATCCAGGGGAAGCAGACTGTCCCGGTACTGAAGCACATCAATCTGACGGTGGAGCAGGGGGAGTATCTGGCTATTATGGGTCCCTCCGGCTCCGGCAAAACCACATTGATGAATCTGATCGGCTGTCTGGACGTGCCTACCTCCGGCAGCTATGAGTTGAACGGCAGGAATCTGCTGGGCAGCAGCGACAATGCACTGGCGGACGTTCGCAACAAGTATATTGGTTTCGTCTTCCAGAGCTTCCACCTGATGCCGAAGCTCGATGCGGTGGACAATGTGGCGCTGCCCCTGCTGTATGCGGGGGTGCCCCTGAAAGAGCGGCGAGCCAGGGCGGTGGAAGCCCTGAATGCCGTGGGACTGGGGGAGCGGATCCATTTCCTGCCCAATCAGCTTTCCGGCGGTCAGTGCCAGCGGGTGGCTATTGCCCGGGCAATTGTGACCAAGCCGACCCTGCTGCTGGCGGATGAGCCCACCGGCGCTCTGGATACCAAGGCGGGCAACCAGATTATGGATATTTTCCGCAACCTCAGCCAGGAGGGGATGACCATAATCATGATCACCCACGAGCCGGCGATTGCGGCTTGCGCCGATAAGACCTATCACATTCTGGATGGGGAACTTCTGGTAAATGGGGAGGAAAGGGCAAATGAAAAAGTTTAAGAAAATCATCGCGGTCTGCCTGGTCGTGGCGCTGCTTTCCGGCGGAGGTATCTTCGGTTGGCGGCACTATCGCCAGAAGAATGCCGCCGTGGTGAAAGTTTATCCGTTCAGCATGGTGGGCATGACCGAATACTGGGGCGATACCCGGGACAGCTATGGCCCGGTTACCACGGACAGAATTCAAACTGTCTACCTGTCCGATACCCAAACGGTGGAAGAGATCCTGGTGGAAGAGGGGCAGCAGGTGACGAAAGGTGACCTGCTCATGACCTTTGATACCAGTTTGTCTCAGCTGGAGCTGGAGCGCAAGGAACTGGAACTGCAAAAAGCGCAGCTGGATTTGGAAGATGCCAACAAAGAATTGCAAACCATCACCTGGATGGTTCCCATGGGCACCCCGCCAACCGAGCCGGAGACCGAACCCACGGAGCCGGACTACGGCTACCAGTTGACAGCGGACTATGCCCTCTTCCGGGATGCGATTCACACCGGCGAAACCCAGGATGCTGCTTTCATTTGCTGGGTTCCGGCGGGGCAGTCCATCACCACGGAATTCTTGCAGGAAGTGATCGGTCAACTGGTTGAGCGCCCGGAGCCCACGGAACCCACTGATCCGACAGATGCAACGGATGCAACCGAACCAACGGATGTGACCGATCCGACGGATGCAACTGAACCGACGGACACGACCGATCCGACGGATGTAACGGAACCGACGGATACGACCGATCCCACGGACGTAACGGAGCCCACGGATTCGACGGAACCCCAACCTACGCAGCCCACCGTTACGCCGGAACCCACTGAAGCGACCCAGGAGCCCACCGGGGAGCCAACGGCTGCTCCCCGGGAGAATATTGCCACGGCGAAAGAGCAGCTGATTCTGCTCACTGCCCCCGGTGCGGATGGTACTTTTGTTGCCCAGTTGGATGTGGGAATGGAGGTCGAGGTGACCCGGCTGGAAGCCATCGATTCCCAAATTTGGGCTTACGTGAAATACGATGCGCTGGATGTGCAGGGATGGGTCGTGTCGGATAAGCTGGATATGACCAATGTGGATCTGCCCATAGGCGATTCCTTTGCATCCAACGAAACGGAACCCACCGATGTTTCAACGGAGCCGACGGATGCCTCTGAGGAACCTACGACGGAGCCAACAACGGAACCTGCGACCGAACCAACATCCGAATCCACCGAGATTCAACCTACATCCACGGAAGCACCGGTTACGGAACCGGCAGAGACGGCTGCTCCGGCTACGGAGCCCCCCAGTACGGAACCTCCCGCTACAGAGCTGCCTGTGACCGAAGCGCAAAGCACCGAAGCGCCCGCTGCTGAACCCACGGCGGTTCAGGAAGCAACCGGGGAGGGCTCCCTTGGGGATTTGACCGGTGAGGAGTCGCTCATCCTCTTCTCCGCCATTGAGGTGGACGAGTTCACTCCTACCCAGGAGCCGACCGAACCGACTGAGCCCCAGCCGGATATTCCTGAAAAGGAATGCTATCCCTATTATGTCATTTTCAAGGTGACGGAGGGGAACTGGCTGAAAGGGGAGCGCCGGGTCTGGATTGGCCTCCATGTTTTCCCGGACGGCAGTTTCGCATTCTTCGATGCTTCCAATATGGATGATTACTCCATCCCTCAGGAGCCCGTGGAAGAGGTAACCGAACCCGAAGTGGACTATATGGGCAGCGGCTATACCTATACCCAAATTCAGGCCATGAAAGAAGACCAGCAGAAAAAGATCAAGGATCTGGAAATTCAGCTGAAACTCCTGGAAGCGGAGCTGAAAATCATGGAAAAGGAACTCAGTGACGGCCATGTCTACGCTGAGCAGGATGGCAAGGTGATCTCCCTGCTGACGGAGGAGGATGCCAAGTTCAATTCCCAACCCATTATGAAGATTTCCAGCGGCGGTGGCTATTATATCGAAGCCAGCATCAGTGAGCTGGAGCGCAACAGCGTGAAAGTTGGCGATGAAGTGACCGTTGACGACTGGAGCTACGGTGCATCCTACCCCGGCGTGATCGTCTCCATTGGGGATGTCCCCTCCTCCAGCAATACCTATAACGGGAACAATAATCCCAATGCTTCCAGTTATCCCATGCGGGTATTTGTGGATGAGCAGGCGGATTTGCAGGCGGGCAACTATGCGGGGGTGTCCTATTCCACGGGAGAGCAGACCGGTGTGTATCTGGAGAATGCATTCCTGCGCACCCAGGATGGGGTCAGTTTCGTCTATGTGATGGGCGCTGACGGCAAACTGGAGCAGCGCAATGTCACGGTTGGCAAGTCCCTCAATGGATATTATGTGGAGATCGTGGAGGGACTGAGCGAAGAGGATATGATCGCTTTCCCCTATGGCAAGAACGTCAAACCCGGTGCCCCCGCAGAAGAGGGCGACTATTCGGATATGTACGCCTGATGGGAGGGTGAATCATGTTAGAGAATATTCGATTAGCTTTCCAGGGCGTTTGGGGGCACAAGATGCGGAGCATCCTGACCATGCTGGGCATCATCATCGGCATTGCCGCCATTATTACCATTGTTTCCACCATCAAGGGAACCAATGAGCAGATTAAGGAGAATCTGATCGGCGCAGGCAACAATGTGGTCACCGTTCAGCTGAATCAGAATGGCTATGCATTCGATGCTTCCTGGAATTCGATCCCCACCTGTGTCCGCCCCATTTCGGAGCAGACCCGCCAGAAATTGGAAGATCTGGACGGCGCTCAGGCAGTATCCCTGTACTACTCTCGGAACTATGCCGACCTGTATTATCAGGACAGCTCTTACAGCGGCGCCCTGTATGGCGTGGACAGCAACTATTTCTCCGCCTATGGCTATCAGGTGAAGCGGGGCAGGGGATTTACCCAGGAGGATTTCAGCGATTTCCGCAAAGTTGCCATCCTGGACGAGAATGCCGTCTCCATCCTGTCCATTACCGGCGACCCCATTGGACAGAAGCTGGAAATTCAGGAGGATGTATTCACCATCGTCGGCATCGTGGCCATGTCCGAGGAATTCTCCCCCACCATCAATTCCATGGAGGATTACCAGATCTACGTGGGTAGCTCCGCCGGGAGTGTATTCCTGCCGGATGCGATTTGGCCGGTGGTGTACCAGTTTGACGAACCCCAGAATGTGGCCATCAAGGTGGACAGCACCGACTCCATGACCACCGTCGGCAAAAATGCCGCCGATTTACTCACCCAGAGCCAGATCATCGGCACCGATACGGGCTATGACTACCGCAGCCAGGATATGCTGGAGCAGGCGCAGCAGCTGCAAAAAATGAGCCAATCCACCAATACCCAGCTGATTTGGATCGCCAGCATCTCGCTGCTGGTGGGCGGCATCGGCGTGATGAATATTATGCTGGTATCCGTGACGGAGCGCACGGCGGAGATCGGTTTGAAGAAAGCCATCGGCGCAAAGAAACGCCGCATTCTCATGCAATTTCTGACGGAGGCCGCCGTTTTGACCAGTTTGGGCGGCGTGATCGGTGTGGCAACGGGAATCGGCATGGCGGAATTGATCTCGAAAATGATGGAGATCCCGGTGGCCATCAGCCTACCGGCCATCGGTGTCAGCGTGGCTTTTTCCACCCTCATTGGCATTGTATTCGGTCTGCTTCCGGCGACCCAGGCGGCGAATCTGAACCCGATTCAGGCGCTTCGCAGAGATTAACGATTCGGTGCGGCTTCGGCCGCACCGGTTGTTTTCTAATGGAGATTGTATTTTGGAAGAACACATGGTACAATGGGATTGAAAATTATTATTGGAGGAACTCAGATCTATGAGATCTTGGAGTAAGATTATTTTGATCACTCTGCTTGTTGCGCTTTTGCTTTCCGGGTGCGGTATGGGCGCATTGGGCGCCACCGCTCCAACGGAGGCAACCGCCGTAGAGAAAATGGCGGCAGTGGTGGATGAAAGTGGCCTGCTGGCGCTGGAGCAGAATTATCCCGGGCTAAAGGAACTGGATCTAACTGGCAGCGAATGCTATTCGGCCATCCAGAGCTATGCCGCCCGCAATCCCCAGGTACAGGTGCGCTACTATGTCCGCCTGGGTAAAATGGCTGCGCCGCCGGATGCAACGGCGCTGGAACTGAAAAATGGAGAATTTGAATTGGATCTCCTGCTGGAGAATCTGGCTTACCTGCCCAATGTCCGTTCCGTTACCCTGAGCGATACCGTGCTGCAAATGGAGCAGCTGCGGGCATTGCAACAGCGCTATCCCAATATTGATTTCTCCTGCGGGTTCTATTTTTGCGGCGTTCCCTGTAACGTGGAGACCTGGGAGTTGGATCTGTCATCCTGTGACCCGGAGGATGTGCTTGCGAATGCATCCCAGCTGGCGCAGCTGCCCAATTTGACGGATATCCGGCTGATGACGGATGAGGGAATGACGGCCTTTACCCTGGAGCAGGCAGCCCAATTGCAGGAATCCGTGCCCCAGGTGCTGCTGCATTTCTCTTTCGAATTGTTCGGTAAGCAGGTCTCCACCACCGATGAGCAGATCAGCTACGCCAATCAGTATATCGGCAATCAAGATGGGGCGTTGGATACTTTGCGCACTGGCCTTACCGTCCTGCGGGGGTGCAGCCGCTTCGTTCTGGACAATTGCCATTTCACCAACGAGGAATTGGCTCAGGTGCGGGACGAATTCCGGGGCACCACCAAGGTGGTATGGCGCATATGGTTCGGAAAAGGGGGATGCCTGACTGACCGCAAGGTCATCCGTCATGTATATAACCTCTATGACTCCAACAGTGCCGCCCTGATTTACTGCGAGGATGCGGAGTTCCTGGATTTTGGCCACAATGAGTATTTGAAGCAGTGCGATTTCGTTGCTGGGATGCCCAATCTCCGGGCGGCGATCTTCTCCGGCTCCATGATATCGGATTTAAGCCCGTTCGAAAATTGTCCCAATCTGGAATTCCTTGAGCTGACCTATTGCGGCTATGTGGAGGATATTTCCCCTCTGGCATCGTGCACCGCCTTGCAGCGGCTGAATGTGGCCTATACCAAGGTATCGGATTTGACCGCACTGGATGAGCTGAATCTATCGGTGCTGGTGGATGCCCGGTCAAAAACGGATGCGCAGGAGCAAGCCCGGTTCGATGACCTGCACCCGGACTGCATCACCCAGCACACTGGGGATGCCAAGGACGACTATCCCTATGGTTACCCCTGGCGCTATGACGAAACCGGGGAAGCCAATGATTATTATGCCCTCCTGAAAGAGGAATTCGGTTACCCTAATCCAACGGACAGCCTGTACTGATATTCAAAAAGCTCCCCCGGGGGAGCTTTTTGTTGTATTTTGCGGCGGAATGTGGTACGATGGGTGCAACATAGCATAAAGGAGAGAATTTTATGATTTCCAATCTTATTTTTGATATGGGCGGAGTCTTGATCCGGTGGGATCCCCAGCAGATGCTGGATGCACTGGCGCTGTCGGAATCGGACTGGCAGCTGCTTAACCGAACCGTACTGCGTAGCCCCCAGTGGGTGCAGCAGGATCGGGGACTGATGGATGAGGAGCAGCTGCTTGCATATGTGAAAACGAAGCTCCCGGAACGGCTCTGGGGTAGCGCCGGGGAGATGATCTATTGGTTCCGGCGTTTTGTCAATCCGATACCCGGTATGGCGGAATTGGTGCGGGAGCTGAAAGCCAACGGCTATCATATCTATCTCCTATCCAATGCCAGCGCCGCATTGCGGGAATATTTCCCCAGTATCCCCGGCTCAGAGTGCTTCGATGCACTGATGGTTTCGGCGGAAGAGCATTTGCTGAAACCCTCCCAGGATATCTTTCAGCGGCTCTGCGACAAATTCAAACTGGAAAAAGAAAGTTGCTTCTTCATTGATGATCTGCCCTCCAATGTGGAGGGGGCGATTTTCAGCGGCCTGAATGCGACCGTTTTCCACGGGGATGTGGTTCAGCTCCGCCGGGAGCTGAATGCAGCCGGGATCCACTGCAAGGAATGAGGGGAAGAAATGACCATTGAACAACTGAAACAGAAAATGGACGAATCCGGTTATGTCTATGACGATACCATGGCAACCGTCCTGTATGTGGCGCTGACTCTGGGACGACCGCTGCTCATTGAGGGGGCAGCCGGTGTCGGCAAGACGGAGGTAGCCAAGGTTATGGCTGCCGCACTGAACCGGGAGCTGGTGCGCCTCCAGTGTTACGAGGGGATGGACGAAAGCAAAGCGCTTTACGAATGGAATTACCAGAAGCAGCTCCTGTCCATCCAGGTGCATATGAATAACCTGGATAAAGAAGAATTGACCAATAGCCTCTTTTCGGACGAGTACCTGTTGGAGCGGCCGCTGCTGAAATCCATTCGGTCGGAAGAACCGGTGGTGCTCTTGATCGATGAAATTGACAAGGCGGATGAAGAATTTGAGGCATTCCTGCTGGAACTGCTCTCGGAACGCCAGATCACCATACCGGAAATCGGTACCGTCACGGCAAAAACCGTCCCGTTCGTGGTGCTGACTTCCAATCGGGCACGCCCCCTGTCCGAAGCGCTGCGCCGCCGGTGCGCCTATTTGCATATCGACTATCCGGATATGGATAAGGAATTGTCCATCCTGCGCAAGAAACTTCCCCATGTGGATGACCGCCTCTGCGCTCAGGTGGCGCTGGCGGTGCAGAAGCTGCGCAATACAGAGGCCATTTTGAAGAAACCCTCCATTGCGGAAACGCTGGACTGGGCGGCGGCATTGGATGCGTTGGGCGTTCGGGAGCTTACCCCGGATGCCCTGCGGCGGACAGCGGGTTTTGTGCTGAAGAACAATGAGGATTTGCAGCTTCTGGAAACCCAGGAGCAGCCGGAAGAAGCGCACTGCGGCCATTGCCAGGGGCATAGCCATGGCTGAGCCAACGGTGTACCTGGAAAAGCTGTCCGCTTTCTCCCGCCTCCTGCGACTGAAAGGAATCAACGTGGGCACCCGTGAGACGGGGGATGCGGCGCTGGTGCTGGCGAGCTTGGGGATGGACGACCGGGAGCGGGTAAAGGCAGCGCTTCGCACGGTCTATGCTTCCTCCCGTGAGGAACAGTTGACTTTTGACGGGGTGTTTGACGGGTTCTTCATTTCCGAGGAAGCCATGCGCCGTCAGGCACAGGAACAGCATGAGCAAGAGCAGGAGATGGAGCAACGCCGTCAGGCAGCACAGAAAGAGCTGGAATCCATCGATCAGCAGACGAAGCTGACTCCTCAGCAACGGGAAACCTATATGACCATGCCCGATGAAGCCCGGAAGCGACTGACGGAATTCGCACAGCGGTATAAATCCAATATGGAACGCAATCCCGGCCTTTACAGCGAATTCATCCATTCCGTTTTTACAAAATCCATTCTGGAACAGCAAATGCTCCTGGAAAACGCCGGAGAGAGCTGCATGGAGGCTGACCCGGAAGTAGGCATTCTCTATCGGGAACTGGGAGAATTCAAGGATTCGGAGATCCCGAAAGCCATTGACATTATCCACTCCATCGCCAAGCGGATCAACGGCGAACTGTCCGCCAAGCGCAAATCCATTGCCCACTCCGGCAAGCTGGATTTTCGCCGCACCATCCGCAAGGGGCTGGAGACCGGCGGCTCTTTTCGCCGCCTCCACTACCGCAAGAAGCGGAGCCACCGGAAACGGCTGGTTATTCTCTGCGATGTTTCCGGCTCCATGATTCAGTTCTCGGAGTTCGCTCTGCGCTTCATCCAGTCACTGAATCAGGTATCGGAGAGTTCCCGGGTTTTCCTCTTTTCCGAGCATTTGGTGGAGGCGGATGCGTTCTGCCTGTATCATATGGATTCTTTCCGTACTTTCGTCCGGGATTCCGGTATCTATGGCCGGGGGACGGATTTGGGCACTGCTCTGGAAGAGATCCTCTCCCGCCGCCCACCCATTCTGGGGCAGGGGACGACCCTGATCATCCTCTCCGATACCAAGACCATCGACCAGTCGAGAGCCGTCCGGGCTGTGCTGGAAGCCAAGCGCCAGGCGGGGCGGGTGCTTTGGCTGAATCCGGTGCCGGAGGGAAAATGGCAATATCTGCGGAGCGTGCAGACCATGGCCGCCCTGGTGCCCATGGTCAGCTGCTCAACGCTGAGGGAGCTGGCATCCGCCTGCCGGAAACTTGCGCAATAACTGGAAACCTGCCTGAGTATGGGAGCAAATTCAGGTGGGTTTTTGTTTACTGTTACAAATTGAAAAATTAAATGGGAATTATCAAAAAAATCGATTGACAGTTTCGGCAACCGGTGCTATAGTATCCCCATCAGAAAACCTCCATTTCACTGGGGGAATTGAGGAGAGATATTTATGAAAAAGTTACTTGCATTGATTCTTGCCGTTACAATGGTCATGGGTATGGCCACTGCCGCTTCTGCCGATGGTGCCGACAAGGTCTATACCATCGGTATCTGCCAGTTGGTGCAGCATGCGGCGCTGGATGCCGCTACGGAGGGCTTTATGGCTGCCCTGACGGACAAGCTGGGGGACAATATCAAGTTTGACCTGCAAAATGCCCAGGGTGAATCCACCACCTGCTCCACCATCGTCACCGGATTCGTAGCGAACGAAGTGGACTTGATCATGGCCAATGCAACCCCGGCGTTGCTGGCCGCTGTATCCGCTACGGATACCATTCCTATTTTGGGTACCTCCGTAACCGATTATGCGACGGCGCTGGCAATGGATGATATGGATGCCACCGTTGGAACCGGCATCAATGTCTCCGGCACCTCTGATGGGGTTCCCGCACAGCTGTATGCGGATACGGTGATGGAGCTGGTGCCCGATGCCAAGCAGGTTTCCGTCCTTTATTGCTCCGCAGAGCCCAACTCCGAGATTCAGGCGGATCAGTTCATCGAATGCATGGATGCCGTCGGTGTGAAGACTGTGGTCTATACTTTCAACGATTCCAACGATATCCAGGCGGTCATCACCTCTGCCATCGAGGATGCGGATGCCGTATACATCCCCACGGATAATACTGCCGCCTCCAATATGACCATTGTTTCCAATATCTGCGCCCCCGCTGGAATTCCCGTGATCTGCGGCGAAGAGGGAATGTGCGGCGCCGGCGGCCTGGCGACCGTCTCCATCAGCTACTATGATATCGGTTATGTCTGCGGCGAGATGGCCTATGACATTCTGGTGAACGGTGCGGATGTATCCGCAATGCCCATCGGCTATGCGGCCTCCCCCGAGAAGAAGTTCAACCCCGATTTCGCCGATGCCATCGGCTTCACCATGCCGGAGGGCTATGCGGCCATCGTTACCGACTGAGCCGGAATTGACACAGCAGAATAAACTCCCGGCAACGGTTCCTTTGCCGGGGGCTTTTCTGCTGAAATGCTGATTATTGGAGGTTATGATTATGATACTGGATTCGCTTATGGTTTCCATTCCGGAATATTTTGCATCCCTGAAATTTTCCGCCCTCTTGCGGGCGCTGCCCGGCGGCGTTGCCCAGGGATTGATTTGGGGTATTTTGGCGCTGGGTGTTTTCCTGACGTTCCGTATGCTGGGAGTTTCCGACCTGACGGTGGACGGGAGTATGGCCACCGGCGGCGCAGTATGCATCATGCTGGTGCTGAAAGGGGTCAATCCGCAGATCGCTCTGCTGGCATCCTTTATGGCGGGGATGATCGCCGGTGTCATTACCGGATTTCTGCATACGAAATTGGGGATTCCGGATATCCTGGCAGGTATTTTGACTCAGATTTCTCTCTATTCCATCAATTTGAATATTATGGGCAAGGCAAATCAGGCTGTGAACGTAAACAAGGTTTCTTTCCTCTTTTCCTCCAATGCCAAGCTCCTCAGCCGCACCATTTGGATCGTACTGGGCGTGTGCCTGGTGCTGGTGGTTGCGCTGTATATGTATTTGGGTACGGAGCACGGTTCTGCCCTCCGGGCAACGGGCATCAACGGGAATATGGCTCGTGCCCAGGGAATCAATACCGGCCGCATGAAAGTGATCGGCCTGGCGCTGAGCAATGGCCTGGTGGCGCTGTGCGGCGGCGTGATATCCCAGTATCAGGGCTTTGCCGATGTGAAGATGGGTACCGGCGCCATCGTCATTGGCCTTGCTGCGGTCATCATCGGAGAAGTCCTTGGGGAAGCCATTATGGGCAGACATATGAATTTCATGGTTCGGCTCTGCTTTGTCGTGCTGGGCAGCGTGATCTATTATGTGGTTTATGTTCTCGTTTTGTGGCTGAAATTCCCGGCGGACGATATGAAGTTGCTGACCGCCATCGTGGTGGCGATTTTCCTCGCAGTACCCAATCTGCGCACGGCAAAGCGAAATTCTTTCAGCCGAATTGCCAAACAAAATGCCAAGGCAGCAAAAGCGAAGCAGGAGGGTTGAGCCATGCTGGAAATCAAGAACGTATACAAGACTTTTAATGCCGGAACCATCAATGAGAAAAAAGCGCTACAGGGGCTGAACCTGACCTTGCAGACCGGCGACTTTTGCACGGTGATCGGCGGCAACGGTGCAGGTAAATCCACTATGCTCAATGCGGTCTCCGGCGTGTGGCCGGTGGATTCTGGGGCGATTTGTATTGATGGGGTGGATGTTTCCGGCCTGTGCGAATATCAGCGGGCGCCTTTCCTGGGGCGTGTGTTCCAGGATCCCATGACCGGAACCGCCGCAGATATGCAGATCGTTGAGAATCTGGCTTTGGCAGAGCGCCGGGGGCAGAAACGCAGTATGTTCCGCTGGGGCGTACCGAAAGCGGATTCGGAAAGATATTGGCAAATGTTGCGGACATTGGATCTGGGATTGGAAGACCGGATGACCACCAAGGTCGGCCTCCTCTCCGGTGGCCAGCGCCAGGCGCTGACACTGCTGATGGCCACGATGAAGAAGCCGAAGCTGCTATTGCTGGATGAGCATACTGCGGCACTGGATCCCAAAACCGCTGCAAAAGTTCTGGAAGCAACGGAGCGGATCGTCTCCCAGAATCATCTGACTACCCTTATGATTACCCATAATATGCGTGATGCCATTGCCTATGGCAATCGACTGATTATGATGTACGATGGCCACATCGCCGTGGACGTATCCGGGGAAGAGAAGAAGCACCTGACCGTGGAGCAGCTGCTGGATCTCTTCGTCCGGGCATCCGGTTCCAGCGAAGTGGATGATAAAATGGTTCTGTCATAAAACTTCATGGATTAAGGCGCATCACGAAATGTGTCAAAAGTACAGCGCATGAAGTTTTTGCCCATCATTTTCCGTTGCCCCGCCGGGACGAGAAAATAGCTCCCATCCGAATTGTCGGATGGGAGCACTCTTTACATTTGGAAGATATTACCCAGTACTGCGCCGCTGCCCTCTTTCTTGGGGCATAGGTGATCGTAGAACAGGGCATAGGTTACGTTCACCCGGTTGCTGAAGAAGTATCTCACCGCAAAATCCGCCGCCAGATACACCAGCACCACCACGAAGAAATAGGCGGTATTGGATAGGGGGAGCTGAATTCCGCACAGCGCCAGAATAACATCCAGGTAAACAAGGAAACTGACCGCAACTTGCAGCAGATAATACCACCAGAAGCTGAAATCAATTTTAAGCAGCATTTTCATATTCCCACGCATCCGCTTGCGGCTCTCCCGCAGTGCACCCAATGCGCCCAACTGGGGCTGATCGATGAGCAGGTAGTCGCTCAGACGATACATGGCCGACAGCAGCCAGAGGATGGGCAGCAGCACCACCACATAGGCGATCATTATGGGCATCATCGCCTCGTATGCGGCGGAGAGGAATACTTCGCTTTGCAGCAGCGCTTCGGCGGTGGTAATGCCGGATTCGCTCAATGGTAACAGCGCCGTGACCAGGGAATTGGAAAGCGGGGTCATCATATAAACATTCACCAGCAGCAGGCACAGGGCAAAGCTATACCCAAAATAAATGGTCAGTTGCAGCAGCCGGGTGCGCAGCAGTACCCAAATCCGTTCTGCGCCCGCTTTCAGCGTTGCGCCGGAGGCATACTGCCCCCGGGCGATGCGCAGCATGGCGGCGCTGTAACCCAGTGCGATGCACATCACCAGCAGCATTTGCACGATCGTCAGGGCGGTGCTTGCGGTTGAGAGCATGGAGCGGGTATCGATATTTTGCAAACCGCCGGTCTGGTCGATCTGCCCCTCCAGCAGGTATTTCACTGCATTTACGATCAGCGATGATCCGGCGATGATTGCTGCATAGGTGAGGATAACTTTTTGGGGCTCTTTCCCGTTTGAAAGACGGTTGGCGGCCTTTACCTTTAAGTATTTTGCGGATGGTATGGTCATGACAATCTCCTAGTTTCATTTTCTCTATACAGTTATAATGCATTTTGCCGAAAATAGCAAATGAATTTTTCTGGAATTGTGGAAATATTTTGTGAAATATGATAAACTGAGAGAAAACGGGGAACAGGGGGAGAAAAATGGAACTCGGTGAAAAGATTCGGCAAGCCCGGCTGGAAGCGGGACTGACCCAGCGCCAGCTCTGCGGGGAGAAAATAACCCGGAATATGCTCTCCCAGATTGAAAATGGCAGCGCCCAGCCCTCAATGGATACCCTGCGCTACCTAGCCGGGCGATTGGGAAAGGGAATGGGTTATTTCCTGGACGATGATGCGCCGCAGGATCTGATGAGCCGGGCTTGGGCAGCCTACGATTCCGGGGACGATGGGGCTGTGCTGGATATTCTGGAGCAGCTTCCGGAATCGGCCGGGGATGAAAATCGGGCACATATCCTGCTGAAATCCCTGGCCTTGCTCCGCCTTGCGAAAACCAGTGCCAGCCAGGGGAGGGAAGTTTACGCCCGGAAACTCCTGGCTCAGGCGCAGGCATTGGAAGTGCCCTGGCTTCCGGAGCTGAAACTCCGCCGGCTGAGTATTCAGGCGGAGTTGGGTATGCCGGTGGAACTGGCAGAGCTTCCGGATATGGATGCGCAACTGTATCTTTATGCCTATGGGGCAATGCGTTCCGGTGACCCCAAAAGGGCGGCGGACTTCCTGGATGCAGCCCAGGATCACGGCGCACCCCGGTGGCATCTGCTTCGTGCAAGAACGCTGATGGCACAGGGGGAATACGCCTCCGCAACGAAGCTCCTGCAACTGGAAGAGAAGCGGAACCCCCAGGAGGCGATCCCGTTGCTGGAGCAGTGTTTCCGGGAGTTGGGGGATTTCCAGCAGGCTTATTACTATGCCTGCTTGCAACGCCGATAGGGCAAATATGCCAAAATATTGAATCAAATTTGTTTAAAAGCACGAAACGGAATCAGACACTTGACAAAGTCCCCATTCTTTTCGATAATAAACGGGTAATCATTCCAAATAAGGAGCGTATTGTTATATGACTGGAAATATGCGTGTTGCAATCATGGAAGGGATCGGGAAAATGGGCTTCACCCAGCGCCCCATCCCCACACCGAAAGAGGACGAAGTCCTCGTCAAGCTGGAATATGTGGGTATTTGCGGCTCGGATATGCATTATTATGAAAAGGGAGCTATTGGCGATTTCGTCGTGGAGCCTCCCTTTGTTCTGGGGCATGAACCCGGCGGCACGGTCGTGGAGGTTGGCAGCCAGGTCAAGCATCTGAAAGTGGGTGACCGGGTGGCTCTGGAGCCGGGCAAGACCTGCGGCCACTGCAAATATTGCCGTGAGGGGAAGTATAATCTCTGCCCGGATGTGGTCTTCTTCGCTACGCCCCCGGTGGACGGCGTGTTTCAGGAATATGTTGCCCACGAAGCAAACCTGTGCTTCAAGCTCCCGGACAATGTATCCACTTTGGAGGGGGCGCTGATTGAGCCGCTGGCGGTTGGCTTCCACGCTGCCATTCAGGGGGATGCTCACCTGGGACAGAAAGCGGTTGTGATGGGTGCGGGGTGCATTGGGCTCGTGACCCTGATGGCGCTGAAAGCCCGTGGAGTGCAGGAAGTGTATGTTGTTGACGTGATGGAAAAGCGGCTGGAAAAGGCTATGGAGCTGGGTGCTACCGCAACGATCAACGGCAAGCAGGAAGACGTGGTCGCCAAGCTCATGGAGCTGACCGGTGGCGCAGGTACCGACCTTGCCATTGACACTGCCGGAAGTGAATTCACCTGCCGCCAGGCCATCCAGGCAGCAGCCAAGGGGAGCACCATCGTCCTGGTGGGCTATAGCCGCACCGGCGAGATGACCCTCCCCACGGATATCATTCTGAATAAAGAGCTGACTCTTAAGTCCATTTTCCGCTATCGCCATATTTATCCCGTTGCCATCGAGGCGGTGGCTTCCGGAAAGATCAATCTGAAAGGCATCGTGACAGACATCTTCCCCCTGTCCGATATCCAGCATGCCATGGACGAGAGTGTTCGTAATAAGGCGGACATCGTAAAGGCGGTTATTAAAATCGAAGAGTAATTTACTTCCCTCCCGGTGAAGCTCCCTGGCTACCCCCAGAGAGCTTTACTGGGGGTAGCTAGTATCGAGCTGCTTTTTCTCCGAATCCCGGCTTGACGGCAACAAAAAAATGTGCTATCATTTGACTGCTGAATGGATATGCCGTTATGGTGGAATTGGTAGACACCCGAGACTTAAAATCTCGTTCTGGTTTCCAGAGTACCGGTTCGAGCCCGGTTAGCGGCACCAATTTTTACAAAAATCCGAACCATGTTTCGTGGTTCGGATTTTTGTTTCGGCATCTTTTTTTGCCTGCTCAGACATAATGAAATTCACAAATGCTTTCTGGGCAAATTGCGCTTTTTGAGTTCCGGCTCCTGCCGCCGGTATTGGCTGGCGATCACATGGCAGATTTTTTTGGTGCGGATCATCCAGTGGATCTTTCCATAGCCGGCCCACATCACGTCATCCGTCTCCCCCGGGAGAAGCACGATCCGCTTCAAAGAAATTCGCCTGCGCAGACAGTAGAAGTCGTAGAATGTGTTCTTGTCCCGGTCGGAGCAGAGATATTCAAATTCGCTTTCCTGCGCCCGGATTCCCGTTTCCTCGAATAGTTCCCGTGCAATCGCCTGGCGACTGGTCTCCCCGGCTTTTGCGGCACCACCGGAATTCTCCCAGGTACCGTGGAAGCTTTTTCCCCTGGCACGCCGGGTCAGCAGAAGATGACCATAGCCATCGTATACCCATACGCAGACCACCAGTCCGAATTCGCCGGGCGCCCAGGGGGTGCCACGCAAATGGATCCGGCCGGTAGGCCTGCGGTTCTCGTCGTAGATGTCATTCCATTCCTGCATATTCAGCATCCTTCCGCAGGTTTCGTTTCAATTCCATGATAGCACGGAACCGGTGCAATGGCAAGGGAAATGGAACATATTTCTTTGTAGAATCAAAACAATACAACTTTGGCAGCAAAATAGTCCAATGGCCGCAGAAAAATAGTAAAAACAAAACACAAAATTTGGCAAAGTATCTAAAAATACTTTGTTAATCTTGTACAAAACGACGCCTTGCAAACTGGATAAATGCATGGTATCATAATGGCAAAGTTCAGATATTGCTGTCAGAAATTGCGAACCCTCCTGTGTTTGTTCCTTTTGCCTATTGGCAAATTTGTATGGTTTTCACGCAGACTGGGGACGGGCATTTCCGAAAAAGGGGCGCCCCTTTTTTCTTCTTCCTTTGGAAGAAGAATGGTGCTCTGTCATTCGTCGTTATAGCCGCAAGGCTTTAACAAAATATTTTAGGAGGCAAATACACATGAAGAAGATTCTTTCCCTCGTTATGGCTCTGGCTCTGGTCGTTGCTTGCTGCGCTTGCTTCAGCGGCACCGCCAAGGCAGAAGGCAAACTGGTCGGCGTTTCCATGCCCACCCAGGATTTGCAGCGCTGGAATCAGGACGGCTCCAACATGGAAGCTCAGCTGAAAGAAGCTGGCTACGAAGTTGAGCTGCTGTACGCTGCAAACGACATCCCCACTCAGGTTTCCCAGATTGAGACCCTGATCGCCGACGGCTGCGAAGTCCTGGTGATCGCTTCCATCGATGGCGAGTCCCTGGGCACCGTTCTGGAGCAGGCTAAGGAAGCCGGCATCCCCGTCATCGCTTATGACCGCCTGATCATGAACTCCGATGCCGTTACCTACTACGCAACCTTCGACAACTGGCTCGTTGGTGTGAAGCAGGGCGAGTTCATCCGCGATGCGCTGGATCTGGACAACGCTGGCGACAAGGTTTATAACATCGAGTTCATCACCGGCGACCCTGGCGACAACAACATCAACTTCTTCTTCGACGGCGCTATGAGCATCCTGACTCCTTACCTGGAGTCCGGCGTTCTGAACTGCCCCTCCGGCCAGACCGAGAAGACCGTCGTTGCAACCGCTAACTGGGCTACCGATGCTGCTCAGGCTCGTTTCGAGACCATCCTCAGCTCCTACTATGCCGATGGCACTCAGCTGGATGCTGTCCTGTGCTCCAACGACTCCACCTCTCTGGGCGTGCAGAATGCTCTGAACGCCAACTACACCGGCGAATGGCCCGTGCTGACCGGCCAGGACTGCGACGTTCTGTCCGCCATCTCCATGCTGGAGGGCACCCAGTCCATGTCCGTCTTCAAGGATACCCGTACCCTGGCTGCACAGGTTGTCACCATGGTTACCGCCATCCTGGAAGGCACTGAGCCCGAAATCAACGATACCGAGACCTATGACAATGGCACCGGTGTCATCCCCTCTTTCCTGTGTGAGCCCGTTGCCTGCACTCCCGACATGGTTCAGGAACTGCTGGTCGATTCCGGCTACTACACCGCTGAGGAGCTGGGTCTGTAAGACCTGAATAGGTTAGATTCTCCAATTGGGCAAGGCGCCAAGCGCCTTGCCCAATATCCAAAATGGGAAATGCAGAGAACCCGGTTTTGTGAGGAAAAGTCCATTTTCTTCACAAAACTGTGCTTTCTAGTCAGTAAAATCCATGCCCAGGAGGCGGTAACTTGTCGGATAATATTCTGGAAATGAAGAATATCACCAAGGAATTCCCGGGGGTAAAGGCCCTTGACGATGTGAATTTGGTGGTAAAGCGTGGCTCCATCCACGCTCTCGTCGGCGAAAATGGCGCAGGAAAATCCACTTTGATGAAAGTGCTCAGTGGTATTTATCCCCATGGCAGCTATTCCGGCGACGTCATCTATAATGGGGAAGTTTGCAAATTCTCCAAGATCAAGGACAGTGAGAGTCTGGGCATCGTTATCATTCACCAGGAACTGGCGCTGATCCCTCAGATGACTATTGGCGAAAATATGTTCCTGGGGAACGAAAAGGGAAAGCCTTTCGCCGTCAACTGGGACGAGACCCATGCCGAGGCAACCAAGTATATGCGGGAAGTGGGCTTGAGCGAATCTTCCCATACGCTGATCAAGGATATCGGTGTCGGCAAGCAGCAGCTGGTTGAAATCGCCAAAGCACTGGCCAAGAATGCGAAACTGTTGATCCTGGATGAGCCCACCTCGTCCCTGAACGAGACCGACTCCCGGGCACTGCTGGATCTGCTCCTGCGATTCAAGGACCAGGGGCTGACCTCCATCATTATTTCCCACAAACTGAATGAGGTTTCCTACGTTGCAGATGATATCACCGTCATTCGGGATGGCCACACCATCGAGACATTACATAAGGGCGTGGACGATATCAGCGAAGACCGCATCATCAAGGGTATGGTTGGTCGGGAAATCGCCGACCGGTTCCCCAAGCGCTATGGTGTTACCATCGGCGATGTGGCGCTGGAGGTAAAGAATTGGAATGTGCACCATCCCATCTATACGGAGCGAAAGGTTGTAGATAATGTCTCCATCTGCGTTCGCAAGGGCGAAGTGGTTGGCATTTCCGGCCTGATGGGTGCGGGGCGAACGGAGCTTGCTATGTCCGTCTTTGGCAAGAGCTACGGCTCCAATATCTCCGGTCAGGTATTCATTAACGGTGAGGAAGTTCACCTGAACAAGGTGAAGGATGCCATTGACCACGGCCTTGCTTACGTCACCGAAGATCGGAAAGGGAGCGGCCTGATATTGTCCAATCCCATTCGTGTGAATACGACCCTTGCCAATCTCCCGGCGGTTTCGGAGCGAGGGGTGATTGACCAGGATAAGGAATACGCCGTTGCCGTGGACTACAAGAACAAGCTCAGCACCAAATGCCCCACCGTGGAACAGAATGTGGGCAATCTCTCCGGCGGCAATCAGCAGAAAGTCCTGCTTTCCAAATGGATGTTTACGGAACCGGATATCCTGATACTGGATGAGCCCACCCGTGGCATTGATGTGGGTGCCAAATACGAGATTTACTGCATCATTAATCAGCTGGCGGAAGAGGGAAAGTCAGTGATCATCATTTCTTCCGAACTTCCGGAGATCCTTGGTATGAGTGACCGGATTTATGTTCTGAACGAGGGGAAGATCGTTGGGGAATTCACCTCTCAGGAAGCAACCCAGGAAAAGATCATGGGCGCAATTCTGCGCTCCACTAATAAATAATAAGGAGATGGCAGTTGATGAAAAAAGGAACTGTAGTAGTTGACTTGAAAGAGAAACCCAATAATAATCAGAAGAAAATGTCTCTGGCAGGTTTCTTTCAGAAATATACCATGGTGATCATTCTGGTTCTGGTTGCGGCTTTCTTCACCTGGCAGACCAATGGTAAGATCCTGCTCCCCCAGAATATCAATAACCTGTTTGCCCAGAATGCCTATGTGTTCGTGCTGGCCACCGGTATGCTGCTGTGCATCCTCACCGGCGGTAACGTTGACCTGTCCGTAGGCTCCGTCGTCTGTTTCGCCGGTGCCATCGGTGCCGTGATGATGAGCAAGGGCGTGAACATGTGGATCGCCATCTTGGCTATGCTTGCCATTGGTCTGGCCATCGGCGCATGGCAGGGTTTCTGGATCGCCTATGTCCGTGTCCCGCCGTTCATCACCACTCTGGCCGGTATGCTGATTTTCCGTGGCCTGTCCAATGTGGTGCTCCAGGGTAAGACCCTGGCCGTGAAGAACGAGACTTTCGTCCGCCTGTTCGGCGGCGGCGCAAAGTGCTATGTGCCCGATATTTTCCATGGAGAGAATATCAATATTTTCTGCCTGGTGGTTGCGGGTATCGCCGCCGTGATTTACGTGGTGATGACTTTCCGCAATCGTGCCAACCGCATCAAGAAAGGCTACGAGGTTGAGCCCCTGGCAACCTGCATCGTGAAGTCCCTGGTGATCGTTGCTCTGATTGGATTCTTCTCCTACAAGCTGGCGAAGCACAAGGGTCTGCCCACTGCGCTGATCTGGGTTGCCCTGATCATTGCAATCTATTCCTACATCACTGCCAAGACCACCGTTGGCCGCCATTTCTACGCCGTGGGCGGCAACGAGCTGGCTACCAAACTCTCCGGCATCAATACCAAGAAGATTTATTTCATCGCCTATGCCAACATGGGTCTGCTGGCGGCTTTCGCCGGTATGCTGACCATCGCCCGGCTGACCTCCGCTCAGCCCACCTATGGCCAGAACTATGAGATGGATGCCATTGGCTCCTGCTTCATCGGCGGTGCATCCGCTTATGGCGGCATCGGTACCGTTCCTGGCGTTATTGTCGGCGCCATCCTCATGGGCGTGATCAATATCGGTATGTCCATCATGGGCGTAGATGCCAACTACCAGAAAGTGGTCAAGGGTCTGGTTCTTCTGGCAGCGGTTATCTTCGACGTGGTCTCCAAGCGGAAACAGAACTGATCTCCCTATTCTTTGAAAAAAGCGAGTATGCACCCAGGATGAAAAATCATCCTGGGTGCAATCTTTTGATTTACCCCTTGACATGGTAGGTAAATTATGGTATAAAGTAATTACCTACCAAACAGGTTGGTAAGTTACAAAATAATCCGAAAGAAGTGATCCTAGTGTCGAAGATATATACCTCTGTTGACCAGCTCATCGGCCATACCCCTTTGCTGGAAATGACGAAAATAGAGGAAAAATACGCTCTGCAATCCAAGATTCTGGCCAAGCTGGAATTATTTAACCCAGCCGGTTCCACCAAAGACCGTGCGGCAAAAATGATGCTGGACGATGCCGAGAGGGCGGGACTCCTCACCCCGGATGCGACCATTATCGAGCCGACCAGCGGCAATACGGGCATTGGCCTTGCCTCCATCGCCGCCGCCAGGGGGTATAGAACCATCATTGTAATGCCCGACTCCATGAGCATGGAGCGCCGTCTGCTGATGAAAGCCTATGGTGCCCAACTGGTGCTCACCTCGGGGGCAATGGGAATGGCCGGTGCAATCGCAAAAGCGGAAGCGCTGGCATCCGAAATTCCCAATTGCTTTATCCCGTCTCAATTTACCAATCCCTCCAATGCCAGAGCACACTATCTCTCTACAGGGCCGGAAATTTGGGCGGATACCAACGGCAGGATAGATTATTTCGTTGCGGGGGTCGGTACCGGCGGCACCATCACGGGCGTTGGCCGATTCCTGAAAGAGAAGAATCCCAATGTAAAAATCATCGCAGTTGAACCGGAATCTTCCCCCGTCCTGTCTCAGGGGAAAGTGGGTGCCCATGGGATTCAGGGAATCGGTGCTGGATTTGTGCCGGAGGTGCTGGATACTTCTGTCTATGATGAGGTGATCACCGTATCGGACGAAGATGCTTTCACAGCGGGGCGGGAAATCGGCCACAGTGAAGGAATTTTGGTGGGAATTTCCTCCGGTGCAGCATTGTGGGCAGCAATTGAGCTGGCGAAGCGGCCGGAGTGTTTGGGCAAGAATATCGTGGTGCTGTTGCCCGATACCGGTGAACGCTATCTCTCCAGCCCCATGTTTGCAGAATAAGGGAGGTGCCTGATCATGATTTATGCGGATAACGCCGCTACCACAAAAATGTGCCCGGCTGCAATCCAGGCCATGACCCAGTGCATGGCGGAGAATTACGGCAATCCGTCCAGTCTCTATTCCCTCGGTCAGCGGGCGAGGGAAGCGCTGGACGATGCCCGGGAACGAATCGCTGCCTGCCTGGGCTGCACCCCCCGGGAAATCATTTTCACTTCCGGCGGCAGCGAAGCAGATAACCAGGCGATCCTTTCCGCCGCCAGAATCGGAGAGCAGAAAGGCAAGAAGCACATTGTCTCCACCGCTTTTGAGCATCATGCCGTGCTCCATACGCTGGAATATCTTCGGAATCAGGGGTTCGAAATCACCCTGCTGGACGTGCATTCCGATGGACTCGTTACCGCCGGGCAGGTTGCGGAGACAATTCGGGAGGATACCTGCCTCGTGACCATCATGTTTGCCAACAACGAAATCGGAACCATCCAGCCCATTGGGGAGATCGGTGCCCTTTGCCGGGAGCGGGGAGTCCTCTTCCATACCGATGCTGTCCAGGCGGTGGGGCATATCCCTGTCCAGGTTGCCCAGCAAAAAATCGACATGCTGTCCCTTTCCGCTCATAAATTCCATGGTCCTAAGGGCATTGGAGCTCTTTACGTCCGCCGTGGCATCAACGTCAGCAGTTTGATCCATGGTGGCGCACAGGAGCGGGGCAAACGAGCCGGGACGGAGAATCTGCCCGCCATCGTTGGCATGGCGGCGGCGCTGGAGCAGGCGATGGATCACATGAAAGCCAATGGGGATAAACTCATTCCCCTGAGGGACAAGCTGATTGCCGGGTTGTCAAAAATCCCCTATAGCGAACTGAACGGCGATGCGGTTAGCCGATTGCCGGGGAATGTGAATTTCTCTTTTGAGGGGATTGAGGGGGAGGCGCTGCTGCTCCTGCTGGATGATAAGGGTATTTGCGCATCCTCCGGCTCGGCCTGCACCTCCGGCAGTTTGGATCCCAGCCATGTGCTGTTGGCCATCGGCCGCCCCCACGAGGTTGCCCATGGCTCCCTGCGGCTGTCCATCGGGGAGGAAACCACGGAAGAGGAAATTGAATATATGGTGCAGTCCGTTTCCGAAGTGGTGCAGTATCTGCGCAGTATTTCCCCGTTCTGGCGGGATTTGCAAAGTGGGAAACGCCCCCATATTTTTGAAGAATAGGAGCAGAGAAAATGGCACTTTACAGTGAAAAAGTCATGGATCATTTCCGCAATCCCCGGAATGTTGGCATCATCGAGAATGCCGACGGTGTGGGCGAAGTGGGCAACCCCGTCTGCGGAGATATCATGAAAATTTATTTAAAAATTGATAATAATATCATTTCGGACGTAAAATTTGAAACTTTTGGATGCGGAAGCGCCATCGCCTCCAGCTCCATGGCCACGGAGATGATCAAGGGGAAGCCCCTGGATGAGGCGCTGAAAGTCACCAACAGAGCCGTTACCGAAGCGCTGGACGGTCTGCCCGCTCACAAGATTCACTGCTCCGTCCTGGCGGAGGAGGCAATCAAGAAAGCGGTGAAAGATTACTATGACCGCAATGCCATCGCCTATGATGCGGCGCTGTTTCCCGACTGCGAAAGCTGCGGGCACTGCCACGGCGAATGAGGGGGAGAGAGATGCTTATTTCCTCCCGTGGCCGCTATGCCCTGCGGGTGATGATCGATCTGGCAGAGCACTCCGGCGGCGGCTATATCCCCATGAAAGCGGTTGCCCAGCGGCAGAATATCTCCCTGAAATACCTGGAGCGGATACTGCCCATTCTGGTCAGTGCAGATCTTGTCGAGGGAATCCATGGCAAGGGTGGGGGATACCGCCTGACCAGATGCCCGGAAGAATACTGCATCGGCGATATCCTGCGCCTGACGGAGGGGGATCTGTCCCCGGTCTCCTGCCCGGAGTGCAGCGGGGCAACTTGTGAACACAACGGGGATTGCAGGACGGTTCCCATGTGGCGGGAGTTGAATCGCCGGGTGAACGAATATTTGGACAGCGTGACCATTGCCCAATTGATGAAATAGTTTAAGGAAGCATACCCGCCCGTTTTGGGGAGTGGATATGCTTCCTCTTTTCGTTATTTCAGTAATTGATCCAGATCGGCGCAGAGCCGGTCAATATTTTCTTCCTGGGTTGCCCAGCTGGTGCAGAAGCGAACCGCCCGATGGGTTTCGTCCGCCCGCTGCTGTTCGCTGAAAACGTAAGTCTTGCTCAGCGCCTCCAGCACATTGTCCGGAAGAATGGGGAAGAGCTGATTGGTACTGTTTTCCACAAGGAAAGGAATTCCCAATTCCCGGAATTTCCCCCGAAGCTTGTCCGCCAGCCGGTCAGCATGGGCGGCGATTTTTTCGTACAGGTCATCCTCCATCAGTGCATCGAACTGGATGCCCAATAGCCGCCCCTTGGCCAGCATACCGCCGTGCTGCTTGATGAGGTAGCGGAAATCCCGGTTGAGTTCCGGGTTCGAAATCACAACCGCCTCACCGAAGAGGGCGCCTACCTTGGTTCCGCCAATGTAGAATACGTCGCAGAACTGCGCCAGATCCGCCATGGTTACATCGCTGTCCTGAGCGGCCAAGCCATAGCCCAGCCTTGCTCCGTCGGCGAAGATGTACAGCCCCCATTTTTTGCAGACGGCGGAGAGTTCCTCCAGCTCCTTGCGGGTATACAGCGTACCCAGCTCGGTGGGGTGGGAAATGTAAACCAGTTTGGGTTGCACGGTATGCTCCGCAGAATCGTCAGAATAATGTGCCCGGACGGTCTGCTCCACCTGTTCGGCGGTTAGCTTGCCGTCCCGGTTCGGCAGGGACAGTACCTTGTGCCCGGTGGCCTCTACGGCTCCGGTCTCGTGGACATTGATGTGGGCGGTATCCGCCCCCAGTGCCCCCTGGTGCGGCCGCAGTGCAGCATCGATCACTGTTAGATTCGTCTGGGTTCCGCCTACCAGAAAGTGGACAAACACATCCTCACGGTTGCATTTTTTCTTGATCTTTTTGGCAGCGGAAGCGCAGTATTCGTCCGCACCGTATCCCAGGGTCTGCGCCATATTGGTGGAAATCAATTTCTCCATCACTTTTTCATGGCAGCCCTCGCTATAGTCATTGTTAAAATAAATCATTTCGACTCACGCTCCTTGGCATATTCATTTTATCGCCGTCCGCTTCCGGTGTCAAGGGGACATATCCGCTCCAATTTTGGAATAGGTTAATCCAGCACACAGCATCGGAGGTCGGTATATGACAGAACGAATGGAGAAACGAGCCTGTGAAGTGGCTGTGTACATGATCGAAACCGGCGCAACCGTGCGCCTTGCCGCCCGACATTTTGGCATCTCCAAGTCCACTGTGCACAAGGATATTTCCTGCCGCCTGAAACGGGTGAATCCTCAATTATTTGCCCAGGCCAGAGCGGTGCTGGACAGGAACAAGCAGGAGCGCCACATCCGGGGCGGGATGGCAACCAAACGAAAATATGAAAAGCTGAAATAGTGATCCATTCGCCCACTGGGCGGTAACATCGGATTAAGCGATCGATATGAGAATGCCCCTTGTCCCCCTCACTGAGGGGGACATATGCGATGACACGATTGGGGGCATTTTCTCAGCTTTATTTCCCCAATTCTCGGCTCTTTTCATAGGCGGCGATGATGCAGTCCATGGTTGCACCACGGAACCCCCGCTCCTCCAGCACCCGCACACCGGCAATGGTGCTGCCGCCGGGGGAACAAACCGCATCTTTTAGTGCCCCGGGATGAAGCCCGGAGGACAGCACCATTTCCCCTGCACCGATCACGGTTGCGGCGGCGTATTCCATTGCCTTGGCTCGGGGCAATCCGCAGGCGACTGCACCATCGGCCATGGCCTCCATCAGCAGGTACAGATACGCCGGCCCACAGCCAGATAGGGCGCTGGCGGCATCCATCATTTTTTCCTCCAGCTTATCCATCCGCCCGGAATGGCGCATATCCCTCAGAAACGAATTTTCCATTTCGGAATCAACCAGATCATTGCAGCAATATTGGGTCATTCCTTTCCCAACTGTCACGGGTGTATTGGGCATCATGCGGATCACGGGGAGAGGGCACCCCGCCATCTGTTCGACCTGCCCAATAGTAATGCCCGCCGCCATTGAGATCAGCATCGGTTTGCGTTTGCTCAGAATGTTTTGCAGCGGCATCAAGACCTGGTTGATGGCATTGGGTTTCACGGCCAGGAAAATCCGGTCACAATTGGCTGCGATCTCCTCCGCCGTGGTGTAGTGCAGCCCGAGGCGATTGGCAATTTCTTTTGCCCTGCCCGTGCGATCTGTGACCCATATTTCGTCCACTGCTTTGCAGAGCGCCTCAGCAATGGCGCTTCCCATATTGCCGCAACCTAAGAATCCGTATTTCATCTTGCGCCTCCTTAGCGTATGTGCCCGTTGCCGTGGATGATATAGTGATAGGTGGTCAATTCCCGCAGACCCATGGGGCCACGAGCATGGAGCTTCTGGGTGGAGATGCCCATTTCGCAACCCAGGCCGAATTCGCCCCCGTCAGTGAATCGGGTGGAGGCATTGACATAGACGGCGGCGCTGTCCACGCAGGCGGTGAATTTCCGGGCGGCGAGCTCATCACGGGTGATGATGGCTTCGCTGTGGCCGGTGGAGTGGGCGGCGATATGGGCAATCGCCCCGTCAACCCCATCCACGCAGGCGATTGCCAGAATATAATCCAGGAATTCGGTATCGAAATCTGTTTCCCCGGCCGCCTTACCGGGGATGATTCGCTGAGCTTCCGTATCCAGGCGGAGTTCCACCGGTGTTGCTCTTTCGGTTACCAGACGGCGATAGAGCTTGGGCAGGAAATCTTCTGCGATCTGCCGATCTACCAGCAGCACCTCTTCCGCATTGCATACGCTGGGTCGGCTGGTCTTGGCGTTCTCGATAATATTCAGCGCCATTTCCTGGTCAGCTGATTTCTCTACATACACGTGGCAGATTCCGGTTCCGGTGGCGATGCAGGGGACAGTTGCGTTGCGGACACAGGCATTGATTAGTCCGGCGCCGCCCCGGGGGATCAGCAGGTCAACGTATCCGTTCGCAGTCATCAGAGCCGTAGCCGATTCCCGTGACGGGTCATGCACCAGATTGACGGCATCTTCCGTCACGCCCGTTGCCCGGAGTCCTGCCCGAAGTGCATCCACAATGGCATTGGCGGAGCGATATGCCTCTTTCCCGCTGCGCAGGATGCAGACGTTTCCGCTTTTCAGTGCCAGTGCAGCGGCATCACTGGTGACGTTGGGACGGCTCTCGTAGATAATGGCGACGACACCCATGGGGACGGAGATTTTGCTGATCTTCAGCCCATCTGGGCGGACATATTCCTCCATCACCCGTCCTACCGGGTCGGGCAATTGGATGACTGCCCGGATGCCCTGTGCCATGTCCCGGATCCTGGCGGGGGTCAGGCGAAGACGATCCAGCATCACTTCGCTGATTCGCCCCTGCGCCCCTTGCAGATCCAGCCCATTGGCCGCAAGAATCTCCTCTTGGGCATTCTCCAGGGCATCCGCCATGGCGGACAGCGCATCGTTTTTCTCGGCCGTTGTCAGTTGAGAGACGGCGATTTTTGCTGCTTTGGCAGCGGCAAGCATTTGCTGCATCCGCTTCACCCCCTGTGGAATCGGGTGCCCACGGCACCCCCGTCTAAAATGGTATAAAGATTCTCCGGCTCATTCCCATTGGCAATGACCATATCGCATCCGCAGTCCATACATATTTGCGCCGCCTGGAGTTTGGTGACCATGCCGCCGGTACCCTGGCTTCCGGCGCTGACCCCGGCCAAGGATCTGATATGGTCATCCAATTGGCTCACCTCCGGAATCAGAGCGGCATCGGCCACTTTTCTGGGGTCGGCGGTGTAGAGGCCATCGATATCCGACAGCAAGACCAATAGGTTTGCATTCACGCTCTTGGCTACGATGGCTGCAAGGGTATCGTTGTCGCCGATGATGATTTCCTGGGTGGCTACGGTATCATTCTCATTGATGATGGGCAGCGCCCCCAGTTCCAGCAGACGGCTGAGGGTATTGCTGAAATTGTGATGCCGATTTTCATCCGCTACATCCTCCCCGGTGATCAGCAGCTGCGCCACGGTATGATGGTAGTCCCCGAATAATTTGTCATAGGTATACATCAATTCGCACTGGCCGACGGCAGCGGCGGCCTGCTTGGTGGGGATATCTTTCGGGCGCTGGAGCAGCCCCAGTTTGCCCAACCCCATGCCGATGGCGCCGGAGGAAACCAGAATTACCTCATGCCCGGCATTCTTGATGTCGCTGATCACCCTGCACAGGGCAGCTACCCGACGTATATTCAGGTGCCCTGTGGCATGGGTCAGCGTGGATGTTCCAATTTTTACAACGACACGCATATAATCCCTCCCAGAAAGACATTTGTTTTTAATATTATACACATTCTGCTTTCATAATGAAAGAGGGAAATTTATTTTTATTCAAAATGTGAATTATCCCTTTGGCTTTATTTAAAAAATGGTAATAATATCCTAAGAGAATGGCAGGGGAACCGCTCCGTATTCCGCCCGGATTTACATCTTTTCGTTGACTTTCGCCCTCCCTGCCCATATAATGACAGATAAAGAAGGTGATCGCTTGGCAACTCTGAAATGCAAATACTGCGGAGGGAATATTTCTCCCTTTCCGGATAATCATTTGGGTACCTGCTCCGATTGCGGCGCAACCATGACCCTGCCAACCAATCTGGACAAGCAGACCGTATCCGCCCATAATTGCGGCAATTACTTCCGCCGTGCCGGAAAATTTGACAAGGCTTTGGCGGTTTATCAGAAGCTACTGACCCAGAATGAAACGGATGCGGAGAGCTGCTGGTGCAGTGCGCTGTGCCGATTCGGTGTGCAATATGTAGAAGAGGACGGTGCCTTTCGCCCCGTTGTTCTGCGGCCGGAGAGCGGCAATTTCCTGGAAAACGGAGATTATCTCGGTGCGTTGGCGCATTCCGGCGGAGCAGTTCAGCTGCAATATGCCAAGGAGGCTGCTAAAATTGCCGCTGTAACAGCAGCCCCCGTCCGTGAGGATGCGGGAGAAGAGCCGCTGGAGCAGGGCTTCCGGCATCTGAGCCGGGGGGATTGGACTGAGGCTGATCACTGCTTCTGCCGGGCGCTGGAATCTGACGAAACCGATGCCATGGCGCATCTGGGGCGGCTGCTGGCGCAATATGAATGCACCGCACCCAAGGAACTGCCCCGTTGCGCTGCTGCCATTGAGCATAGCCCCCATTTTTCCGCCGCCATGGAATACGGGGACGAGAAATTGAGGCATTTCCTGGAATCTGCCGCAAAACAGATTCAAAAATGTGACCAACTGAACCGGATCGAGCAGGCCTATCGCATTGCTTGCTCCAATTTTGAGGCTGCATCCAATCGAGATGCATTCCTTGTGGCCGGGAGACAATTTCACAAGCTGAATCAATACAAGGATTCCGCTGCCCTTGCCCAGCAGGCATTCCAGCGGGCGGAGGAGCTGCGAAAGGATGAGCTTTACCGCACCGCCTGCCAGGCCATGAATCAGGGGCAGGCGGAAAAAGCCGCCCAGTTATTCAGCCAGATTCCCCATTGGCGGGATGCCAATGTACGGGCGGTGGAATGTCAGCGCCGGGCAAAGGCAAAAAGTTTCACCGCAAGCGAACCCGATCGCTGGTGGGTTCACGTTTTGCGGCGTGTTGCGGTTATTTTTCTGCTGATTGGAGCGCTGACCGGTGGCGGGTATCTCTTCACAACGAGATATCTGATTCCCCAGCATGAATATAATGGGGCGCAAACGCTGCTGGAGGCCGGAAACCGGGAGGAAGCCATCGAAGCGTTCCAGGCATTGGGGGACTATCGGGATTCCCGGGAAAGGGCGCTGTCGATTCAGGAGGATTGGTACCGGCAGGCGGAAAATCTGCTGGAATTGGGGGATACCAATCGTGCAGCCACGATTTTTGGCGGCCTGCGGGATTATGCCGATGCCGGGGAACGCAGCCGCACCCTATGGGCGGAAATCGTCCAGCCGGAATACATCAGCGCCGGGGGATGGTTCACCGCCGCTTTGCGGAATAATGCCATGGCTGCTGCCATTGGCGATAACCGGGAGGATCAGTGCCAGGTCGGCTCCTGGCTGAATATGGCCAGCATCAGCGCCGGATGGGAGCATACACTTGGGCTCAGAACCGACGGAACCGTTGTCGCCGCCGGGTACAACGGCGACGGACGTGGAGATGTGGACGATTGGCGGGATATGGTTGCCGTCTCCGCCGGGCAGTGGCACTCTGTTGGGCTGAAATCCAATGGGCGTGTCATCGGTCTGGGATGCAGCAATGATGGGCGCATTTCCTTTGACAGTTGGCGGGATATCATCGGTATATCCGCCGGGCGAAATCATACCGTTGCTCTGGAGGCGGACTATACCGCCCTGGCTACCGGGGACAATTCCAGCGGCCAGTGCAATGTATCGGCCTGGAGCAATCTCCGTGCCGTCTCCGCTGGCGGAGCGCACACCCTGGGGCTGCGGTGGGACGGAACCGTTGCCGCAGTGGGGGAGAAAGCCAATAGCCAATGCCGGGTGGATGACTGGACGGATATCACCGCTATCTCCGCCGGATTCTATCACAGCGTGGGGCTGAAATCCGACGGAACCGTGGTTGCTACCGGGGACAATTCCTGGGGGCAGTGCGATGTAAGCCAGTGGACGGATATCGTTGCCATCTCTGCCGGAGGGTACCATACCCTGGGGCTGAGAGCCGATGGCTCCATTGTTGCCACCGGGCGGAATGCCAATGGCCAGTGCGAAGTGCAGGGATGGGACAATATGATGCTGCCCCAGGAATCATCCCAATAAATTGAATGGAACGATGTAATGGGCGATAATGCCCTAAATCAGTTCATAATCAAAGAATTCCCGTTTCAGCCGGTCGCCGATGTTCAGTCCCTCCGGCAACAGCGCCAGAGCAACCTGACCCTCAGCGCCGGTGGAGTCGTAACGGATGATGGCGTAGTCCCCGGCGATGTCAATTACGGTGCAGGTATCGATCATAAAAAACGCTTCCTTTCAAAAATCCCTCCCCCTAAGCGGGGGAGGGATGATTTTTTTAGCGGTTTAAGATGCTTGGGGAATTAGTCCTTGTACATCTCGACCAGCTTGTTCAGGTGCTCCCAACGCTCCTTGGCAGCGGCCTCGTTCTTGGCGAACAGGTCGGTGGCGCGGTCGGGGAACTCACGGGTCAGACGGGAGTAACGGGCCTCGTTCATCAGGAACTCCT
>CAZTYB010000004.1:0-44888 GCA_964617595.1 uncultured Oscillospiraceae bacterium | reverse complement strand
TCCGAGAGAAAATGATTTTTGTGTACTGTTCACTTTCCTTTGCCCAATTTACGCACCGTTATGCTGTCCTTGCGCAACAAAAAAGCCTGTTTTGTCTGTCTGACAAAACAGGCTTTTTTGAGTGATACGTTCCTTGTGGAACGTGATGCAGGGCTTCAGCGCATACACGGAACGCATTGCATCACTTATCACCCGAAGTTACCGCTTCATTTGGACAATATATTCAACCGTCCCCGCTTCCAATTGCTTGTTTCCTGTAATTGCAAAGCCATGTTTCTGGTAGAACTGGATTGCTTTTGAGTTCTTTTCCAGCACCCATAGAGAATCACAATCAAATTGCTCAATCCCATATTGGATAAGTCTGCTACCAATGCCTTCATTCTCAAAAAAGGGATCGACATACAATTCGGCAATCTGTTTCCCCTCAATATGGATCATTCCCTTAACAAATTCGTCATCATACACCCATATCTTTTCCAATTCACTCGAGTGCTCCATATAGTTTTTCACCAATGGATATACTTGCATCTCCCCAAAGGATACCCTGTCATTTTGAAAAATTTTTCTATAATGAACTCGCTTGGAAAAAATCAGGATTTCTCCAATTCTCGATGCATCGGCGATGGTTGCCCGGCGTATCATAAGATCACTCCTTACTACGTAAAACGGATTAATTACTCTGCTCAACTTGCCGAATCGACCCGGTATCAGAATCCTGAAAGGTAAAAGTTACCCTTTCGCCGCATCTCTTCTGCGAAACAAAAATCATGGGCGAAGATTCTCCCATTGGCCATTCCGGTTCCTGGCACCAATGGGGGTACTGATTGCCGGAGATATGGAAGTGATTTCGCAAAGTGCGCTTTGCTTCCTTGATGCGTTTGGTTTTTGCCATCGTGTTTGGAAACGCCGCTAACACTTCGTCAATATACACTTCCACTTCAGAACCTCCAATGTATTCCCCTACGGCGCTTTGATAAAAAAGCGCTTCTTCTTCATAAAACGGCGTTGGAACAATCTCCGGGAATGCAATGACAATAATGGATGCGATCGCCCTGAAATGCCATAGGATATCCAGCCACTTAGGGTTATAAGAATGCGCCCCATCGAAAGCGTCACTCGCCTCAATCAATTTGAGAACTGACCCATGGTGGTGCTTGTGTATTGCATGACGAATATAGGAATATGGCGCTGAGTCCCATTCTTCCGGTGGCGGATTCCTCAAATCAATGAGAGAATCCAGCCACATTCCAATTTCCGGATTGGAATACCATACTTCTTTGAATTCGTCTGCGCCGATTTTGCCACTGACATAGTCAAGAACGATTTGCATACGCCCTCCTGAATTTGGATGGAATTGCAGTAAGATATGGCAATTTTAATTTGCGGTGATGCGGATGGTTGCGGTAGGGGTGCCGTTTTCATCCGCTGTGATGTCTACGATGATCACGGTGTAGCCGAAATCGGTTCCGTCGTCCATTTTCCCGCCCGAGAGGAATGCACTGTATTTTTCTGCGGTGAAAACATCTCCGGCATAGAACAGATCTTTCGCACAGAGGGCGGTGCATTCCACGGAGGAATCTGTGAAAGTGTTTTGCCCACCGGACTGGATGACCTCGATATTATATTTTCCGTCCCCGTTATAGGAGTTGGGATAGTGAATGGTTCCGATGGAGTAGGGGATCAGTTCGCTGCTGCCCTCGCCTGCGGCGGCTTCAATGGTGCGCTTCTCCATATTGGCGTTCACGTGGCTGATGCGGATTCCCGCTGTGCCGGAAAGACCATAATTCTCAGCATCGTAAGCATTTACGCCCAGGTCACTGAATAGGTCGATCATGATGTATTCTCCAAATGGACCGTCATAGCTCCCCCTTGCCCCGGGAATCACGATCACGTCATCACAAAGCGCCGAAGTGCCGATGGTCAGCTCAATGCTCTCTCCACTGGCCAAGCCTGTTACCACCTGGGGATTCATCCAGCCGACGGCCAATTTGGAGTAGGCATTCCAGTCGCCCACATTGGTCGATTGCATGTCGAATTTACCCACTGCATCGATGCCGGAATAAGTGACGTCATAATAGTCGATCAGGCCAAACAGATGGGAGAACTCGTGGATCAATACGTGGTTATCTCCATCCTGGAGTAGACTTTGATTGACGGTAACGAAGGTATTGACGGTGGGATCATCCTGGGTGCGGGCATTGTCTGCGAAATAGCTCTCCCGGTACTCAACTGCGCCGCCGTAGCTGTTGGGCGAATAGCCGTAACCGTCGGCGGAAACGCCGGAATTGATGATCAAGAGGGAATCAATATAGCCATCTCCGTCCCGGTCATATTGGCTCCAGTCCAGGTCGGGATAGGTTTCCTTGACCCACTGGACGATGGAATCCGCATAGTATTTCTCTATTGCGGCATATTCCATCTGCGCAAAATCTTCTTCCGCATGGTACCAATCCGTCAGGAAAGAACTAAGACGGAATTTTCCATAGGAAGCGATGTCGAAATACTCACTCAGAGAGAATTCCCGGCCATCAGAAACGGAATAATCCGTTACATTCCCCGCCGTATCCATCACCCGGCCAAGAGCCGCCCGGTAGAGGGCAAGGTTTTCCTCCGTGGCATTTTCCGGTTGGTCAGCCCAAACCACGGGCACCACCAATGCGTGGCTTTCGCCCAAGGCATCCAGGGTGGCGTGGGGCAGCAGCTCCTTGAGGGTCACGGCACCAGCGTAACGTTCCAGCACATCCAGTTCCAGCGTCAGGGGGAAATCCCCCACGGTGATCTCCAGCGTATCCCCGGGGTTGACGAAGGTGGTGTCCTTGTCCAGCTCCTGCCCCTGGGCATTGCGTAGGGCGCCGATGGTATAGAACTGGCTGGGCACATAACAAATGCTGCACTCACCGTAATCAATATTGCCGTAGGGAGTATCCGGCTGGAGCCAGAGATAAAAGTATAGTGACCATTCCGGTATGCTTGCCAACTCCTCCAGAGCTGCGTTATACGGCTCCCCCTGCAAATAGGGTGTTGTGAATTCCTCAGCCAGCTTCACGGCGGTGATGGCGGTTACCTTTTCCTCCGGATGGTAGCCGATGCGCAGCGAGCGCAGGATAACATCCCGGGAATTACCCCCGCTGGTGGAGAAATAGACGAAGTTCGGCTGCCACTGGGCCACTGGAATCCGATCCCAATGCGCCAGATCCACGACCCTGATACCGGCAGAGGCATAGGTATGAATTTCGTCCGCTCGCTGGACACTGATTTTGGAAGCGGAATAGGTGTAGCCGTATCCGCATTCCAGGAAGCAGTCTTCCGGATATTCTTCCATGCTGTCTACTTGGAAAGTGAACTGATAGATTTTGCCCACTGCATCCAGGGAGGTCAGGGTAGCGCCGGGATGAAAGATCACGCAGTCGTCCATAATGGTAATATTGGTCGCTTCGAAGCGGACGGCCGTACCGTCGGCCATGATGGACGTGAAGAAAGTGACATCTTCCTCGGTTTGGACGGTACTGTGGTCGATTCCGGCCAGCAGATCGCTCTCCAGGGTGCCCGGTTGCGCCATCATCTCATCCGCCAGCTTTTCAAAATCGAACCCCTCAAAAGATTCCTCTTCTGCCAGCGGATAAAGATCAATCGGCTCTTCAATTAGCGCATCCTCAGGATATTCCGCAGGCTCTTCCGGCGTAAATTCTTCCTCCATGGGAACAAAGAAAACGGCATAATCCCGCATCATCTGCTGCTCTTCAGCGCTCAGCTCCGCATAGGTTTGCTGAACCGCAGAGGGATCATAGGTCACCACCAGGGTATCGAACCGGACGGGCGCATCTCCGGAGGGGCGAATCAGCAGCGAGAAGAATCCACCGGCGCACTCGGATAAATTGATCTCCGGCTCCATGCAGATCGATGCATAGGATGCAATATGCAGATCCGTGTAGGATTCTGCCCTGGCGCTATCCCCATAAACACGGCCGAATTCAAACCACGCCGCCATATCGCTGGCCTGGACTTCCAGGGAAATCATTCTGCCCATATAGTCCAGCGAAAAAAGCTTTCCGTCGGCGCCCATGGTGATGCTTCCTGCTTCCATCGTCGCATTCAATCCGCAAAACCGGATAGAATCCCCCGATGAAGTCTGCACTTCGAAATAAACGCAGTCCCCCTCCTGGGTCACGGTATCCATCCTGAGATTGGCGATCAGATCCAATCGGCATTCACTCTCCGCTGATGCATTGCCCCAAAGGGTGGCGGAGCACACCAGCATCAGTGCCAATACCAATACAAGGCCGGCCAGCCATTTCCTGTTTCTTTGTTTCATTCTGTTTGATTCCTTTCGAGAATATGGGTACGAACCTCCGCCGGGAGCGGATGCCCGTGATCCGAAGCCAGTATACCATATCCGATGAAAGGTGTAAACTGTTCTTTTGTGCATTCTTCTCTCGGTAAAATAATACATTGTGCTGAGAGAAAAGTGTGCTAAATAATTTTCTCTCGAATAAGAAGATTTCGAGACTCATTGAGTGAAATGAAATAAATCCACCTACGTCCGCAGACATTTCACACACCGCAGGCGTATTTCACGCGCGAAGAGCATTTCACTGATCCAGAAAGGGATTTATTCCGCCAGAAAAAAGCACTTGCGAAAGCAAGTGCTTTTTTCTGGCGGAGAGTTAGGGATTCGAACCCTAGGTTCCTTTCGGAATCACCAGTTTTCAAGACTGGCTCCTTAAACCGCTCGGACAACTCTCCATGCCAGCAACTATACCATTTTTCCGTGGGAAAGTCAAGCATTTCCCCGGGGATAAGTTGCGGCTCGTGGGACGGATTCACCGCCCCACGAGTTTGTTTCCATGGAATTACGGACGGTTGCGAACCATCCGTGGCAGCGCCGATTCCAGCAGGAGCACCAGGGCGGAACCAATGACCGTGCATCCCAAAACCAGGGAACAATGGGATAGCGCATTTGCTTTGGCTTCCAGCAGGATTCCCGCTTCCTGGGGTAAATCAGCCAAGGCTGTAAAAATTGCCGCCAAATTCTGCCGGTAATAGGACAGCTGGAAAATATTCGTTTCCGGGAGCAGGGAAGAGGGGAGATCGACCCGATGCAAAATCCACTGCAACAGCACCAGCGATGCGATTACAATTCCCGTATCCACCCCCAGGAGGCGGCCATGGTCACTCCTCCGGGACAGGATGCATCCGTGCCCCCAGAATACAAGGCCGATGACCACGGTACAGGCCGCAGCCGCCAGCCAGGGAAGCTGGGTCAGGAACTGCTCCACATCTGCAAAACTATAAATCCTCTCCGCAAGGGCGAATGTGGCCGACATACTCTTCGCCCGGTGCTCCATAAACGGGATGACCACCCGGTTCATATCCGCCACCAGAGCATTGGTACCCTGACAGTAGTCCGCAACGGAACTGATGGGCAGCTCCAGGGTTTCCGGCACACCATCGGGATAAATCAGCAGATAGGTATCATCTGCTAGAATCGTTTCGTCAAAAATCTCTATCTCTTCCCCTACCTGGGGTTGGCGGCTGGCTGAGAGGACGTATTGGGAATCCGGGTAGCCGGGGGTAGTAACAATATCCAGGCCACTCATGGACCATACATCCACCTCCCGGATGCGTTTGCCGCTTTCCCAGCCGCTGCCGTCGATCACCTCATAGATGTGCCGCCCGGTGCTGTCGGAGAAGATCATTCGCCCTGGCAGCTCTCGGGTGACCTGCTCATGGACGCCACGGGTATTGATGGGGCTGGCCTCCACCTGGGTCATCATTTCCTGATTGATTTTTGTGGACAGCAATGTGCAAACCACAAGCAGGAACAGAATCAGGGAAAAGATACGCAGAATCGTCTTCTTCATCTCACTTTTCCCCTCCAATCGCAATTCCCTCTACCAGTTCCCGGTTGAAATAAGCAAACAGGAACAGCGGCGGCAGCGCCACAAGAATGCAGCAGACCAGTTGAATGGTGGAATTTTCCGGCGGAACCGAGGCCAGCGCCACGGAAATGGGATATTTTTCGAAATCCTCCAGGTAGACGATAGGCTGCTCCACCATATTCCATCCATCCAGGAAAGACAGCAGCACCGTGCAGACCAATCCGGACTTGTTCATGGGCGCAGCAATGCGGGCAATGATCCCCAGGGTTCCGCATCCGTCCAGCCGTGCGGCCTCGATGATGCTATCGGGAATGGATTTGAAACTCTGGGTCATGATAAAGGTGCCCAGGGGCACGAAAATCATTGGCAAAATCAGCGCATAGATGCTGTTGAGCAGTCCCAATTTATCCAGCATGATGTAATTCGGCACCAGCGTGACTTGCAGCGGCATGATCATCAGCACCATCAGGAGGAAGAATAATACATTTTTCCCGGGGAACCGGCATTTGGCGAATCCGAATCCCGCCAGGGTGGAAACGATCACCTGCCCCAATACGATGCATAGCGTGATGCCGATGCTCTTCCAGAAACGGATCAGATATTGATTCTGCCCCAGAAAAACCTGATAATAATATGCAAGAGAGAACTGGCCATTGTCCATCAGACTTTTCACCATCACGTACAGGTACGGCAGTACACATATCCCGCTGAGCAGCAGCGGAATCATGGGCGAAGTGGTGCGTTTGCGATTCATTCCTTATACGCCTCCTTCTTTGTGACCCAGCGATATCCGGCGGCGAACAATCCCGTCAGGATCACCAGCAGCAGAACGGATGCCACCGCCAATTTGGGATAGTTCAGTTTGTCAAAGGCATTGTTTACGAAATGTTGAAGCATATAGATACTGGTATGGGGATGGGTTCCGCCAATGAGGAAGATCTCCCGGAAGCATTTGAATGCATTGATCAGCGAGAACACCGTGGCGAAGAACACGCTGTACCACATCTGGGGAGCCGTGATGAACCGAAATTGCTGCCAGGGGCTTGCGCCGTCCAGCGAAGCGGCGAAATAATGATCCTCCGGAATGGTGACAAGGCCGGACAGCAGCAGGATCACGCTATAGCCGGTGTTCTTCCACAGGTACAGCAGCACCAGCACCCCAAAAGCATGGGAAGAATTCAGCCATTCTTTCACCGGAAGCCCCAGAGCGGTGATGCACCCGTTGAGCAGCCCCGTTTCGGCGAAAATCAGTTCTACCAGCAGCACCGTCCCCACCACTGGCATGATATAGGGCAGGAGCAGTACGGACTTCAATACCTCGTTCTTTCCCACCTTGTTCTTGATCAGCAGGGCAATGGCATAGGACAGGATCACGATCAGCGGCAGCGCAATGACTAAAAATCGCAATGTATTTCCGAATGCCAGCCGGAATACGCTGCTGGACAGCATACTCCGGTAGGTCTCCAGCCCGACAAATTCTCGGGAGCTGCCAGTGCCACGCTGGAAAGAATTGAATACCACCAGCAGGAACGGAACTGCATAAAAAATCATGCACCCCGCCATCAGCGGCAAGATCAGTAGGTACCCCTCGTATGCGTTTCGTTGTTGTGCGTTCCTTTTTTTCATCATTTCATCCCTCCGCTAAATGCCACCAGAGATTTTGCCAGACTTTTTCCGCCAATGCATCGATATCCACATCCGTGGGGGTTCCGTCCGCCTCGTTCAGCAGGGAGAGGGCATATTCCATGGAGTCCTCCCCGGTCAGGGTAATGGGGAAGCGGACTTCGTCAATTTCCCTGTTCAGCGCCGGTAAATCCTCGTCCGTGAATTCCATGATCTGAACTTGCCGGGATAGGTAGGTTGCCATCTCATAAAAGGAGGACGTGATGCTGTGGTTTTGATACTGGATAATGTCCCAAAGGGCGGAGGCTGAACCAACCGTCCTTACCGGCCAACTGTTCTCCACCTGGCCGGGAGCTTGCACCTCTTTCAGGTATTTGGTCATGCTCTTTTTCACTCTTGGGCGGTACTCTCCCCACTGGAACTCCTCCTCCAGGAATTGCCGCAAAAAAGCGTATGCGATCTCCGGATTTTCGCAGCTGCTCCCAACTGCGCTCCAGTAGGTGATGCTTGCAATAATTGACCCATCCGTTGCCCGCATGGGATAGAGCGGCAATTCATGTTCCCTCTTTTCGACGAGCAGCGCCAGGCGCTCTACGCCCTGATTCTCCAACATATCAACATAATGGCCGGAGTAGGCAGGGAGCCCCATTGTGCTCCAATGGATGTTACTTCCAAAATAGGAGCGGAGCGGAGTGAGGTCTGCATGGGATTGGAAAGAATCTCTTGTAGAGGGCGTTAAATACTCACGCAGTGGCTCAAGCTCGATAAGAGATAAGTGTGCGTTTATCGCACGCTCTAAAAAATCTGCTTTGGAATCGCTGGAGGTCGTTTTCCACTCCTGATAAATGCGCATATAGGAAGAAATGCTCTGAGGAGCAATTTTTATCTCTTCCTTGTTATAATCGAATAATTCTGGCAGAAGAGATAAATCCGTTGGAAGTTCAAAGGCGGCGGAAAGGTCACTGTCAATGTCGAGAAAATGGCTGACCACCGTAGTGATTTCGGAATTCATCAGTTCGTCCGTAATGCCATATTGTTCCCATTTGTCCCCATCGGTCATGATGATGGGGATATCATACCGGAGGGGGAGGATGTACCTGCGCCCGGAAACGACCCCGGCATCCATGATGGTTTCGTTCAATGCATCGATTCCCAGCAAATCGTCCGCCGCATAATAAGTTTGCAAATCCGCAAAAAGGCCATTCTGCATCGCCTGCACGGCATCCAGGAAAAGGGGTTCTACCTGAACCGTGGAGATTTTCCTGAGATTGCCTGTAGTTGGGTGATCCAGCATCAGCGTGTTCCCCGTAGGCAGCAAGTACACATCCGGCCCATTTCCGGCCATGACCTTGGTGCGAAGTTGTTTTAGAACAATTTCCCGCTCCGCTTCATTGGTGGGAAGAATATCAAGTTTGACTGTTAGCCCCTCGTATTCCTCCTCCATCCGTTCGACGATCAGTTTCGCCTGATAATTCATTCCGTCAGAGCAGGATTCCTCAGTAACGACCCAGAGGGTATAGGTGCCCGTGGGCTCTTTCTGCGAACTGCAACCACACAGGATGATTAAGGCAAGAAATAAAAGAATTGCGAATCTCCGATATTTCATAATCAGTGTTTCACCCCTCTGCAAACGTCATCATTTTAAGAGCGCCCCTTGGCTCCCTCTCAGAGGGAGCTGCCGAACGAACGTGAGGCTGAGGGAGTGTCCTACAATGGATGGTAACCGCTCAAAAATACCAACGACACTCCCCCTGTCGGCCTGTTCGGCCGACATCCCAGCCCAAGGGCATGGCTTCGCACACCTCAGCGAGGGGGACAAGAGAACTAAAAATCACCCCTCCGCTAAATGCCACCAGAGATTTTGCCAAACCTTTTCTGCCAATGCATCAATATCCACATCCGTGGGGGTTCCGTCCGCCTCGTTCAGCAGGGAGAGGGCATATTCCATGGAGTCCTCTCCGGTCAGGGTAATGGGGAAGCGGACTTCGTCGATTTCCCAGCTCAGCGCCGGTAAATCTTCATCCGTGAATTCCATGATCTGAACTTGCCGGGAGAGGTAAGATGCAATATCCCGCTCAGCACTATCAACATTTAGCTTTACTTGATATTGGACAATATCCCACAGGTGAGATACGGAACCTTGCGTGCGCACTGGCCAACTGTTTTCCACTTGGCCTGGAGCCTGCACCTCTTTCAGGAATCTGGATCGACTCTTGTCTTCCCTTGGACGGTATTCTCCCCACTGGAACTCTTCCTCCAGAAACTGCCGCAAAAAGGTGTACGCAATCGCCGGATTTTCGCAACTGCTTCCAATTGCTCCCCAATAGGTAACGGAGGCGACGGTTGAGCCATTTGCTGTACGCAGAGGATATGCGGGGAGCTGGCGATCGGGACTTTTGGAAATTTGTTCCAGGCGCTCTATCGCTATATTATCCAAGCTTTTCGTCAAATGGGAAGTAAAAACGGGCAATCCGGCAGTGCTCCAATGTACATCTCTGCAAAAATAACGCCCAATATCATTATAAATGGACATCTCGTTATAAGTTTGGTCAACATAATCCTGAAAGAGCGGGCGAAGCTCCTCTATGTACGCTAGAATCGCCTTGCTTTTGGCTTCCTCAATCAGCATATCCGTTGCTGCTTCGACAGAAATACGCCACTGCTGATACAGTCGCATGTAATCCGCAATGGATTGGGGTGAGACAAGAATTTCCTCTTTCTCGTAATTGAACAGCTGAGGTATAAAGGTAAAATCCGCCGGGAGCTGGATCCCACCGGAGGCTGTTGCACCGTTCTCACCGCATAAGATAGAACCGATCAAGGTAATCATATCGGAATCCATCAATTCCTGGGTGATTCCGAAGCTTTCCCATTTATCCGGGTCTGTGAAAATCACTGGAACATCATACCGGAGGGGCAGGACATACCGCCTTTGTCCCAAAACACCTGCATCCATGATTTGCTGAAAAAGTGCCTCTTTGCCCAGGGCTTGATCGGAAGAATAAAATTCTTCTATATCTAAAAAAACGCCGCTGTACATGGCTTGCATTACGTCCAGAAACAGCGGTTCGATCTTGATTTCTCTCGTTTTACGGGCAATATACTGGGAGGCATAGTCGAGCGTGAGCGTGTCATCGGTTGGAAGAAGGTATACATCCGGCCCACTTCCGGCCATGATTTTTGCTCTGATTCTTTTGAGGGTGGCCTCTCGCTCCTGTTCATCAGCGGGAAGAACCTCAATCTTGACTGTTAACCCGTCATGCGCTTCTTCCATGCGCTCCGCAATCAGCGCTGCCTGATAATTCATGCCATCGGAGGTGGATTCCTCCGTAAGAACCCAAAGAACGGTGTCGCCCACCTCCGGGGTACGCAGGAATGCGCAGGCAGAAAGCGACAACAAGAAAACCGCTGCAATTACACAATTTGTGAATCTGCGAAAGGGAAAAATCACGGGAATCTCTCACCTCCGAATGGGAAACAGGCAGTGGAGGTGGTTCACATCTCCACTGCCCAATCATTAGATGTACTTAAACTGATCTATTCCTCTGAATCAGAGAAATTACTGGATAGGAAAGTAACTTAGCTTTCCGCAAGAAATGCATTGGCCGATCACATGGCTCGATGTTCTGCCGTAGTATGTCGTCACACCACCGCAATAATCGCAAAGGCCAAGATTATACCTCGGTTGGACGTCGTTTACCTCGGCGCACTCGTGACAATGGTCGCATTCCGCCCCAACTGCCATAGCGGGCAGGGCGGCAACGGACATCAGCATAAGGATAGCCAAGGTGAGGGTGAACATTCTCTTAAACAGTTTCATTTTCGTTTCCTCCTTTATTGACTTCGTTTTGGCTGATACGTACACAGGAAGAAAAGTTATTCTTCTTCCTAATAAAATCATAGCACTATTAGCGGAATCTGTCAATAGCGATTTTGAATTTTCTTCGATATTTGTGCATAATTGCTGGTTTATCCCTCGGCTAGATGCCACCAGAGATTTTGCCAGACTTTTTCCGCCAATGCATCAATATCCACATCCGTGGGGGTTCCGTCCGCCTCGTTCAGCAGGGAAAGGACGTACTCCATGGAGTCTTCCCCGGTCAGGGTAATGGGGAAACGAACTTCGTCAATTTCCCAGTTCAGCGCCGGTAAATCCTCGTCTTCCAATTGCAGCTGCTGAAATTGTCTGTTTAGATAATTGGCTATTTCCCGATAGGTGTTTTTTCCTCTGGCCTGATATTGGAGTGTATCCAGCATATATGGGACAGAACCGGATGTTCTAACTGGCCAACTATTTTCTACAAGTGCGCTACATTGAGGCTCTTTAACGATTGCAAATGTCTTTTTTGTTGACCGGGGACGGTAAATATCCCACTGGTATTCCTCCGTAAGGAACTCCCTAAGAAATGCGTAGGCGATATCCGTTCTCTGGCAACCGCTCCCCACCGCACCCCAATAGGTAATATTGGCAACGACCGAGCCGCTGGGGGTTCGGAGCGGGTAAGCCAGCAATCTACGATCCGTTTGCCCGGCAAAAGCCGCTAAATGTTCAACGGCGACCATCTTGAGAACGTCTTCCAAATGCGCCGAATATACTGGCAACCCCGCCGTGCTCCAGTGGATATCTTCAAGGACATATCTCTTCGTATCACTGAAAAGAGATCGTTTTTCGTACTTGGTATAGATTTCCTGGGTGCTGGGGGTCATGTATTCCCGTATATTGACATCGGTAATATATGCAAGGCTTTTCTCAACTGCGTTTTCCAGAATCCTTTCCAGAGAAGATTGATAGTTTTCGCTCCAATGCTGAAAAATTCGCATATAGTTCCCAATTTCCCGCGGAGTAATCAGGATTTCCTGCGTTGGATAATCAAAAATTCTCGAAAGGTACGAAAGATCCATTGGCAGCAAGAAAGAGGCGTAGATATCTTCGCTGTCAGGTTGATTCAGGATATGACCCGTTAAAGTAAGAATATCGGAATTCATCAGGGAGTCAGTGATGCCGAATTCGTCCCATCTGTCGGGGTCAGTGAGTACAACCGGAATATCATAGCGAAGCGGGAGAATATACCGCCGCCCGGAGAGCATCCCGGCATCCATGATTTGCCCATTGAGCGCTTCGATACCTAATGACCGATCAGAAAGATAGTCGAATTGCAGGTCGGCGAAAAGCCCATTCTGCATTGCTTGGACGACATCCAGGAAAAGGGGCTCAATTTGAACCTGCCTTGCGTGTCTTGTGTTGTATTTGCTTATGTAATCCAGTGTCAGCGTGTTCCCTGTGGGTAGCAGGTATACATCTGGGCCATTTCCGGCCATGATCTTGGTGCGAAGTTGTTTTAGAACAATTTCCCGCTCCGCTTCATTGGTGGGAAGAATATCAAGTTTGACTGTTAGCCCCTCGTATTCCTCCTCCATCCGCTGGGCAATTTCTTTTGCCTGGTAATTCATTCCATCGGAGCAGGATTCCTCGGTAACAACCCAGAGGGTATAGGTGCCCGTGGGTTTTTTCTGCGAACTGCAACTGCACAGGATGATTAAGGAAAGAAATAGAAGAATTACGAATTTCCAGTATTTCATAATAATTCTCTCACCCCTCGGCTAACGTTATCATTTTAAGCGTAGCTACTTGTCCCCCTCGCTGAGGGGGATGTCGGCCGAACAGGCCGACAGGGGGAGTGCTGTCCGTAATTTTGAGCTGTTGCCATTCAACGAACGACACCCCCTCAGCCTCACGTTCGTTCGGCAGCTCCCTCTGAGAGGGAGCTAAGAGGGACTGAACTTCACCCCTCCGCTAAATGCCACCAGAGATTTTGCCAAACTTTTTCCGCCAATGCATCAATATCCACATCCGTGGGAGTTCCGTCCGCCTCGTTCAGCAGGGAGAGGGCATATTCCATGGAGTCCTCCCCGGTCAGAGTAATGGGGAAACGAACTTCATCAATTTCCCAGCTCAGCGCCGGTAAATCCTCATCTGTGAATTCCATGATCTGAACTTGCCGGGATAGGTAGGTTGCGATATCCCGCTCTGAAATCTCGAAATTATTTTTTTCCTGATATTGGAGGATGCTCCACAGATGGGATACGGAATCCTGCGTGCGCACCGGCCAGCTGTTCTCCACCTGGCCGTCTGTTTGCACTTCCCTGAGAACGGTATGGAGGACAGTCCTTGTGGTGGTTGGGCGATATGCGCCCCACTGGAATTCTTCCGACAGGAATTCCCGCAGGAAATCGTAGGCAAGCTGCGGATTCTGGCAATTGCTTCCGATTGCACCCCAATAACTGACGGCGGCGACCAAATCGCCCCCCACTGCCCGCAACGGAAAAATTGGAAGACTGCGATCCGGCTTTTCAACGATTCGTGCCAGCTGCTCCACGGCCATATTTTCCAAACTGTTGGCCAAATGCGCCGTGAAGAGGGGGAGCCCAGCAGTGCTCCAATGGATATCCCTGCAAAAATAATGACCGACATTGTTAAAAGAATCCATGCAATCGTAAGCGTCCAAAACAAATTGCTCAAACGCTTCCTTTTGCCCGGGAAGCGTATATACGCTGGATGCCTTTTCCCTTGCATCTTCAATGAGCTTGGATTCTGACGAATCAGCAGAGTTTTTCCAAATTTGGTACAGCCGCATATAATCCGCAATTGGTTGAGAGGAGACTGCCATCTCCTCTTTTTCATAATTGAATAGTTGCGGAATGAATGTAAAATCTTCCGGCAACTGAATCCCAGCAGAAACGATTTCGCCCCCCTCTTGCAACAGAATCGTACCGGCCAGGGCAATTACATCGGTGTTCATCAGCTCCTGAGAAATGCCGAAATCAGTCCACGCATCCGGGTCGGTGAAGACCACCGGAACATCATACCGGAGGGGCAGGACATATCGCCTTTGCCCCAAAACACCTGCATCCATGATTTGCTGAAAAAGTGCCTCTTTGCCCAGGGCTTGATCGGAAGAATAAAATTCTTCTATATCTAAAAAAACGCCGCTGTACATGGCTTGCATTACGTCCAGAAACAGCGGTTCGATCTTGATTTCTCTCGTTTTACGGGCAATATACTGGGAGGCATAGTCGAGCGTGAGCGTGTCATCGGTTGGAAGAAGGTATACATCCGGCCCACTTCCGGCCATGATTTTTGCTCTGATTCTTTTGAGGGTGGCCTCTCGCTCCTGTTCATCAGCGGGAAGAACCTCAATCTTGACTGTTAACCCGTCATGCGCTTCTTCCATGCGCTCCGCAATCAGCGCTGCCTGATAATTCATGCCATCGGAGGTGGATTCCTCCGTAAGAACCCAAAGAACGGTGTCGCTCCCCTCCGGGGTGCGCAGAAATGCGCAGGCAGAAAGCGACAACAAGAAAACCGCTGCAATTACGCAATTTGTGAATCTGCGAAAGGGAAAATTCACGGGAATCTCTCACCTCCGAATGGGAAACGGGCAGTGGAGACGGATATCATCTCCACTGCCTTGTGTTGAAAGCGTTGAATACAGCTGGCTCAATGTGTGCTCCTTAGCTATATTAGAAAGCCACCAGACGACGTGGAAGCTTACAAACCGTATGTATTAATTGTAGAAATAAGTGATTTTCCCACAAATAGTACATTTCCCGGCAGAATAACCGTTTCCTTGAGCATAGAGTGTAGTTGTTCCTCCGCAGTATTGGCAAAGCCCGATATAATACCTCGGCTGGACTTCGTTTACCTCGGCGCACTCGTGACAATGGTCGCATTCCGTCCCAACGGCCATAGCGGGCAGGGCGGCGACGGACATCAGCATAAGGATAGCCAAGGTGAGGGTGAACATTCTCTTGAACAGTTTCATTTTCGTTTCCTCCTTTATTGACTTCGTTTTACCTTATACGTACACAGGAAGAAAAGTTATTCTTCTTCCTAATGAAATCATAGCACTATTGGCGGAATCTGTCAATGGCGATTTTGAATTTTCTTCGATATTTGTGCATAATTGCTGATTTATCCCTCCGCTAAATGCCACCAGAGATTTTGCCAGACTTTTTCCGCCAATGCATCGATATCCACATCCGTGGGGGTTCCGTCCGGTTCATTCAGCAGGGAGAGGGCATATTCCATGGAGTCCTCTCCGGTCAGGGTAATGGGGAAACGAACTTCATCAATTTCCCAGTTCAGCACCGGTAAATCCTCATCCGTAAATTCCATGATCTGAACTTGCCGAGAAAGGTAATTCGAATTACTACGGTAGCTTGAGACAACATATTTTTCTTGGTACTGAAGCGTTTGCCATAGGAATTCTGTTGCGCCAGCTGTAAGTACCGGCCAGCTGTTTTCCACCATTCCGTCACATTGCACTTCACGCACGGAATGATTTGCACTTTTTTGTATTCTAGGCCGGTATATGTCCCATTGAAATTCCTCACTGAGGAACTTTTTAAGAAATGAATACGCCAGTTCCGGTACGCAGCAATTGCTGCCAATTGCTCCATAATATGTTACGGTTGCAATGACCCTACCATCATCAGAAAAAGGAATCATCTGCAAATCAAGGGATGAACTACCACACAGTTCTTCCAATTTCGCAACAGCCATTGTTTCCATGGTATTTGATAAAAAAGAGGTGAATACGGGCAAATCGCTTTTCAGCCAATGAACATCAAAACACAAGTAATTGCCAATATTATTAAAATCACGGATCGATGAAATGGAAAACTCCAATTGAGAGCGCCAGATTTCCTGCTCATAGGAAGAAATTGAACTTAAAGCCAAGTCTAAGCTCTTTTCAACCAATGCCATTTCGGCTGTCACCGCAGTTTCTTTCCAGGCTTGATAAAGTCGAAAATAGCTTGCGATTTGTTGCGGAGTGATCAACATCGCCTCGTTTTCATAATCAAAGAGTTCTGGCAACAGACTTTCATCTGTTGGGAGCTGGATTCCGGCGGATAGGCTGGCCGCATTCTCTGATGACAACATTTTATATATGACATTCCCAATATCGGACGGCATCTGCTCTAAAAGGACTTCCTCCGATGCACAGCAGCTGGAATTAACAAAGAGAATTGGAATATTGAAACGCAGCGGCAGGATATATCGTTTCCCTTTGAGCATCCCTGCTGACATAATTTCTTCACGAAAGAGCTCAGGATTCAGCTCAGAATCTTGTGAATAGAATCTGTCAAAATCATAAAAATTTCCATTGCGCATTGCTTGCGAAATATCGAGGAATAACGGTTCAATGCTGATTTCCCGTAATGATCTTTGGCTATAGCCGCTGGGATAGTCGAGTGTGAGGCTTGAGCCTGTAGGCAGCAAGTATACATCTGGGCCATTCCCGGCCATGATCTTGGTGCGAAGTTGTTTCAGTATAATCTCCCGTTCCGATTCACTGGTGGGGAGAATATCAAGTTTGACTGTTAACCCCTCGTATTCTTCTTCCATCCGCTGGGCAATTTCTTTGGCCTGGTAATTCATTCCGTCAGAGCAGGATTCCTCAGTAACGACCCAGAGGGTATAGGTGCCCGTGGGCTTTTTCTGCGAACTGCAACCGCACAGGATGATTAAGGAAAGAAATAGAAGAATTACGAATTTCCGGTATTTCATAATAATTCTCTCACCCCTCCGCTAGATGCCACCAGAGATTTTGCCAAACTTTTTCCGCCAATGCATCAATATCCACATCCGTGGGGGTTCCGTCCGGTTCATTCAGCAGGGAGAGGGCATACTCCATGGAGCCCTCCCCGGTCAGGGTAATGGGGAAGCGCACTTCGTCGATCTCCCAGCTCAGCGCCGGTAAATCCTCATCCGTAAATTCCATGATCTGAACTTGCCGGGATAGGTAGGTTGCCATCTCATAAAAAGAGGACGTGATACTGTGGTTTTGATACTGGATAATGTCCCAAAGGGCGGAGGCTGAACCAACCGTCCTTACCGGCCAACTGTTCTCCACCTGGCCGGGAGCTTGCACCTCTTTCAGGTATTTGGTCATGCTCTTTTTCACTCTTGGGCGGTACTCTCCCCACTGGAACTCCTCCTCCAGGAATTGCCGCAAAAAAGCGTATGCGATCTCCGGATTTTCGCAGCTGCTCCCAACTGCGCTCCAGTAGGTGATGCTTGCAATAATTGACCCATCCGTTGCCCGCATGGGATAGAGCGGCAATTCATGTTCCCTCTTTTCGACGAGCAGCGCCAGGCGCTCTACGCCCTGATTCTCCAACATATCAACATAATGGCCGGAGTAGGCAGGGAGCCCCATCGTGCTCCAATGGATGTTACTTCCAAAATAGAAGCGGAGCGCAGTGAGGTCTGCGTGGGACTGGAAGCTCTCCCTTGCGAAAGGGGTCATATACTCCTGATAGGATTCAGGGGAAAGACGAGCCAAATACGCACTGATTGCACGTTCGAGCAAATCTGTTTCAGAAATATCGGAGGTTGCTTTCCACGCCTGATAAATGCGCATATAAGAGGAAATATTCTGGACTGTAATTTGAATTTCATCCGTTCTGTAATCAAAATGTTTCGGTAGCAGAGATAAATCCGTTGGAAGTTCAAAGACGGCGGAAAGGTCACTGTCAATGTCGAGGAAATGGCTGACCACCGTAGTGATTTCGGAATTCATCAGTTTGTCCGTAATGCCATATTGTTCCCATTTGTCCCCATCGGTCATGATGATGGGGACATCATACCGGAGGGGGAGGATGTACCTGTGCCCGGAAACGACCCCGGCATCCATGATGGTTTCGTTCAATGCATCGATTCCCAGCAAATCGTCCGCCGCATAATAAGTTTGCAAATCCGCAAAAAGGCCATTCTGCATCGCCTGGACAGCATCCAGGAAAAGGGGCTCTACCTGAACAGAGGATATTCTCCTGACACTGTATCTGGTCGAATGATCCAGCAGGAGCCTTGTTCCCGTAGGCAGCAAGTACACATCTGGGCCATTTCCGGCCATGATCTTGGTGCGTAGCTGCTTTAGTGCAATTTCCCGCTCCTCTTCATTGTTTGGCAAAACGTCTATCTGAACGGTAAGTCCTTCGTATTCTTCTTCTATACGCTCGGCGATCAGTTTCGCCTGATAATTCATTCCGTCAGAAGTGGATTCTTCAGTAATGACCCAGAGAGTGTAGGCATCGGTGTTGCTGCGTGAGTTGCAGCCGCTGAGTGTAATCAAAAAAACAATAGGCAGTAATAGTTTCCAATATTTCATTTTCATAGAATTCATCATAGTATAGCAAGTAACGGAGGCGTTACATTGCTGTACACCTCCGTTACAAATGGAATCACATGGTCAATACACTAAATTGATTGTAATACTTTCTACCAGAATCTCGCTAAAGCTGTAGCTGTTACTCCATAGAGATTAAAAATAGCACAACGCTCCACATACGGTACACTTTGCTATCGTCCGCAGATTCCCGTCTGAATCACGATCGGTAGCGTAGAAAACAGTGGTACCACCACAATAGTAGCACGGGCCAATGGCATACCTCGGTTGGACTTCGTTTACCTCGGCGCACTCGTGACAATGGTCGCATTCCGTCCCAACTGCCATAGCGGGCAGGGCGGCAACGGACATCAGCATAAGGATAGCCAAGGTGAGGGTGAACATTCTCTTAAACAGTTTCATTTTCGTTTCCTCCTTTATTGACTTCGTTTTACCTTATACGTACACAGGAAGAAAAGTTATTCTTCTTCCTAATGAAATCATAGCACTATTGGCGGAATCTGTCAATGGCGATTTTGAATTTTCTTCGATATTTGTGCATAATTGCTGATTTATCCCTCCGCTAAATGCCACCAGAGATTTTGCCAAACCTTTTCCGCCAATGCATCAATATCCACATCCGTGGGGGTTCCGTCCGGTTCATTCAGCAGGGAGAGGGCATATTCCATGGAGTCCTCCCCGGTCAGGGTAATGGGGAAGCGAACTTCGTCGATTTCCCATTGTAATGGAGGAAAATCGGCATCGATCAGCTCGATGATCTGTAATTGACGTCCGAGATAATCGGAAACTTTACGATTGGATGCTGTGAGGCCACGTTCCTGATATTGAAGCGTACTCAGCATATAGGGGACGGAGCCAGCCGTCCTTACCGGCCAGCTGTTTTCGACAAAACCATCACACTGTGATTCGTAGTTGTTTACGAAAGGTCTTTTTGTAGTCTGAGGACGGTAGATATCCCACTGATAATCTTCGGCGAGGAATTCCCTGAGATATGCATAAGCGATATCCACCTTGCTGCAACTGCTTCCAACCGCACCCCAATAAGTAACATTTGCTGCTACGGTTCCGTTTTGAGTCCGTAAGGGATACATCGTCAAGTTTAGTTGTCCGTCTTCTATAAAGGAAGACAATCGCTCCACGACAACAGTTCTCAAAGCATCTTCCATCCCACCAGTATATACGGGGAGCCCGAAAGTACTCCAGTGGACATCCTGCCGGAAATATTCTCCAAGGTTGCTGAAGATAGACCGCCCTGTGTAATATTCGGATATCTCTGCCTTATGAAGCTCGAGAAGTTCGATTCTCGTAACATAGGAAAGATATCGCTCTCGTGCCTCATCAAGAAGTGCTGCTAGTGAGGCATCAAACTGAGAATTCCATTCTTGATATACACGCATATAGTTTGCAATTTCCTGCGGAGTGATCAGAATCGTCTCCGTGGAATAATCGAATGGATTTGACAGGAGGGATAAGTCAGTCGGAAGCTGAAAAGAGGCGGCAATGTTGCGGTCGTTCGCCTGGTTCAGGATGCGATCCGTCAGTGCAGCTGCATTGGTGGTCATTATTTCTTCTGTAATGCCGTAGTTTTCCCATTGGTTTGGAGCGGTGAATATGGCCGGGATATCGTAGCGCAGGGGGAGAATGTACCTACGCCCAGAAAGAACTCCGGCATTCATAATTGTCGCATTTAATGCATCGATGCCCAACGACTCATCCAAGGCGTAGTAAGTTTGCAAATCTGCGAATAGCCCGTTTTGCGTTGCTTGCGTAACGTCCAGGAATAACGGCTCGATTTGAATGGTTCTTGTTTTGCGATGGCTATTCTCAGGATAATCTAAGGTCAATGCATTCCCCGTAGGCAGCAAGTATACATCCGGCCCATTTCCGGCCATGATCTTGGTGCGAAGTTGTTTCAGTACAATTTCCCGTTCTTCTTCCTCCGTCGGAAGAATGTCGATTTTAATGGTAAGTCCCTCATATTCTTCCTCCATCCGCTGGGCAATTTCTTTCGCCTGATAGTTCATTCCATCGGAGGTGGATTCTTCGGTAACAACCCAGAGAGTGTAGGCATCGGTGTTGCTGCGTGAGTTGCAGCCGCTGAGTGTAATCAAAAAAACAATAGGCAGTAATAGTTTCCAATATTTCATTTTCATAGAATTCATCATAGTATAGCAAGTAACGGAGGCGTTACATTGCTGTACACCTCCGTTACAAATGGAATCACATGGTCAATACACTAAATTGATTGTAATACTTTCTACCAGAATCTCGCTAAAGCTGTAGCTGTTACTCCATAGAGATTAAAAATAGCACAACGCTCCACATACGGTACACTTTGCTATCGTCCGCAGATTCCCGTCTGAATCACGATCGGTAGCGTAGAAAACAGTGGTACCACCACAATAGTAGCACGGGCCAATGGCATACCTCGGTTGGACTTCGTTTACCTCGGCGCACTCGTGACAATGGTCGCATTCCGTCCCAACTGCCATAGCGGGCAGGGCGGCAACGGACATCAGCATAAGGATAGCCAAGGTGAGGGTGAACATTCTCTTAAACAGTTTCATTTTCGTTTCCTCCTTTATTGACTTCGTTTTGGCTGATACGTACACAGGAAGAAAAGTTATTCTTCTTCCTGATAAAATAATAGCATTATTGGCGGAACCTGTCAATGTAGTTTTTGAAAAATAAGCAATATTTGTGCATAATTACATACTGCGGCGACAATGCGCCTATTGATAGTGTACCTATGCAAATTGGAAAAATATGCCCGCAGGCGCTTTGGGTAGCGACTGCGGGCATTTCCTGTATAAAATTTCGGATTTACTGCTGCAAAAGTTGCTGCTTCTGGAATTGCAGAGTATAGAGCTGATAATATTTCCCGTGGAGGTGCAGGAGCTCTTGGTGGGTGCCCTGCTCCAAAATCTGGCCGTGGGAGAGGAGGATGATATTATCCGCATGCTGGATGGTGCTGAGGCGATGGGCAACAATGAGCATGGTGCCGATATTTTTCATCTTCTCCAGGGAGTCCTGAATCAGGATCTCCGTTTCGGTATCGATGTTGGCGGTGGCTTCGTCCAGGATCATTACCGATGGTTTGTGGAGGATCGTCCGGGCGAAGGACAGCAGCTGGCGCTGACCGGCGGAGAAATTGTTGCCGCGCTCCCGCACCACTTCGTCCAGTCCGCCGTCCAGGCGCTGGATAAATCCCTCCGCATTGACATAGCGGCAGGCCTCCAGCACTTCCTCATCGGTCACATTGTCCTGGCGCAGGACGATATTGCTGCGGATGTCCCCGGAGAAGAGGAACACATCCTGGAGCATTTGGCCGAAATGGGAGCGCAGGGAGGAAATCTTGATCTTCCGGATGTCCACGCCGTCGATTAGAATTTGTCCTTTCTGAATGTCGTAGTTCCGGCAGATCAGGGACAAAATGGTGGTCTTGCCCGCACCGGTGGAGCCGACGAAAGCGACCGTCTGCTTGGGCATCACGTGGAAGGATACTCCCTTGAGCACCCATTCATTCTCCTTGTAGCCGAACCAGACATCCCGGAATTCGATCTCACCACGGATTTCTTTCATCTCAATGGCATCCGGCGCATCCACGATCTCCGGCTCCATATCCAGAATGGTGAAAATCTTCTCCGCAGAAGCGAAAGACTGCTGGAGCATATCGAATTGCTCTGCCAGGGTCTGGATGGGGTTGAAGAATTTGGAAATATACATATAGAATGCCACAACGATCTCGCTGGTAATGGTCTGTCCCAGGAAAGTGGTATCCTGAATGTAGCCCTTGCAGCCGATATAGAACAGGAACAGATTGGACGTAACGAAGAGCATATAAACCATGGGGCGGAAGATGCCGAATACCAGCATCCGGCTGAACTTCGCTTTCTCCAGCTTGTGGCTCTTGCCCAGGAATTCCTCCATCTTCACATCCTCCCGGTTGAAGACCTGGGTGATCTTCATGCCGGACAGATTCTCGGACAGGTAGGTATTCACGTCCGTGCGGGTATTGTTCACCCGGCGGTGCACTTCCCGGCTGAATTTCTGGAAAATCACCGTGAACAGCACCAGGAACGGCACAAAGCACAGCACCATCAATGTCAGTGCATAGTTCAGCACCAGCATGGCACCCATGACACCGATGATCACCATTACATTCTTCAGCAGTGTCACCAGAATATTGGTGAACAGATAGCTGATGGAGTTGGGGTCGTTGGTGACACGGGTGACAAATTTGCCCACGGGGATCTGGTTCAGCTGCTCGTGGGACAGGCTCTCGATGCGGGTGAACGTATCCAGACGAATCTGGGTGAGAATCTTCTGGCCAACGGACTGCAAGATCATCGCCTGGAAATAGGTGCAGACCATGGACACGGCCAGGATGCCGCCATACACGGCCACCATGGAATAAAGTTTGGACAGTTCAAAATTCTGTGTCTTGATGAGCCCCTGAATCTTGCTGATGAGCAGGGGGGATACCACATCATAGGTGATGGATACCAGCATGATCAGGAAGACCATTATGAACTGCTTCACATAGGGTTTCGCATAGCTGAGCAAACGGCGAATCAAATAGCTGTCGGACATCTGCCGCTCATGGGCGGGCTTCTTGATGCTGCGTTTCAGGGCGATGTAGGCCGCCACAAAGGCCAGGGTAAACAGGCCGATCACGCCGCAGGCGATCAACAGTGGCAAATATTCACGCATTGACTTTGCCCCCCTCCTCTTCCAGCCGCTGCAAATCCACCATTTTCCGGTAGGCTGCATTCTCCTGGTACAATTTTTCGTGGGTATCGAAGCCGGAAATCTTTCCGTCGTCAATGAAGAGCACCCGATCCATCTGCTCAATGGTGGAGATGCGGTGGGCGATCAGGATGGTGGTCTTGCTCTGGCGGCTCTGGCGCAGATTCCCGAGAATGGCTCGCTCCGTTTTGGTATCCACGGCGGATACGGAGTCATCCATGATCAGAATGGGGGAATCTTTCATCAGTGCCCGGGCGATGGAAATGCGCTGCTTCTGGCCGCCGGAAACGGTGACACCCCGTTCACCCAGCACCGTATCATACCCCAGCTGGAACTGGGAAATATTGGCATCCACGTCCGCCTGAATGGCGGCGCTCTTCACCCCATGGAGATTCACTTCCCGGTCGCCGAAAGCGATGTTCCGGGCAATGGTATCGGAGAAGAGGAAATTATCCTGGGGCACGTAGGCACAATTCTCCCGCACGGAGCGGATGGATACGGAATTGACATCCTGCCCATCGATGAAGATGGTGCCGTCGGGCACATTATACGTGCGCAGGATCAGATCCACCAGGGTGGTCTTGCCCGCACCGGTTTTGCCCACCAGGCCGATGTTCTCACCGGCGTGAATATGGAAGCTGACATCTTTCAATTCATCCAGTTCCCCATCCGGATAGCGGAAAGTCAGCCCCTTGAATTCGATATCACCCTTGACATCTTTCAGCTCCGCCACATCTGCCCGGTCTTTCACCGTCACTTCCGCATCCAGCAGTTCGCTGATGCGCTTTAGGGATGCTTTGCCACGGGAGGTCATGTCGATCAGTTCCGATACCGCCATGATCGGCCAGATAATGGCGTTGAAATAGCCGATGAATTCCATCAGCTGACCGGCGTTGAAGGTGCCACAATGCACCAGATACCCGCCGTAACCCAGGATGATGCACATCACGCTCTCCACAAAGGAGCCGACCATAATGCGCATGAGGACGGAGGTTTTGGTGAAGTCGATATTGGCTACCTCGTTCTCGTCATTCAGTTTCTTGAATGCCAGCAGCTCTTTGGCCTCTTTCACAAATGCCTTGATCACGGCGATGCCGGAAAAACTCTCCTGAGAGAAATCGGACAGGTCAGAGAAGCATTCCTGGCGGTAGTCCCATTTTTTGGTCATTACTTTGCCAACGATGGTAGCGCTGGCGAAGAGGAACGCCATGGGGATCAGGGACAGCACCGTCAGCAGATGGTTCATCCGCCACATCTTGCTCATGGACATCACGCCCAGCAGCAGCGCATCAAAGAACTGCATAAATCCCCAGCCATAGCACTCCTGCACGGTATCCAGGTCGTTGGTGAACAGGCTCATCAGATTGCCCACTTTGTTCACCTGGTAGTATTCCCGGCTGAGATTCTTCGCATGGTCGAACATCTCGTCACGCAGATTGGTTTCCACCCGGATAGCTGCACCGAAAATGGATACCCGCCACAGGAATCGGCCAAACACAATGGCGATGACCACTACGACCATGGGCATACAGATCCTGTCCAGCAGGAATGCCATGTCGAAGGTATGCGGTACGCCGTCCACCATCACGAAGCCCTGATTCATCCCGTTGATCACCATCTGGTAAAGTTCCGGGATCACCAGCTGCAAATAGTCCACTGCCCACAGGGCAAGCAGACCGATCAGCAATCTGGGGGCGTATTTCAGGTAGAAACGGTTGATATGTTTCCCGAAAATCATATGCTCCCTCCTTGAATTCTTCTTTTTATATTGAGTGCAAACTCTTATCAGTATACCATTCTTTCCCTCTTGTTGCAACCAAATTTTCTATATTTCTTTCCAAAGGGCAATTCTTAAGATTTCTTTAGGTGGATTGACAGGAACTGTATGAACTGCTATACTAACCGTACTAGTACAGTTGAACCACGAAAGGAGGTTTCGTCATCCGTGCTACATCTGGACTACCGGGATTCCCGGCCGATTTATGTGCAGATCATGGATGCGCTGCGCCAGCAGATTGCATCCGGTGTTCTGCGCCAGGGGGAGAAGCTCCCCAGCGTGCGGGAGCTGGCCGCCACGCTGTCCATCAATCCCAATACTATTCAGCGCTCCTACCGCCAGCTGGAGATGGAGGGGTGGATTTTGACGGTACCCGGCAAGGGGTGCTTTGTTTCCGGCGTTCCTGCGGGGGATGCCCGGGAGGAGCTTCGGCTCCTGCGCCAATTCGATGATGCCGCCGGGAAGCTGCTGAAACTGGGTTATACCCGTCAGGAGCTGGAAAAGCGGCTGGAACAGGAGGAAAACCATGCTTGAAATGAACAATGTTGTAAAAACCTTTGGCAATTTCAGAGCCCTGGACGGCCTGAGTCTGCGGGTGCCAAGGGGAACGGTATACGGTCTCGTGGGGCCCAACGGTGCTGGGAAATCCACCGCCATCCGCCATCTCACCGGCATCTACCGGCCGGATAGCGGCAGCGTGAGGGTATGCGGCCAGGGGGTCGTGGACGACCCCAATGTTAAAATGCGCATCGGTTATATCCCGGACGATGTATTCTATTTCCCTACAGCCAGCCTGGAGGATATGCACCGATTCTACCGGGAACTGTATGAAAATTTTGACGAAGAACTCTACCGGAAATTGAATTCCCTTTTTGCGCTGCCCGGCGGCGCCATCCGCCGCTTCTCCAAGGGAATGCAGAAGCAGGCTGCGTTCCAGTTGACCCTGTGCACCCGGGGGGATGTGCTGATTCTGGATGAGCCGGTGGATGGGCTCGACCCGGTGATGCGGCGGCAGGTGATGAGCCTGATCCTGTCCGACGTTGCCGAGCACGGAACCACTGTGCTGATTTCCAGCCACAATTTGCGGGAACTGGAAGATGTATGCGACCATGTGGGCATCATGAACCATGGAAAGATGCTCCTGGAGCGGAGCCTGGCGGATATGCAGGGCAACACCGTGAAACTGCAAATCGTCGGTAGCGCCCCGGATGGGTTCCCGGTGCTCCACGAGAGCCAGTCCGGGCGGCTGAATACCTATATCCTCCGGGGTAACTGCGATCAGGTGCGGGAGAAATGCACGGGGCTGAACAGTCCCTATTTCGATGTACTGCCATTGTCGCTGGAAGAGATCTTTATCTATGAATTGGGAGGCGTGAATGATGAAGTCAAGGAAATCGTGCTTTGATCCGGCAATCAGCCATATGACGTTTCGCCGGTTCTACCCCATGTGCATTTTACATACCATTGTGCTGGCGCTGCTGGCCATTGCTTTTGTGAATTTCGGGGGGAAAACGACCCTCGACACGGTGCAGGGGGTGCGGGGCTTCTGCGAAATCCTGCCGCTGTTCAATCTGGTTTATGCACTGGTGCTGGCGCAGTTGCTGTTTGGTGACCTGTACCAGACCCGGCTTTGCTATGGGCTGAGCGCCCTGCCCATCACCCGGGGCGGGTGGCTGGGCACCCAGGTGATTTGGGGCATCCTCAGCGTGATTCCCGGCATTATTGTTTCCGGTGGGATGATGCTGTTTTCCCTCATCCGGTTCCGGATGGTGATCCTGCATTATATGGCGGCGAATTTCCTGCAATTCCTGTTCTATTTCGGGGTGGCGACACTGTGCGCCGTATGCGCTGGGAACCGGATCGGCATGGCGCTGCTGTATTTGATCGTGAATTTCGGTGGATTCTTCTTCGATTGGACGAGGATCAAGATCCTCTGCCCGCTGATTTTCGGAATGTATCTGCCCAATTCCAATGCGCTCAGTTCCCCGGTGTCCCGGATGCTGTATTACGATATCTTCAAATTGACCTATCAATCCAATAAAACGGTAACCCAGAGCCCCGACGGCCCCACAGTCATCTTCTCTACCCATGAGGATGAATTGATCACGAGCCTCACCTATGGCAATTATCTGCTGATCATGCTGCTGTTCGCCGTTGCCGGTTGCGTGGCGATTTATCTGGCGAACCGGTTTCTCCGGCGGCGCAGAGCGGAGTGCACCGGGGAGCTGCTGGCGTTCCGGGTGGCGGAGCCGGTACTGGTGATCCTGTGCGCCGTGTTTACGGGGATATTGCTGAATATCCTGTTCGTGGATACCGACTGGAATGCGGGTCTGGTGCTGCTGTTCGTGGGAATTGTGCTGGGCTATTATGCCGCACTGATGCTGATCCGCCGCCGGGTCAATGTATTCACGGCCAAAACGTTGCCGCCGCTGGCATGGATGCTGGGGCTTTGCCTGCTACTTCTGACGGCGACGGGGCTGAACTGGTTCGGATTTGCGGACAAGATTCCGGAGGCGGAGCAGGTGGAGTCGGTTACCATCGATATGCGCTACAATGGTTCCACCATCACCTCCAGCGACCCGGAGGATATTTCCCTCGCCCTGAGCGTTCAGCGGGAAGCGCTGGATGACCATGCTCTATCGGATTGTAGTCGCACCCTGCTGGAGCGGATTTTCGGAAATGAAGAAGTACACCTCCAAAAACTGATGGAGAACGGGGAGAGGGAAGCGCAATCCGCCATTTTCCTCATTTTCAATATGCGTGACGGCTCCCAAATCGGCCGGTCGTACCCCATCTATGCATCCTCTTCCTGCATCGATCCCCTGCGCCAGCGCTTCTCTGAGCCGGAAGTCGTGTTCGATTGGGTGCTTGCGGGAGAAGAACCGGTTACCAAAGAGCGGTTAATGGAATCCCTGCAATATATCACCTACGAATGGTGGGAGCCGGACGATAGCGGTGACGGGGCTACGCTCTACAATGCAAGGCGCGTTCCGGATTCCGACTATTCCGCTCTGCTGGATGCCATCCTGGCGGACTGCGAAAACGGTAGCGCTGCCGATGCCTATATTTTCCACGGTGGCAACACCTATAATGGATATTTCGAACTGTGTTTCCGGAATGGAAGCGGAAACAATTGGTTCACGTTTTATCTGTACCCGGACTGCACCAGTGTGCTTGCATTTGTGGAGGAATATGGTTACAACCTCCCAGCGGGAAGCAGATAAGGGAAATAACATATAATACAGCGGTAGAAGTTGGGACTTATGCCCCGGCTTCTACCGCTGTTGATTTGTGATGGATGACTTATTCTGCTGTTTCTGTCTCCCCGGATGCTTCCGATGGCTCTTCCGAGGGAGTTTTACTGGGTTCTTCTGGGGTGTTGTCGGTGGGGGCTTCGGTGGATTCCTCAGAGGGAGCTTCCGTAGGCTCTTCCGTGGGGGATTCCGTAGGTGCCTCGGTAGGAGCTTCTGTAGGTGCCCCTGTAGGAGCTTCGGTGGGTGCTTCCGTAGGTGCTTCTGTGGGGGCTTCGGTAGGAGCTTCGGTAGGTTCCTCCGTGGGCGGTTCCGTGGGTTCGTCGGGGTCGGGCATCACCGGGGCAGGAGGAATGGTGGTCTGCTGATAGATTGCCTGCATATCCACTGCGCTCATAATGATCCAGCCAGTGGGGATGTGACCCCAGAGCGTTTCGCCCAGCTGGACGGTATTCAGCACGGCAACGACGGTGCTCCTGGGCAGGACTTCCACCCGATTGGCACTACCGGCGGCATCGAATACTTCCAGGGAATTGACATTGACAACACCGAATCCCACGATGGGCGTTTTTGTTTCGGGGATGTAATCGGGCTGCACATAGCTGGTGCAGATCCAGCCCTGGCGGGTGTAGCCCCACTGGCCACCGGCGGAAATCTGTTCCAGCACCATCACCCGCTGCCCCAGAGAGAGACTGCCGATAATTGGATATTCGGTGCCCGGGCCGGAGCGGATGTTCAGCTTCTCCGTGGATACGTTGCCAATCATGCAGTTGGTGCCCACCTGACCTTCGAAATAGACGTAACCCAGGTAGATCCATCCGTCGATGGTGCGCCCCCAACCGTTATTGGTTTCCAGGATGCCCACCCGTTCGCCGCTATAGTAGCAGCCGATGCGGTCAAAATTGGTGCCCGGAGCGGTGCGGATATTCAGCTGGCTGGTGGTGACGTAGCCGATCTGGGCATAGGCGGGCAGATAGCTCTGGAGCAGGTCGCTGCGGTTGAGCACAGCATTGACGACCACGTTGGGCATATTCAGCTCGGAGCGCAGCAGCCAGCCGGAAACGCCGCTGTTGACACTGGTAGCGTAGACCCAGTCGGTGCCATTGTAGGTGGCGGTGCAGAGGATGCTTACCTCCGCCCCCTCACTGAGCTGGGCGAGCACTTTGGTATACTGGCTGTAGCTGCTGTAGAGATTGGCGGAGTCGATCACCGTGGCGGTATTGGCGGGGAGGGAAGATTCCTCTTTGCTTGCGGCCAGACCCGTGGAACGCATCCACCCTTTCTGCCCATCGTACTCCACATACAGCCATTCCTTTCCCAGTACCGTCTCCTGCTGGAGCACGGTCACCCGGGTGCCGGAGGGCAGGGTAACGACCGCCGTGGCGGAGGTGCTGGGACTTGTACGCAGGGTGGTCTTGGAGCTGGTGTAAGCGGCGGGGAGCTCCTCCTGCGCCCTGGATTCTGCATTGCTGAGGATGGTCTGGAGCAGCTGCACAAGGCCATTGGCCTTGCCCGGTTCCGTTTCTTCCCGGGGAGCATATGTGCTGCTGGCAAAGAGCAGCGATAACGATAATAACAAAGCGATCATGTTTTGCATAATTGATTCCTCCATTCGTTTCTCATTATAACGGATAAGGAAATGGGAATCAAGGGAATATACAAAATCTTAATAATTGGCCATTGACTTTTGTGCATTCTGAATGAGCGAAATGTAAAATAATTTTGAAGCCCTTGAAAAAAGTTAAGTCGCATGCTACACTTTTTGCAAACACAAAAAGATAAGGAAGTGATCGGTTGAATCATTACGGACACATGGTTCGGGTGCTGCATTGCGGCATCTCCCGGACGGTGAACGGCGCACTGGCGGAAATGGAGCTGACCTCCGCCCAGGGACGGATCCTGGGCTTCCTGGCACGGCGGGAGCAAGCCCCCTGCCCCCGGGATATCGAGGAGGAGTTCCATCTGAGTCACCCGACGGTCTCCGGTTTGCTGGCTCGCCTGGAGCGGAAAGATTTCATTGAATTCCGCCCGGATGAGACGGACAGGCGATGCAAACGGGTCTATATGCGCCCCAAGGGGCTGGAATGCAACGAGCGCATCTACCATGTGATTCTGGAAAATGAGCGGCGTGTGGTGGCGGGGTTTACCCCCCAGGAGCGGGAGCAATTCGCCGATCTGCTCACCCGTGCCGCAAACAATTTGGGCATTGACCCGCATTTTCATTTCGACAAGGAGGAACCCAAGGAATGATCAAAAAACTTGCCCGGTGCGTCCGGGAATACAAATGGCCCGCCATCCTGGGGCCGATCTGCATGATCGGCGAGGTGGCGATGGAGGTGCTCATCCCCCTGGTGATGGCGAAGCTCTATGACTATGGCATCGTCCGGCAGGATATGGCCGTGGTGGTGCAGCAGTCGGTGCTGCTGATGGTGTGCGCCATGGCATCGCTGTGCTTCGGCTCCGCTTCCGCCGTGCTGGCCAGCAAGGCAAGCACTGGATTTGCCAAGAATCTGCGCCACGATATGTACTATCATGTGCAGGAATTCAGCTTCTCCAATATTGACAAATTCTCGTCCTCGTCCATCGTAACCCGGTTGACCTCGGATGTGGCCAATATCCAGATGGCTTTCCAGATGATGATCCGTATGGCCATCCGCTGCCCCGTGATGCTGGTTTTGGCCATGTGCTCCGCCATGCGCATCAGCGTGAAGCTGAGCCTGGTGTACTGCGTGGCGCTGCCGCTGCTGGCACTGGTGCTGATTGGGCTGATTCCTGTGGTTTTCAAGATTTTTGACCGGGTTTTCAAGACCTATGACAGCCTGAACAATGTGGTTCAGGAGAATATCCACGGCATCCGGGTGGTGAAGAGCTTCGTCCGGGAGGATAAGGAGACGGAGAAATTCACCGGCATTTCCGGCACCATCTATCAGCTCTTCTGCAAGGCGGAGCATATCCTTGCACTGAACAACCCGGTGATGCAGCTGTGCGTTTATGCGTGTATGCTGACCATCTCCTGGCTGGGTGCCAAGATGGTCATCGCCTCCGGCAATCTGCCCGGCAACGGTCTGACCACCGGCGAACTCAGCTCCATGTTCACTTATACCACGCAGATCCTGTCCAGCTTGATGATGCTCTCTGGCGTGTTCGTTATGGTGATCATGTCCCAGGCGCCCATGCGCCGCTGTGTGGAGCTGCTGGATGAGGAGCCGAATCTGGTCTCCCCGGAGAACCCCGTGATGCAGGTGAAGGACGGCTCCATCGATTTCGAGAATGTTTCTTTCCGCTACAGCGCCAATGCCAAATTGGATGCATTGCAGAATGTGAATCTGCATATCCCCGCCGGTGCTACAGTTGGAATTCTGGGTGCCACCGGCTCGTCCAAGTCCACCTTGGTGCAGCTGATCCCCCGACTGTATGATGTCACCACCGGTACGCTGAAAGTGGGCGGCGTGGATGTGCGGAACTATCAGCTGGAGGCATTGCGGGACAATGTGGCCATGGTGCTGCAAAAGAATACCCTCTTCTCCGGCTCTATCAAAGAGAATCTGCGCTGGGGTGACCCCGATGCATCGGACGAGGAGCTGGAGCGGGTATGCCGCCTGGCCTGCGCCGATGAATTCATCCAGGGCTTCCCGGATAAGTACGATACCCACATTGAGCAGGGCGGCACCAATGTCTCCGGCGGCCAGAAGCAGCGGCTGTGCATCGCCCGTGCTCTGCTGAAAAAGCCTAAGATCCTGATCCTGGACGATTCCACCTCTGCCGTGGATACCCATACCGATGCCATGATCCGCAAGGCTTTCCGGGAAGAGATCCCCGGCACCACAAAACTGATCATTGCCCAGCGGATCTCCTCCATCCAGGATGCGGATATGATCCTGATCATGGATGGTGGCCGCATTGTGGAGAGCGGCACCCATGACGAGCTGATGCGTACTTCCGCCATGTATCAGAACCTCTTTGAAACCCAACAGAAAGGGAGGGAAGAATAATGCCCCCAGTAAGAATGCGCGGCGATGGCCGCATGGCAAAGAACCCCAAGCAGACCCTTGGCCGACTGCTCAGCTATATGCGCCCGTATACCGGCGTGCTGATCATCGTCCTGGTGTGTATCCTGGCTGCTTCCATTGCCCAGACGGCGGCCAACCGCAGCTTGGGCACACTGGTGGATGAATACATCCTGCCTATGGTGGATTCCGGCTCCCAGGATTTTTCGCCCGTTGTCCAGTATCTAGTGAAGATGGCGGCGATTTTTGCGGTGGGCGTGGTGTGCTCGTTCCTTTATAACTATCTGATGGTTGCCGTTACCCAGGGCATCCAGCGCAATATCCGGGACGAGATGTTCACTAAAATGCAGCGCCTGCCCCTGCGCTATTTCGATACCAATGCCGCAGGCAACATCATGTCCTGCTACACCAGCGACGTGGATACCCTGCGCCAGATGGTTGGCCAGTCCATTCCCCAGTGCGTATCCTCCATCATTACATTGATCGTGGTTGCATGGAACCTGATCGATACCAGCTGGCTGCTGTTCATTGTGATGCTGTTCACCGTATCGGCCATCGTATTCGTTTCCAAAACCCTGGCGGGCAAAGCCGGAAAATATTTCATCGGCCAGCAGCAGTCCCTGGGTGCCGTGAACGGCTATATCGAGGAAATGATCAACGGCCAGCGGGTGGTAAAGATCTTCAATCACGAGGATACCTGCAAGCAGGAATTTGATGACCTGAACGACAAACTCTGCGCCAATGCCTATTCCGCTGGTAAATTCTCCAATGTGATGGGCCCCATCAACAATAACCTGGGCTATATCCAGTATGCGGTGCTGGCCATTGTGGGCGGCATCATCGTGGTATATTCCCAGGGGAAGATGCTGTCTCTTGGCAGCTTGATGGCGTTCATGATCCTCTCCCGCAGCTTCAATATGCCCATTTCCCAGATTTCCGGCCAGATCAACTCCATCATCATGGCCTTGGCCGGTGCGGAGCGCATCTTCGCACTGATGGATGAGGAGCCGGAGCAGGACGAGGGCTATGTCCACTTGGTCAATGCCCAGATTGATGATGACGGCACGATCCACGAATCCCACAAGCGTACCGGCCACTGGGCATGGAAACATTATCATAAAGCGGACGATACCACCACCTATACCGAATTGAAAGGGGACATCACCATGGAGCACGTGGACTTCGGCTATGTGCCGGAGAAGACGGTGCTTCATGACGTGACCCTCTATGCCAGACCTGGCCAGAAGATCGCTTTCGTCGGTGCCACCGGCGCAGGCAAAACCACCATCACCAATTTGATCAATCGATTCTATGATATTGAGGATGGCAAGATCCGCTATGATAATATCAATATCAATAAGATCTGCAAGCCCGATCTGCGCCGCTCCCTGGGTGTTGTGCTCCAGGATACCAATCTGTTCACCGGAACGGTGATGGACAATATCCGCTACGGCAAATTGGATGCCACGGACGAAGAATGCATCCATGCAGCGAAACTGGCCAATGCCCACGACTTTATCACCCGTCTGCCCGATGGTTACGATACCATGCTCACTGGCAACGGCGCAAGACTGTCCCAGGGGCAGCGCCAGCTGATCGCCATTGCCCGTGCGGCGGTGGCCGATCCCCCGGTGATGATCCTGGACGAGGCAACCTCCTCCATCGATACCTATACCGAGGCGCAGGTTCAGGCCGGTATGGATGCCCTGATGAAAGGGCGGACGGTATTCGTCATTGCCCATCGGCTGTCCACCGTTCGCAATGCGGACTGCATCATGGTGCTTGACCACGGCAAGATCATCGAGCGGGGCACCCACGATGACCTCATCGCCGAAAAGGGAACCTACTACCGGCTGTATACTGGCGCATTCGAACTGGAATAATTCAACCCCCAAAAAATAAGCAGTGGCACCGCCTTTTGGCGGTGCCATTTGGTTTCGTGTGCACACTGGGGAACCAAAAAAGAGGGAACCGCCGAAGCGGTTCCCTCTGGTATTAAAGATTAACCGTTGGGCAGCATATCGGCATCGCCGAAGTAAGCTTCCCAAGCAGCGGCACGCTCTTCCATGATGTCACGGCCGCCAGCAGCCATGTACTCTTCGTAGAACTCGTCCCACACTTCGTCGAACTTGTCAACGGGAGCAACAACAGCCTGGTCAAAGACCTGATCACGCTTGGAGGACAGGGTGTCGCCAATGCCGTTCTCAGCCTCGATGGTGCCAACGTTAACGTTCTTGGCAGGACGGGCATCGGTCTGGGCATAGACGTCGGCCTGAGCAACCAGCTCGGGGTCGATCTCGGCATAGCCGTAAGCCTTGGAGTTTCTGGTCAGCTCGTCGGTGGACAGGTGCAGACCATTGCAGGTGATGGTGTAGTCGATGTTCATGCCGGAGTTCATGATGGCATCGCCGGTAGCAGCGATGGTCTGGATAGCGCCGGACTCCAGAACATTGTGGGTGACACCCTCTTCACCGATCTGCAGGTACTCGATGTGCTCGGGGGAAGAGATCCAGTCCAGATACAGCAGGGAGGCCAGAGGCTCATCGTTGGTCACGGGGAAGAAGATCTTGCGGTCGCCAGCGGTGCTGGAGACAAACTTGGTGTGAGTGCCGTTGGAATCATCGAAAGGATCGATGGCGACGAACTTGGCATCCTCGCCCACGTTGCGAACCAGGTTGGCGTTGATGCTGTCGGTGCCATTACGGAAAGGATAGTCCCAGTTGTGGGTGAATGCGCCCACGTAGCCGGCCTTCATGTTGTCGTCTTCGGTGGTGTCGCCGCTGCCGTACAGGGCGAAGTTATCCCACATCAGACCGTCGTTGTACCACTTGTTCAGCAGACGGATGGCTTCCTTGGTGCCATTCTGGGTCAGCTTTCTGTCGTCAAAACCGTTGACGAAGTACTCACGGTCAGAGATGTCGGGGTCGATGAAGGACTCGATCAGAGTGGCAGCACGCCAGCCCACGTCGTAGCTAACGGAGTAGGGGATGACCTTGCTGGCATCGTCCACGGGCAGCTCGGAAGCTCTTTCCTTGAAAGCGTACAGGCAAGCTTCGAACTCTTCGGTGGTGGTGGGGATTTCCAGACCCAGAGCATCCAGCCAGTCCTGACGGATGAAGGTCAGCACGCGGTTGGAAGTGGCCAGTTTGCCCTCAATGGCCCACAGGTGGCCATCGGTGGGATCCTGATCCCAGAAGATGTTGATGTCGGTCAGCCAGTCCCACAGGTTGGGGAGCATATCCTTGTACTCCTCCAGCAGGGGGGTCAGGTTGGTCACGCCGCCCATGTCGGCATAAGCCTGGATGGTGGGGAAGCTGTAGGTCACGCAGATGTCGGGAGCGGTCTGAGCAGCCAGCAGGTTGTTGATCTCCTCAACCTCAGTCCAACGGGGAACCTTCACGAATTCCACTTCCACGTTGTGGTCTTCCAACATACCCTTCTTGATGTACTCGGTGTACATGTTGTTGGTGGGGTCGGAGCCACCGTCATTGCCACGGTCATAGACCTCGACAGTGATGTGGCGGGTGGTGGTGAACTTGCCGTCCACGATTTCGTCCTCTGCATGAGCGACCAGTGCGAAAGATGCGATCATCGCAACAGCCAGCAGAAGAGCAACCAGTTTCTTTGCCATTTTGTTTCCTCCTTCATATGATTGGGGTGAATATTGAATGATCGAGTGGAATCGCAGCCTGCTTTCCGCCGCAGCCGCCCCGGGGGCACCAAAAGCCGTGTTTCGCTGCCCCTGCATTGGCCTTGGGGGAGGGCAGACCGCTGCTCCATTCGGTTATTCCTTGACAGCGCCCATGGTCACGCCATGGATGAAGTACTTTTGCAGCCAGGGGTAGATGCACAGGATGGGGATGGTGGAGAACATGACGATGGCTGCTTTCAGGGAAGCGGACAGACCTGGGGTGGAGAAACCCTCCTGGGTGGCAACTTCCACGGAATTGATGTTGTTGATCACGTTGTACAGCAGCAGCTGTAGCGGATAGAAATTGGCATCTTTCATATACAGCAGTGCATCGGAATAGCCGTTCCAACGACCCACTGCGTAGAACAGTGCCAGCGTTGCCATAACGGGGGTGGACAGGGGAACGTAGATCTTGATCAGGATCTGGAAGAAAGATGCACCGTCGATCTCTGCCGACTCCCGCAGACTATCAGGAATGCCGTAGAAGAAGCTGCGCATGATGATCATGTTGTATACGCTCAGGCAGCTGGGGATGATCAGCACCAGGGGATTATCCAGCAGATTCAGGTTCAGCATCAGCAGGTAATTGGGAATGGTACCGGCGTTGAAGAACATGGTGATGGTGATGAAGATATTGATCAGGCCACGTCCCTTGAGCTGCTTGAAGATTAGCGGATAGGCGCACAGGATCGTCATGGTCAGTGACAGCAGTGTGCACACCACCGTCAGGAATGCCGTCCATACGAAAGCCCGGATGTACTTGGCATCGGTCAATACGGTGAGGTAGGCATCGAAATTGAAGCCCTTGGGCCAGAGGGAAACCTCATGGCGCACCAGGTAATCCGTACCGCTGAGGGATTTGGCCAGCAGGTGAACCATGGGCAGCAGGCACATGGCGCTGACGACGATACAAACCAGCACAAAGCACCAGTCGCCGATCTTGGAAGAAGTGGATTTTACGTTGTGCATTACCAAATACCCCTTTCACCAAGTTTTCTGGACAGCCAGTTGGCCAGCAGCAGGAAGATCACGCCCACAACGGACTGGAACAGGCCAACCGCAGTGGTCAGGGAGAATTGCAGACCCTTGATACCGGTCTTGTAGACGTAGGTTGCGATAACCTCGGATACCCGCAGTACCAGGTTGTTGGACATTGCGAAAGGACGGTCGAAGCTGCTGCCCAGGATGTTGCCCAGGTTCATGATCAGCAGCACCACGATGGTGGGGCGGATGGAGGGCAGGGTGATGTTCCACATCTTGCGGAAGCGGCCTGCGCCGTCTACCTCGGCTGCCTCGTAGAGCTCCTGATTGATACCGGCGATGGCCGCCAGATAAACGATGGAGTTCCAGCCGAAGCTCTGCCAGACACCAACACCGATGTAGGTGCCAACCCAGTGGCTCTCGTCATTCAGGAAAGGAATGGAGGTTCCGCCCAGTTTCTCAATGACCATATTCACCAGACCGTCGCTGGGAGCGAACAGCTGCAGCGCCAAGCTGGAGATGATGACCCAGGACAGGAAATGGGGCATATAGGCGATGGTCTGAACCGTCTTCTTGAATTTGGGGAAAGGCAGCTCATTCAGAATCAGCGCAAAGATGATGGGTGCAGGGAAACCGATGAGCAGATCCAGCAGGTTCAGCTTGATGGTGTTGCGCAGGGCACGGATGAAGTCCTTGCTCTTGAAAGCTTTGATAAAGAATTCAAAACCGTTGTTTTTCGCCCAGGGCATATCCCATACGCTCATATTCAGCTTGTATTTCTTGAAAGCAATCTGAATATAAACCATGGGAACATACTTAAATATCAGCAGATACAGCAGCGGAAGCGCCAGCAGCGCATACAGCTGCCAGTACCGCTTGATGTACGACCCGAAAGCGCCCTTTTTACGCAGCGCCAGTTCCGAAGCGGGGCCTGGCTTTATGTTTGTTGTTTTTGCCATTGCCAACCTCCTAAAATATTTTGTTAAGGCATTGCTGCCGTAACGACGAAATCAATGCGCCATTTCTTCTTCCTTCGGAAGAAGAAAAAAGGAGCGCTCCTTTTTTATAAACATTTGTATTTCCGCTGCTGCCCTCCGGCGTCCAGCAAAAAGTGAGATTCACATGCTGAGGGAGGGAACCTCCTACCGCCGTGACCTCTTGCCTCATTATACCAGTGTTTCCTGATTGCTTCCTATCAAAAATTGCTATCTTTATTTTCAGAAATTGCTTTATTTCACAAAAATTTCAATTATCTCAGAAAAATCTATTGCATATTGCAAGCTTCGCCGGGATGTGGTATAATGCCGTATGGTAATTTTCTTGAGAATTCAGCGAAAATGATCGGGCTGTTTTGTTCCCATTGCCCGAAAACTGCGTTTTGCCACTATGGCAATAACTGCGCAACTTTCCGAAACTTTTGAACGGAGGTTATTCCGATGCCCTCGACCATAAAAAGCCCCATCCCCTACGCCACCAATCCGGAGATCATAGAGCAATTCCTGGCACGCCAGAGCAAGGTCAATTACGTCCGCTCCCTCTCCAATGATCTGGAGTCCGACCTGTTCCAGCCCAATTCCAGCCTGCGGCTATGGTACAACGATACAACGCTCCCCTATGCGCCCCACTGGCACAGCGCTTACGAGATGATCGTGCCGGTGGAGGGCAACTATCTGGCCACCGTATCCGGCCAGACTTTTGAGCTGACCCCGGGGGACATTTTTCTGATTCCCAGCGGCGAGCCCCATTCTCTGACGGCGCCGCCCAGGGGAGCCAGATTCATCTTCCTGTTTGAATTTGACCAGATACTCTCCATCAAGGGGGCATCGTTCCTGGCCTCGTGTATGTCCAAACCTGTGCTGATCAACCGGAGCACCTGCCCGTCCATCTATACGGAGGAGGCGGAGCTGTTCGGGCAAATCTGTATGGAATATTTGCAGGATAACAGTCTGCGGGACATCGCCATCTATTCCCGGTTGCTGACTCTGTTCATCAACTATGGTACGGAGCGCCTCAGCGCAGAGGGGAGCAGTACCGTGACCCAGCTGCCCCATTCCGCCGGGCGGAATTATGCGGAGCGGTTCAATGCGGTGTTCAGCTACATTGACCGGCATTTTGCCGAAGATTTGACATTGGAGGATGTGGCCGCCGTGGCGGGATTTTCCAAATTCCATTTCTCCCGCACGTTCAAGCAGCTCTCCGGCAGCAATTTCTATGAATATCTGTGCCACCGGCGGATCAAATCCAGTGAAGTGCTGCTGATGCAGCCGGGACTGTCCATTTCCCAAATTGCGCTGCAATCTGGCTTCTCCAGTGTTTCCACATTCAACCGCACATTCAAGAAACTGAAAGGCTGCACCCCCACCCAGTACCGGGGAATGTTCCAGGTGCGGCGGGATATTGAGCAGCATCTGCAAGGCACGAATGCCAAGCCTTTATAATTCCACTATGTATATTCCAAAAGGAGACCCCAAACAATGAGCAAAAAGAAAGAACGTAAACTCTACCCCGACAATCCCACCGAGCAACCGCCCAAGAAGGGCTTGATGCGTGTTTTTGAACTGATCGACCGGGACGGCGGAAAATTTTTCAAGGCCGGTATCCTCGCCTTACTGGGTTTATTCCCCCTGTATCTGGCGGCGCTGTTTGCTGTGGCCAATGCTTCGCCGATTTTGCTTTTGCTGTGTATCCCCACGGGGATGCTGGCTGCACCCCAGGTGGTTGCAGCGGCGGATACCGTCATGCGCAGTATGCGTGACGAGGTGGGCTGGTGGTTCTGGGATACTTATAAATCCGTCTGGAAGCGCAGCCGTGGAGCCTCCCTGCTCCCCGGTGCCCTGGGTGGATTGCTGGTGGGATTACAACTGTACTGCGTGTATTTCCTGACCACGCTGGAGAATCCCACAACGGAATTCTGTATGCTCCTGTTGGCCATGGCCATCGGATTGGGGGTCGTGCAATTTTACCTGCCCATGATGGTTTGCGTGGAGCTGCCCTTTTCTGCGCTGTTTCGCAACTGCTTTGTGCTGTTCCTGTGCCACCCCATCAAGAGCATCCTGGCATCCATCGTGCAGCTTATCTATTGGGGCATCGTGCTGACCTGGTTCCCCCTGACACTGGTGATCATGGCCATTACCAGTGTGTGGCTGCCGATGCTGCTGAGCTACAGCATTCTCTATCGTTCGCTGGATCAGCATATGGATTTGACCGAAAGCTACCGGCAGCTGCAAAAGCAGCAATGGGGCAGTGAAGTATAAAAGGAGAACGGATATGGAATTTCATTTAAACGGAAGCGAGTATATGCTCGTTGAGCAGGGGGCTTACCCCGGGGTCGTCCGCATTGCCGAAACCGTGGCGCAGGATATCTGCACGGTCACCGGCCACCGCCCCGACATCCGGCGTGCTCCGGCACCTGCCCCCGCCATTCTCTGCGCTACCTGGGGGAGAAGCCCCCTGGCGCAGCGGCTTGCGGAGCGGGGCATCCTGGATGGCAAAATTGTCGGCAAGCGGGAGGTCTACCAAATCGCCCTGACGGAAATCGACGGGCAGAGCACCCTGGTCATCTGTGGCAGCGACAAGCGGGGGACGATTTATGGTATGTTCGCCCTGTCGGAATACATTGGCGTGTCCCCCCTGTGCTTCTTTGGGGACGTTGCCCCCCTGGAGCGTGGGGCAATCACCATTGGGAAAGAGATCGAGACCATTTCCAAAGAGCCCAGCGTAAAATACCGGGGCTTCTTTATCAATGACGAGTGGCCCTGCTTCGGCACCTGGGCGAGCCGCCACTACGGGGATGTGAATGCCCAGTGCTATGATGTGATTTTCCAGTTCCTCCTGCGTATGCGGGGGAATTACCTCTGGCCTGCCATGTGGGCATCCTCTTTCCCCCTGGACGGCCCCGGCAGCGCCAACGAGGAGCTGGCCGACCTGTACGGCGTGATCATGGGCTATTCCCATCACGAGCCCTGCCTCCGGGCCAGCGAAGAATGGGACAAAGTCAAGGGAGCCGATACCCCCTACGGTACCGCATGGAATTTCGATGCCAACCCGGAGGGACTGACCCATTACTGGCGGGATGCTCTGATTCGCAGCGGAAAATACGAGAATATCATCACCATCGGTATGCGTGGGGAGCGGGACAGCTCCATTCTGGGGGATGAATCCCCCTTGAAAGCCAATATCGATTTCTTGAAAAATGTCATCACCCGTCAGAGACAGTTGATCGATACCCATGTCCCCCGCAAGGCCACGCAGCTGCTGGCTCTGTATAAAGAGGTGGAGCAGTATTTCTATGGGGATGCCCAAACCCCCGGCCTGAAAGACTGGGAGGAATTAAAGGATGTGCTCTTCCTGCTGTGCGAGGATAATTTCGGCCACCTGCGCACCGTCCCGCCCAAGGAGATGGTGGATCACCCTGGCGGATGGGGAATGTACTACCATTTTGATTACCATGGCGGCCCCATCTCCTATGAATGGGTGGACTCCACTCCCCTGGCGCAGACCTGGGAAGCCATGACCCAGGCCTGGGACTGGGGCATCCGGGAGCTGTGGGTGGTGAACGTGGGGGATTTGAAGCTCCACGAGGTACCCCTGACTTATTTCATGCAGCTGGCCTATGATTTCGATACCTGGGGTACCGGTCATCCGGATAGCCCGGCGAAGTTTATTGCCCAGTGGACGAAGCAGAATTTCCCCCAGGCCGGGGATGCGGTGCGGGAGGAAATCGGGGACGTGCTGCGGGACTATCTGACCCTGAATAGCCTCCGCCGCCCGGAGGCGATGAATGCTGAAATCTACCATCCCTGCCGCTATAATGAGTATGACCGGATGCTGAAATTTGTCCACTCCATCGAGGGGCGCTCCCGAGGGATCCTGGGTGCCCTGTGCCCCCGGGAGGCGGATGCCTATTACAGCATGATCCATTTCAGCGCCATGGCCTCCGCCAATTTGGTCAAGCTCCATCTCTATGCCGGAAAGAATCACCACTATGCCCGCCAGGGCAAGGTGATCGCCAACCGGTATGCCGAGGCCTGCGAAGAATGCATGGCGCAGGATATTGCCCTTGCAGAGGAATTCGCCGCATTTGTTGGGGGCAAATGGGCGGGCATGGAGCTGGCACCCCATATGGGCTTCACCAAATGGAACGAGGATGACAGCCGCTATCCCGTCCTCTGTCACGTGACTCCCATGCCCAAAGCGTGTATGAAAGTCTCCCGTGCTGACCGGCAGGAGGTCGCCACCAAGAATTATGGCGCCCCGATGGTTATTCCCGTGGACTTCGTCGCCCCCGGAGAGATGGAATCCAAAATTGAAATCGCCAACGGCGGCAGTAAGCCTTTCCATTTCACCCTTTCCGGCAATTTCCCTGCCTGGCTGGCGGCGGACATAACCGAGGGAACAGTGGAGGAACAGACCGTCCTCACCCTGCGCTGTGACCCGGAAGCGCTCCCGGAGACGAAAGAGCGCTGCACGCTGCTGATTACGGACGGGGATGCAACGGTTGCCCTGGCCGTAACCGGGGTGAGGGAAGACCTGTCCGCGCTGCCCCCCATGACTTTTTTGCCCCGGGAGGGGGTCACCGCCATTCCGGCGGCGCAATACGCTGCCAAACGGGATGTGCCTCAGGGAAGCTTCTATAAAATTGAAAATTACGGCAAATATTCCTCCGGAATGAAAGTCGCCCCCTCCACCGCCGCTTTCAGCGGAGCGGAGGCACCGGGGCTGACCTACCGCTTCCGGGTGGATGCTTCCGGGGAATATGTCATCTCCCTGCTCACCGCCCCCAACAACCCGGTGGAGATGGGCAGCGCCGTGCATCTGGGGCTGGTGGTGAATGGGAAATTCAACCGGCTGGAACTGCTGAGCAATGCATTCCGTGCCGGGGAGAACAGCGACAAAATATGGAGCGCCGGGGTACTCGATCAGATCCATGTGGCCTGCTATCCCTGCTTCCTGAGCGCCGGTGTGCAGGAATTGACGATCCTTGCTCAGGAGCCGGGGGTCGTCCTGGAACGCATTGAGATCACCCCCGCAGACCGTCCCCCCCTGCCCGGATACCTTGGGATGGAGGATTCTCCCCATTCCCCGGCGGAAGCATAATGAATGGAGGCTTTCCTTATGAAACAACAGGCATTTAATCCCTATCTTCCCAGCTTCGAATATGTCCCCGATGGGGAACCCAGAGTTTTCGGTGATCGACTCTATGTTTACGGCAGTCACGATGCTTTCGGTGGCGAATGCTTCTGCCAGAATGACTATGTCTGCTGGTCTGCCCCGGTGGATGACCTGGGCGCCTGGCGCAACGAGGGCGTGATTTATTCCGCTACCCAGGATCCCCAGAACGACAACGGGAACATGAAGCTCTTCGCCCCGGACGTGGTGCAGGGAACCGACGGACGGTACTACCTGTATTATTCCCTGAATGCATCTTCCGTTGTCAGCGTGGCGGTGTGTGACACCCCTGTCGGGAAATATGAATTCCTGGATTTCGTCCGCTGGAGCGATGGCAGCATCCTGGGGGGCAAGCCCGGCGAGATCAGCTGCTTTGACCCCGGCGTTCTGGTGGACGGGCAGGAGGTTTACCTGTATACCGGTTTCGCTCCCGGCCCCGGCTGGCTCTACGATATTCTCACCCGGGATGGCCGCCGGATCGAGGGGGGCTACTGCACTGCTCTGGAACCGGATATGCGCACCGTGAAACGGGAGCCGGTTTTGGTTGCGCCCAGCATCCGTAACGATGACGGCACCGGATTCGAGGGGCACGCCTTTTTCGAAGCCAGCAGCATCCGCAAAATCGGCTCCACCTATTATTTCGTCTATTCCTCCATTCTCAGCCACGAGCTGTGCTATGCCACCAGTCGTTTCCCTGACCGGGATTTCCGATTCGGCGGCATCCTGGTGAGCATCGGCGATCTGGGATTGAACGGGAATCAGGAAGCCCTGAACTATACCGGCAATACCCACGGCGGAATGGTGCAAATCGGCTCCCAGTGGTACATCTTCTATCATCGTCAGACCAACAAGCAGTGCTGTGCCCGCCAAGGTTGCGCCGAACCCATCACCATTTTGCCCGATGGCTCCATCCCCCAAGCGGAGGTCACCAGCTGCGGCCTGAATGGGGGGGCACTGCGGGGAAGCGGCAGATACGAAGCGAGAATTGCCTGCCATCTGGGCTATCGGGAACCCAATTACCCGTATCTGGCCGTCCATGAGGAGGACACCGCCCACCCCTATTTCACCCAGAGCGGAACCGACCGGGAGGACACCCCCGATCAGCATATCGCCAATATGGCGGACGGTGCCTGGTGCGGCTTTAAGTATTTTGCATTCGACGGCCAGACGAAACTCTCGGTTACGGTTCGTGGTGAGGCGAATGGCAGCCTCAGCGTATCCACCGCCCGTGGTGCAGCGCCCTTTGCCCAAATCCCCGTGACCCCCGGGGAAGACTGGCACGATTGCGCCGCCACGTTCCCGCCCCTGCATGGCGAACTTCCACTGTATTTTGCCTATCAGGGCAGCGGTTCCATGGACTTTATGGCGTTCACCATCGAATAAAAATATGAGTTTCATATGATCGCAACAAAAGCCTTGATCTTAAAACAAGGCTCTGCCGACCTGTGGGCATGACTACTCCCATAGGTCGGCTTCTTTTTTAAGGATGATGAGGATACCCAACAAAAAACCTGTCCTCAAAAAAGGACAGGTCATTTTCTGTGTTATTCAAGGAGATCTGTGACTTCGC
>CAZTYB010000003.1:0-45499 GCA_964617595.1 uncultured Oscillospiraceae bacterium | reverse complement strand
AGCGTTGCCGCCAAGCACGGTGTGCGCTTCTCCCGCCCCGGCAATGGCATCTGCCATCAGCTCCATCTGGAGCGCTTCGGCATCCCCGGCAAGACCCTCATCGGTTCCGATTCCCATACCCCCACCGGGGGCGGACTGGGTATGCTGGCTTTCGGTGCCGGTGGTATGGACGTGGCCGTGGCCATGGGCGGCGGCGCTTACTATATCACCATGCCACAGATGCTCAAGGTGGAGCTGACGGGCAAGCTCCCCCCCTTCGTCACCGCCAAGGATGTGGCGCTGAAATTGCTGCAAATCCTATCCGTCAAGGGCGGTGTGGGCGCCATCGTCGAGTGGGGCGGGGAGGGGGCGAAGACCCTCACTGTGCCGGAGCGGGCGACTATCACCAATATGGGCGCTGAACTGGGGGCAACTACCTCCATCTTCCCCTCGGACGAGCAGACACGGATTTTCCTGGCTGCCCAGGGGCGTGAAGCGGATTTCGTCCCCCTGGAAAGCGACCCGGATGCAAAATATGACCGGGTGATCGAAATCGACCTGTCCGCCCTGAAGCCTCTGATCGCCTGCCCCCACAGCCCGGACAATGTGGTAGAGGTAGCCACGCTGAAAGACGTGAAAGTGGATCAGGTCTGCATCGGCTCCTGCACCAATTCCTCCCTGGTGGACTTGATGAAAGTTGCCGCCATTCTAAAGGGCAAGCACATTGCCCCGGGGGTGAATCTGTCCATTTCCCCCGGCTCCCGCCAGGTACTGAGTATGCTGGCACGCAGCGGGGCATTGAACGATATCCTCTCCAGCGGCGCACGGCTGCTGGAATGCGCCTGCGGCCCGTGCATCGGCATGGGTTTCTCCCCCAATTCCGGGGGCGTGAGCCTGCGTACCTTTAACCGGAATTTCCTTGGCCGCAGCGGCACCAAGGATGCCAATGTCTACCTGGTCTCCCCGGAGACGGCGGCGGCCTCTGCACTGGCCGGCTTTATCTGCGACCCCACCACCCTGCCCCCCATTCCGGAGATGGCGCTGCCCGCCCATTTCGAGGTGGACGACAGCGGCGTTTACCAGCCCCTGCCCCCGGAGGAGGCGGCCAAAGCGGAGATCGTCCGTGGCCCCAATATCAAGCCATTCCCCAGGGGGAAGAAAGTTCCCGATGAGATCGGCGCTTACCTGGTGCTGAAAGTGGGGGACAATATCACCACCGACCATATTATGCCCGCCGGTGCAAAGGTGCTGCCCTACCGCTCCAATATTCCCAAGATGAGCGAATTCTGCTTCGAGGTATGTGACCCCGCTTTCCCCGGCCGTGCGAAAGCTGCCGGTGACGGTATCATCCTGGGCGGCAGCAATTATGGCCAGGGCTCCTCCCGGGAGCACGCCGCCCTGGTGCCCATGTATCTGGGCATCCGTGCCGTCGTTACCAAGAGCTTCGCCCGGATCCATGTGGCCAATCTGATCAATGCGGGTATCCTGCCCCTGACATTCGAGAATGAGGCGGACTATGACCGCTTTGACCAGGGGGACAAGCTGACCATCACCGGCATCTACGCCGGGATGGACTCCGGCTACGTCACCATGACCAGCCAGACCGGTGCCACCGCCCGGCTGCGCTGCGAATTGACCCCCCGGCAGAAGGCAATTTTGCTCTCCGGCGGGCTGCTGGAATACACCAGGGAGGGTGGCAAATAAAATGGAAAATACCCCAAAACAGGCGCAGGTTCAGTGCGCCGTGGATGCTTTCCGCACCCTGCTGGAAGAGCAGCTGGAACGCATCGAAAAAATGAATTGCGAAAAAGTGGACTTTTCTGCAAAGGGTACCGTGACCATCGGCCTCATCGATGGGGACGGCATCGGCCCCACCATTATGGCTCAGGCAAAACGGGTGCTGGAAAAGCTGCTGGATGGGGAGATCAAATCCGGGAAAATCATCCTGAAATCCATCTCCGGCCTGACCATCGAGAATCGCCTCGCCCTGGGTAAGAGCGTGCCGGAGGATGTGCTGGCGGAGATCAAGACCTGCGATGTCCTCCTGAAAGGCCCCACCACCACCCCCATGGGGGGCAAAATGGAGAGCGCTAATGTGACATTGCGCCGAGAGCTTGACCTGTATGCCAATGTGCGCCCGGTCTGCATCCCGGAGGAGGGCATCGACTGGATGTTCTACCGGGAGAATACCGAGGGGGAGTACGTCCTGGGTAGCCGGGGCGTGAACCTGGACGGCATGGCGGTGGACTTCAAGGTGACCACCGATGCCGGTACCCGGCGCATCGCCCGGGCGGCTTTCGACTACGCCCGGCAGAACGGCAAGACCCGTGTCTCCATCGTCACCAAGGCCAATATCATGAAGAAGACTGACGGCAAATTCACCGCCATTGCCCATGAGGTTGCCGCCGATTACCCGGAGATCACCGTGGACGATTGGTACATTGATATCATGACTGCCAATCTGGTCAACCCTGCCATTCGGAGCCAATTCCAGGTGGTGCTGCTGCCCAATCTCTATGGCGATATCATCACCGACGAAGCTGCCCAGATCCAGGGGGGTGTCGGCACCGCCGGAAGCGCCAATATCGGCGACCGGTTCGCCATGTTCGAGGCCATCCACGGCTCCGCCCCCCGGCTGCTGGAACTGGGGCTGGGGGACTATGCCAGCCCCCAGAGCATCCTGAAAGCCCAGGCCATGCTCCTGCGGCATATCTGCCGCCCGGAGGCCGCCGAAAAATTGGAAAAGGCAATGCAGAACAATCCCCTCCCCATCACCGGGGACAAATCCGGCGTTACCTGCCGGGAATATACGGATCGCCTAATGGAATTGATTTGATCGGCGCTTCCCTGATACATAGCGGGCATCCGGAAACGGTGCCCGCTTTTGGGTTCTTTCTTGGCATTATGCCAAAAAATGGATGGGACATATTGTGATTTTTTCCGTAAATAAGACTTGAAATTTGGCAGCATCTCTGGTACTATATATTTGAAAATTTGTCAAAGTGTAATTGTTTCAGCTCCGCTTAGGCGGGCTGTTTGCCTTGCGGGCAGAATTGCAAAAGGAGTTGTAATCCCATGAGCGACGGAAGAAATGTCCAGACCTTTACCCCCGATACCGAGGATACCATTGATTTGCTGGAGCTGGCGCAGGTTCTGCTGCGCAAAGCCTGGGCGCTGATTTTGGCGCTGGTCATTGGTGCCTCCGCCGCCGGTATTGGAACAAAATTGTTCATCACCCCCCAGTACCAGGCAACTTCCATGATTTATGTCTACAGCAAGTCCACCAGTATCACCTCTCTGACTGACCTGCAAATCGGTAGCCAGCTGGCAGTGGACTTCCAGATCGTTGCCACCACCCGGGAGGTCATCGAGAGCGTGATCAGTGAACTGAGCCTGACCGCTACTTATGAAGAATTGCTGGATACCGTAGATATCTCCAATCCCTCCGGTTCCCACATCCTGGAGATCCAGGTGACCAATCCCGACCCTGTTCTGGCTGCCAATATCAGCAATGCCCTGGCCGATGAGCTCCGTGCTCGCATCGCCTCCGTTATGAATACGGACGAGCCCTCCATGGTCAGCCGGGCAACGGTTCCCACCAAGCCCGCCAGCCCCTCCGTGAAGAAGAATGCCCTCATCGGCGGTATGCTGCTGTTTGTGCTGGTGGCCGGTGTGTTCGTGGTTGCCTATCTGCTGGATGATACCATCAAGAATGAGGAAGATGTGCGCAAGTACCTGAACCTGAACGTTCTGGGCGAAGTCAGCGCAGAGAATCCCGGCAAGAAGAAAAGAGCGCAATGATGCTGCATATGAAAAGAAATATTTCCCTCCTGCTGGCATTGGCCGTGGCTGTGCCGCTGCTTGGCGGGTGCAGCAAAAGCACCCCCGTCCGGGTTGCTGATCAGCCGGTGACGACCCTGTCCGATACCACCGGCGAGGCCACTCAGGTCACCGTGACCCAGTCCGACCGCCCGGAGCTGAACTGGAGCGGCAATCTGACCGTGGATGGCCGGAAATACCACTACCAGACCCAGTATGATACGGTGCTCTTCCTGGGCATCGACTCCCGGGATACCGAGCAACTGGACAAAGAGGGGGTTGGTACCGGCGGTCGGTCGGATACCATCATCCTGCTACAAATCGATCCCCAGGCGCAAACCATCCAGCCCATCACCCTCTCCCGGGATACCATGACCAAAGTGGATGTTTATGACCGGGATCGGAATTACCTCTTCTCCGGTACGATGCAGCTGAATATGCAGTATTCTTTCGGGGATAACCCCAAGCGCAGCTGCCTGCTTTCCAAGAAGAAAGTATCCCAGGTGCTCCTGGGTCTGCCCATTGACAGCTATTGTTCCTTGACCCTGGATGGCATTTTGGCCGCTGCTGATGCTATGGGCGGCATTACCCTGACCCTGGAAGAGGACTGGACGGATATCGATCCCAGCTATACCGCCGGTTCCACCATCACCATGCAGGGGGAGCCTCTGGAGCGTTTCCTCCGTTACCGGGATATCACCGAAACCGGCAGTAATAATGTGCGTATGCAGCGCCACGGATGGTTCATCCGCCAGATGTTCGTCCAAATGGGCAATCTGGGCACCAGTGGTGCCGAGAAGCTGCTGGAGCAGCTGGATCCCTATCTGGAGACGGATATGGATGCCGATACCATCAGCCAGCTGGTCAATTACCGCATGAGTGACGAAGTGCTGAATGTCCCCGGCGAAACCGTCCACGGCAAAGCCCACGATCAATATAATATCGATGAGGATGCGCTGTATGACTTCCTCCTGGAGCTGTACTACGCCCCGGTGGAGGAATAAAAATCATTTTCACTTGTGTTTAGCAGAGAATACTCTGACTAAATAAAATCTTCAGGAAAGGAGGAAATCACTATGAAGAAGATTGTTTCTCTGGTTCTGGCACTGGTTATGGTTGCCTCCCTGTGCACTGTTGCGCTCGCTGAGGGCAGCAAGTCCAACCTGATTGACGTGACCAACGCCAGCAAGTCCAACCTGTTCGACGTGACCAACGCCAGCAAGTCCAACGTCTTTGACGTTACCAATGCAAGCAAGTCCGAGCTGATCGAGGTTGTGGACTACACTGTTGGTGAAGCCAAGATCGAGGCCGCTACTGAAGAGGAGATCGCCGCTGCCATCGAAGCCGCTGAGGATGTGGACGTGGATGCTACCAAGCTGACCCTGGTCGGCATGGGCGCTTACACCGCTACTGAGTATCCCTGCACCCTGACTTTCTACGGCGAAGGCACCGAGGAAATCGAGGTCGTCGTGCTGGTGAAGTACGAGGATGCCGAGGAGTGGACTCTGGTCTACTTCGGCCTGGCCGGTGAGTTCGATGTTGAAGTCGAGAATGCCGGTACTTACGCAATCTATGTGGTTGCCTAAGTTTCTGTAACAAGCCTGGATGCCACCTTGCGGATGGCAAGGTGGCATCTGATGGGTGCCTCCCCTGAAAGGGCAATGTCGTCAACTTAGGGTTCGACATGGCAGTGCCCCTTGTCCCCCTCAGTGAGGGGGATGTCATGCGAACAGCATGACAGGGGGAGTGTCGTTCGTTGAATGGTAAGAGCTCAAAATTACCAACGTCACTCCCTCAGTCACCGCCCGTTGGGCGGTGCCAGCTCCCTCAGAGAGGGAGCCAAGGACTCTATCTCATTCCCTTTTACCATTCATTATAGGACGCTCCCTCAGTCAAAAACGGTTCCGAAGAGCTGATTTTGCCAGCTCAGCCTAAAGGCATGGCCTCGCACACCCCAGAGTGGGAGCCAGGTACGATCAACCAATAACCGAACCACAACATCTTTTAACCTAGGATATCGACAGCGCAAGCTGTTTTGCATAGAATATTGGAATAATACAGGAGAAATCCCATGCAGAAAATTAGTTTTAAGCCCCATAGCCTCCCCTACCAGATCAACGAGCAGATCAAGTATATCCGTGCCAATCTCCAGTTCTGCGGCGATGACAAGAAAGTCATCCTCATCACCAGTACCACTGCCAGCGAGGGCAAAAGCACCCTGACCATGGAACTGGCCAAATCCCTGGCGGAGCTGGGCAAGCGGGTGCTGCTGGTGGATGGCGACCTGCGCCGCTCCAACATGAAGCACCAGATGATCAACCGGGAAAATGTCAAATTGGGTCTTTCCCACTATCTGTCCGGCATGGCCAGTTTGGATGATGCCCTGTGCGTGACCAACGAGCCGGTGATGTATGCGGTTTTGGCCGGTACCGTTCCTCCCAACCCGGCGGAATTGCTGGCCGGGCGGCGGCTGAGCAGCCTGCTGGACTGGGGTCGGAAGCAGTTTGACTATATCCTGGTGGATACCGCCCCCCTGGGCACCGTCAGTGATGCTGCATTGGTTGCCCGGAAATGTGACGGTGCCGTGGTCGTCATCGAGGCGGGCAAGATTCCCTATCGTGCCGTCCAGGGCGTTGTGCAGCAGCTGCGGGATGCCGACTGCCCCGTGCTGGGCGCCGTCCTGAGCAAGGTGGAGAATGCCTCCAGCCGGAATTATAAGTATACCAAGTACGCCTACCAGCAGTATTCAACTGAGGATGGTTCGGCGGAATAAAATTCGTTCTTTCCTAGCTCCTGTCGGGGCAAAAGTCAATACTATTTGCTTTAGGCAGAGGCCAACTTGCCCCCCTCGCTGAGGGGGGTGTCATGCGAACAGCATGACGGGGGGAGTGTCGTTCGATAAATGGTAGCGTTTCACAATTACCAACGTCACTCCCTCAGTCAAAATCGGTTCCGAAGAGCCGATTTTGACAGCTCCCTCAAAGAGGGAGCCAAGGGGCGATGCTCACGTAGATAGCATTGCCTTTGGATGGGCTTTCCCGGGAGTGTCGCAGTCTTTGCAACACTCCCGCTTTTTTTAACATCTTTCTATTTTTATTCAGAAAGGAAATTCACCGATGAGAACAAAGAATTTATGGAACACCGGCTGGGAATGCTATGTGGATACCGCCTGCGGCGAAAATTTGCCGGAGGGCAATCTCCCCTGGCAGCCGGTGACCCTGCCCCACGACTGGCAGATCTGGCACGTCAATGAACTCTATCAGGACGGTACCGGATGGTACCGGAAGCAGTTCTCCCGCCCCGGCGGGGAGCGGGTTTGCCTCTATTTTGAGGGAATCTACATGGATGCCGCCGTTTACGTCAACGGCAAATTGGCCATGGAGTGGAAATATGGCTATTCCTCGTTCCAGGTGGATGTGACCGATTACCTCACCGATGGGGACAATACCGTCCTCGTTCGCTGCCTCCTGCGCCATCCCAATTCCCGCTGGTATTCCGGCGCAGGCATCTACCGGGATGTATGGTGCATCACCTATGGCGATACCCATCTGGAAACCGATGGGGTTTACGTCTCCGCCCGGGAGATGGAAGATGGCCGGTGGGAGATGACCGCCTCCGCCGAGGTGGCCAACTCCGGGGAGCAGGACACGGTGCAGTTCACGCTCCTTGATGCCAATGGCACCGAAGTTGCCGCCGTTTGCCAGCCGGTGAATGAGGAGGCAAATTTTTCCGTCATGAACCCTCAGGTGTGGGATGTGGAGTCCCCGGCGGTTTACCGGATGCAGGTGAGGTTGCTCCGTGGGGGAGAGGTGCTGGATGAATTGGATGCCCCCTGCGGCTTCCGCACGGTGGAAATTTTCCCGGATAAGGGAATGTTCCTGAACCATAAGCATATCGTCCTGCATGGGGTGTGCCTGCATCACGATCTGGGTTGCCTGGGTGCTGCATTCAATGAGGTTGCCGCCCGGCGGCAGCTGGAGATCATGAAAGAGATGGGCGTGAATGCCCTGCGCACTTCCCACAATATGCCCGCCCCGGGACTGATGAAGCTGGCGGACGAAATGGGCATCATTGTCCTCAGCGAAGCGTTCGATATGTGGATCCGCAGCAAGACCCCCTATGACTATGCCCGCTTCTTCCCCCAGTGGTACAAGGCGGATGTGGCCAGCTGGGTGCGCCGGGATCGGAACCACCCCAGTGTCCTCTTCTGGAGCATTGGCAACGAAATTTATGACACCCACCGGGATGCGGAAGTGGGACTGGAGACAACGAAAGCCCTCTATCGGGAAGTTTCCCTCCACGACCCCCGGAAAAATGGCCTGATCACTTTCGGCTCCAACTACATGGCCTGGGAAAATACCCAGGCTTGCGCCCCGGAATTGGATTTGGTTGGCTATAACTATGGGGAGAATCTCTATGATGATCACCACGAGAAGCACCCGGAATGGGTGGTCTATGGCAGTGAGACTGCCTCCGTGGTGCAGAGCCGTGGCATCTATCATTTCCCCCTGTCCCAGCCGCTGCTGGTGGACGACGATGAGCAGTGCTCCAGCCTGGGCAACAGCCGCACCAGTTGGGGCGCAGAGAGCCACCAGGCTTGCATCGCCGCCGATGAGAATTGCCCCTATACCCTGGGGCAGTTCCTGTGGACGGGTATCGATTATATTGGCGAACCCACCCCTTACCATACCAAGAACAGCTACTTCGGCCTTGTGGATACCGCCGGATTCCCCAAAGATTTCTTCTATGCTTACCAGGCCGGATGGCACGACTGGCGCAGGAAGCCGGTGCTCCATCTGCTGCCCTATTGGGACTTCAACCCCGGCCAGCTGATCGATATCAGCATTCTGTCCAATCTGCCCCAGGTGGAGCTGATCGTCAACGGCCAGAGCCAGGGGAAAGCCCAGCTGAAAGGCGGCTCCGATATCCGTGCCAGCTGGCAGGTACCCTATGCTCCCGGCACCATTCAGGCCATCGGCTACGATGGCGATGGCAACGCCGTGGCCTGGGCCCAGGAGGACTCTTTCGGCGATGCCACTGCCCTGCGCATCACCGTTGACCGCCAGTCGGTGGACAATAGTGGCCGTGACCTGGCTTTCTGCACCATCACCGCTGTGGACAAGGACGGTCACCCGGTACGCAACGCCGTGGATGCCGTCCGGGTAAGTGTATCCGGCGGTTTGGAGCTGGTTGGTCTGGACAATGGCAACAGCGTGGATATGGACGAATACAAGACCGATTGCCGCCGGATGTTCTCCGGAATGCTCCTGGCTGTGGTCAGCGGCAGCGGCAAGCCCGGCAAGGCCACCGTCACCGTTTCCGCTCCGGGCATGGAAAGCGCCCAGGTGGAGCTGGACGTGACCCAGGCCGATGAGCAATATGCGATTCTTCCCAAAATCTATCATCGGGAAGCATTCCCCGCCGTCCCCGCCCGCAAGGTGGAGCTGGCCGCAACCTCCCTCTGCCTGACGGCGGAGCATCCCCAGGCGGAGATCACCGCAACCATCTACCCGGCCAACACCACCTGCAAGGATCTGACCTGGCGGGTGACGGATAACCAGGGCGTGACCGTCACCAATGTGGTGCTGGAGCCCCTGGGGGATAGCAGGGTGCGTATCACCGGCGTTGGGGATGGGGAAGTGCGCATCCGCTGTATGTGCGGCGTGGTGCAGTCCGATTTGGAGGTCAGTGTCCGGGGACTGGGCGACCTCTTCCTGAACCCCTACCAATTCGTCAGCGCCGCCCTGTTCACCGATTCCCATGGGGAGATCGGCAACGGCAACGACCGGGGCATCACCACCTCCCGCAACGGGATGAGCTGGGTGGCGTTCAACCAGCTGGACTTTGGCAGCGCCGGAGGCCAGGAACTGACCATTGCCGTGTTCGAAATGTCCAGCGTACCCACCCCCATCCGCTTCTGGAAGGGCATCCCCTATGCCCCCGGCAGCAAGATGATCGGCCAGCGGATCTACGACAAGGAATCCCAGTGGAACGTATACCAGAGCGATACCTATGTCCTGGACGAACCCCTCACCGGCCACGATATCCTGGGCATTGAACTGGATGTGAAAGTACATATCCAGGGCTTCACGTTCAAGGAGCGCAGCCGTGCCTGGGATTTGATCTCCGCCAGGGACTATGCATCCGTCTACGGCGACAAATTCACCCTGACCGCCGATACGGTGGAGGGCATCGGCAATAACGTCTCCCTGTGCTTCCCCGGGATGGACTTTGGCGAAGCGGGGGCGAGATCCGTCGCCATCCGTGGCAGAAGCAAGCTGGAGAACAATACCATCCACCTGCGCTTCACTTCCAATGGCGAGACCATCCGCCGGGTGGTGGAGTTCGCCGGGTGCGATGAATACGAGACAAAGGTTTTTGAAATTGAGCCGGTCACCGGTAAACAGGATGTGACTTTCCTGTTTCTCCCCGGGTGCGATTTCGACTTCATGGAGTTCCAGTTTCTGAAATAATCCGATGAAAATTGGCGCAACCTCGATTCGAAATGAATTTGAGGTTGCGCCGTATTTCTTCTTGTGCTATACTCAAAACGATGATTTTGAATTCAGGAGGAGCCATTTTATGACCAGATATGTAATCGCTCAGTAACATCTGAGCTTAAATCCCTTTTTTCATAAGCTCAGAGAAGTCCAACCCTTTTCAGGAGGATTCCATGAGCTATCTTCGGGCGGAAGAAATTCTTCCCCAGGAACTGATACAAGAAATTCAGCGTTATGTCAACGGCGCTTGCATCTACATCCCCGTGATTCAAAAGCGGGATTGGGGCAGCGCCACCCAGACCCGGCAGCAGCTCCAGTCCCGGAACGAGTCGATCTACCGGGAACATTGCCAGGGTGCATCCGTTGCTCAATTGGCGCAGCGCTATTGCCTGGCACCCAAGAGCATCCAGCGCATCCTGCGCACCATGAGGCAGCGCCATGGCTGAGCGGAACTTGACGGTGCTCCATCGCTGCGGGGGCTGCGGGAAGAAGCAGCCCTTTGTGAATTCCGGCCGCTTCCGGGTGAATGCCAACGGCAACCGAGTGGACGTGTGGCTGATTTTCCGCTGCGCCAAATGCAAGCACAGCTGGAACCTGACCATTTACGAGCGAAAATCCCCCGGCAGAATACCGCCGGAGGAATACGAAAAATTCCTGGATAACGACCGGGAATTGGCCCAGCGCTATGGAAGCGACCCGGCGTTCCTCCGCCGCAACGGCGGGGAAATCAAATAACGGAAAGACCCCCGTCACCTGCTGCCAGGTGACGGGGGATCAAATTTGTATGGGAATCAGTTCGTCTCGATTCGCTTGATGTCCGCACCCAGGGCGGTGAGTTTGCCAATGAGATCTTCATAACCCCGCTCTACATAGTGGATATCCTGCACCCGGGTCGTCCCCTGGGCGGCAAGCCCCGCAATGACCAGAGCGGCACCCGCCCGCAGGTCATGAGCGGTGACAGTTGCGCCGTGGAGCTGCTCCACGCCCACCACCATGGCGGTTTTGCTGTTGATGGTGATCTTTGCGCCCATGCTCTCCAGCTCCGAGCAATAGCCGAAGAACCGGGTCTCGTACACCGATTCCGTCAGTCGGCTGGTACCCTTGGCCAGCGCCATGCACACGCAGACCTGCGCCTGCATATCCGTGGGGAAGCCGGGATAGGGGCGGGTCTTGGCCGTGGCCGGACGGAGGCGACCAGCGCTGATGATGCGCACGGAATCGTCAAAGGGGATGATTCGGGCACCCATTTCCTGCAATTTGCCGGTGATGCACTCCAGATGCTTGGGGATGACGTTCTGAACCAGTACATTTCCCCCCGTGGCCGTGACAGCAGCCAGGTAAGTACCCGCCTCGATCTGGTCGGGGATGATGGCATAGGTGCCCCCTCGGAGGGAGTTGACACCACGGATCTTCACCGTGTCCGTTCCTGCGCCGGAGATGCGGGCGCCCATGGTGTTCAGGAAATTGGCCAGGTCAACGATATGGGGCTCTTTGGCGGCATTGTCGATAACCGTCTGGCCGGGAAGCAGCGTAGCGGCGATCATGATGTTCATGGTTGCGCCCACGCTGGCCAGGTCGAGGCTGATGCGGTTGCCCTGCAATCCCTCGGAGCCGGTTTTCAGAGCCACGTAATCCTCGTTCTCTTCCACATCTGCGCCCAGGGCCAGGAAACCCTTGATATGCTGGTCGATGGGGCGGGAAGCGAAGCTGCAACCGCCGGGCAGCGCCACATGGGCTTTGCCGAAGCGACCAAGGAGGGCACCCATCAGATAGTAGCTGGCACGCAGTTCTTTCACCAGATCTTTATCCGGCTCGGTGCACTGGACGGCGGTACAGTCGATCTCAACTACGTGAGGCTCGGGTTGATGGATGTCGGCACCCATGCCCGCCAAAATATCCAGCAGGATGCGCACATCGGAAATATCCGGGACATTCTCGATGCGGCATTTGCCGCTGACCAGCAGCGCCGCCGGTAAAATGGCGACCGCTGCATTTTTGGCACCGCTGATGCTAACGGTACCGCTGAGCGGCTTGCCGCCGTTGATTTCGTACATTGCCAAGGATGATCCACTCCTTGCGAAGATTTAAAAATGCGGATTTACTCCCCTATTTTATCATAGATTGGCAATTCTGTAAAGGATTTTATTTTTATCTTCTCAATCCCTTGGGGTAATGGTTCTTGATTTGGGTGCCGTCGCCCTTGCCCCAGCCGATGGGGTAGCCGCCGCATTTCACCAGGCACCAGCCCCGCAGCGTTCCGGGAATGGATTCCCCGTGGAGGTAGGCGGCCATCTCCCGGGACTCCGGGGGGAAACTGACCTCCTGCTTGCACGCACGCAGCCACAGTGCCAGGGCGTGGGCGGGTTCGAAACGATCTTTCTTCACCGTGCCCAGCTCCAGCCCGGCACGCAGCACCCGCAGCCGGTGCAGTTCCGGCATTTGCTCCGGGAGCCAGTACCAGGTATCCCCGAAGCATTCTCCCCGCCCGGGGGGCAGAGTGATGCCCAGTTCGTCTGCGAATTTGCTCCACGGTTTCGGTAGGGGAGAACCGGCGGCGGGAGCCGGAACCGATTCCGCTCCCTGCTCCATTTTACGCAGGACGGCGGCAAAATGTCCCTCTCCTCTGAGTTTATGGGGCCAGAGACGGTACATTCCGTCCCCCGCCGGGGTGAACCAGGGAGCCTCCCTGTATTCCGGGGTGAATTCCGGGTGGCGCAGCAGAAATGCCTCCACTGCCCCCTCATCTTCCTCCGGGGCGAAAGTGCAGGTGGAATAGACCAGCAGTCCCCCCGGCGCAAGCAAGTCAGCGGCGCAGTCCAGGATCTCCCCCTGGCGCCGGGCGCACATGGCGACGATTTCCTGGCTCCAGTCGGTGATGGCGGCTTCCTCCTTGCGGAACATTCCCTCGCCGGAGCAGGGGGCATCCACCAGTACCCGGTGGAAAAAGCCCGGCAGCCGCCCGGCCAGGACGGCGGGAGATTCGTTGGTCACGATGGCATTGGCGATGCCCAGCCGCTCGATATTGCGGGAGAGGATCTTCGCCCGCTTGGGGCTGATCTCGTTACTCACCAGCAGTCCCTGCCCCATCATCCGCCCGGCGATTTGGGTGGATTTTCCCCCAGGGGCGGCGCACAGGTCACAGATTCGCTCCCCCGGTTGGGGATCCAGCAGCGCCACCGGCGCCATGGCGCTGGCTTCCTGCAAATAATATACGCCCGCCTCGTGGTATCCATGCAGCCCCGGGCGGCTTTGGGGGTCATAATAGTACCCCATGGGCTCCCAGGGCACATTGTCCATTACGAACGGGAGCGTGGGGGGCTCCCCTTTCAGGGGATTGAATCGCAGTGCAACGGCTCTGGGGCGCTGGAAACTTTCCAGAAATGCATCGAAGTCCGCCCCCAATTGGCACTGCATCCGGGCTAAAAACTGTTCAGGAAGCATGGTTCCCTCCATTTTTTTGTATCGTTATTGATTCTCCCAGAAAGGTTCCACTTTTCTGGATTTGAATTGCAATTCCTGGCTCTTGACACTGACGGTGGTGCTGTCCGGGATGGAATGGGTGATGAATACGTTGGAACCGATGACACAGTCCCGGCCGATCACCGTTTCACCCCCCAGGATGGAGGCACCGGCGTAGATGGTCACATTGTCCTCAATGGTGGGATGGCGCTTCTTGCCCCGCAGGCTCTGGCCGCCCCGGGTGGTCAGGGCACCCAGAGTGACCCCCTGATAGATCTTCACGTGATCGCCGATCACCGTGGTTTCGCCGATGACGATGCCGGTGCCGTGGTCAATGAAGAAATAATTGCCGATGGTGGCGCCGGGGTTGATGTCGATACCGGTAACGCTGTGGGCGTGCTCCGTCATCATCCGGGGCAGCATTGGGACCCCCAGGGTATACAGCACATGAGCCAGCCGGTACACCGTGATGGCGAACAGCCCCGGATAGCAGAAGATGATCTCGTCCGTGCTGTAGGCCGCCGGGTCACCATCGTAAAATGCCTCCACATCCGTCTGGCATACCGCCCGGACATCGGGAATCGCCCGGAAGAATTGTAGGCTCAGCTCCTGGGCCCGTCTCTCCGCCTCCTGCTCTGCCAGCTGACAGCGCAGTACCAGGGCGATTTGCCGGTTGAGATTGTACATCACATCTTCGATCAGCATAGACAGATTGTGCCGGGCGTTGTAAATGCGGTAGCTCCTGTCCCGGGAGGAGCCGGGGTAGCAGATGCGCAGGAGCTTGCGGATCATGTCCGTTACCGTCTCTTTATCCGGGTGGACGAGGGGGTTGAGTTTGTCGATGGCACGGTCGTGGCGGTAATCTTCCAGTATGCCATCGACAATTCCCTCGATTTGCTGTTCAATGGGAGTCATGGGGATACCTCCTTGAAAAATGAACTTTTCTTAACCCACCAGACGGCAGAATTCGTCGATCCGGTCGCACACGCCTTTCAGGCTGCTCCGCCAGAAATCCACATCCGTCAGGTCAATGCCCGCAACTTTGGCGGTGTCCTCCGCAGTGGCGATGGTGGTGGTGTAGAGCAGGCGCTTGTAGGTGGGCACGAAGCGCTCCCCCTCCTGCTCGTATTTGGCGTAAAGCCCCCGGGCGAACAGACCTCCGAAAGCATAGGGAAAATTGTAGAAAGTGGAGCCATAGTAATGGCTCTTGCACAGCCACATATACGGGTGGCGCAGATTTTCGTCCAGTCCGTCCCCATAGCTGGCCTCCTGGGCATCCAGCATGATCTGGCACAGCTCCTGGGCACCCATGAATTTATCGCCCCGGTTTTTCAGCACCGCATCTTCGAATCGGAACCGGGAATAGATATCCACAATGATCTGGGTCACGTCCTGGAGCTGGCTCTCGATCAGCGCCAGCTTCTCCTCGTCATTGGCGGCGTGGGCAATGGCGTGATTCATCACAACGCATTCGTTGAAAGTGGAGGCCGTCTCCGCCAGGGGCATGGAGTAGTCCCGGTTCAGGGGACGGTGGGACTGGATGCACTGATTGTGGAATGCGTGCCCCAGCTCATGCGCCAGGGTGACTACGTCCCCCAGGGTGCCGTCGAAATTGGTCAGGATGCGGCTCTCGTCCAGGCAGCTGACCTCGGCGCAGAATGCGCCCCCGGCCTTGCCGCTGCGGGGGTAGAAGTCGATCCATGCCTCGTCAAAGGCACGGGCGACCATATCACTGAGTTCGGAATCGAAATGGCTGAACAGCTCCACCAGATAGTCCCTGGCCTGCTCCGTGGTGAAGCGGCTGCTGCTTGCGCCCATGGGGGCGAACAGATCGTACCAGGGCAGCCCCTTTTCGTGCCCCAGGGCGTGGGCTTTGGCTTTCAGATACTGGCGGAATTTGGGCAGCGCCTCGTCAATGGCGGCGAACATGGCATCCAGCGTGGCCTTTTCCATATTGGAATTTTCCAGTGTATAGGCCAGGGGATTTTCATAATGGCGCAGGGCGCATTCGTTCAATGTCTCCAGCTTCAGGGAGTTCAGTGCATAGGCCACGGAGTCGGCAATTTTCGGGTAGCAGGCCAGCTCCGCTTCATAAGCTTCCCTGCGCACCCCGGCATCCGGGGAATAGGCCAGATTGCGGATGGCGGACAGATTGGTTTTCTCCCCCCGGTAGTCCACTTCCACCGTGCTGGTCAGATATTGCTGCAATTCCGCCCAGGCGTTGCCGCCGGAGATCTTCATCTTGGCCATTACCCGCTCCCCGATGCCCGGGAGCAAATGGCATTTCGCCTTGCGGCATTGCTCCAGATGGAAACGGTAGGGGCGCAGATCCTCGTCCGTGTCGATTTTTTCATCCAGATTGGGGATCTCCGCCAGCCAGCTTTCGAATGCGGCGATGGGAGCGGCGGTCTCACTGTAGATCCCCATAATTTTGCCCAGCTGAGAACCGGCTTCGCCATCCTGGGTATTGGCCGCCTGGCGCAGCTCTGCAAAGGTGAACAGGCGGCTGACCAATTTGGTCAGTTCCTCCTGCAATTTCAATCCCCGGTTCAGCGCATCCCGATCCTCCCCCAGACTGTCGGCGAAAGATTTCATTTCCTCCGCCTTGGCGGCCAGGGCATCCATATCCCGCAGGAATGCGGTGTCGTCAAAGCCCAGATAGATGGGATCCAGATTCCAATTCGTATTCATATCGAACCTCCTGATTTTTTTATTATTGTATCGCAGAAAAGGGGCTTCGTCAACCGAAATACAGCCCTTCGACAGCGTTTGACAGAATACTGCACAATTCACCAAAAAGCGATAAAAAGTGTCGAATTACTTAGAAATATCATGAAATATCCGGAATTATGACGAACGATTGTTTCGGAAATTCCTTGCAAAAAGCTGTTCCTTGTGCTAAATTATATTTGTCGCACACGGCGGTACGAAAGCCGTTTCGGATGGGGAGAAATCTTAGTTGACAGGAGAGGAATGTATGGAACATGTAACCACCGTACTGATTGCAGACAGTTCAGAGGAATTTTGCGCCGCCCTGACTGCCTCGCTGCAACGCTCGGAAGGTTTTCAGGTTGTGGGGACCGCAGGAGACGGGGAACAGGCCATCCGATTGATCGCTGACCGGAAGCCGGATGTGCTGGTGCTGGATCTGATGCTGAGCAAGCAGGATGGGATCAGCGTTCTCAAGTCCGCTTCCGCCATGGAGCGGCGGCCGGTGACATTGGCAACATCGGCATTTTTAACGGAATACGTATCCAATGCAGCGGCCAGTTTGGGGGTGCGCTACCTGATGCTGAAGCCCTGCGATATGGCCGCCTTGGTGGACAGGCTTGAGGAGATCCGGGGAGGGGAGAGCCTCCGGTATTCGCCAAACCGCCGGGCGGACAAGACCAATATCGAGTCCCTGGTCACCAGCATCATCCACGAGATCGGCGTGCCCGCCCATATCAAGGGATACCAGTACCTGCGGGAGGCCATCATCATCGCTGTGAATGATATGGATGTGATCAACGCCATTACGAAGGTGCTCTATCCCCAGGTGGCCAAGACTTTCCAGACGACACCCTCCCGGGTGGAGCGTGCCATTCGACACGCCATCGAAGTGGCCTGGGATCGGGGCGACCTGGATACCCTCCAACGCTTCTTCGGCTATACGGTGAGCAACACCAAGGGAAAGCCCACCAATTCGGAATTTATCGCCCTCATCGCCGATAAGCTCCAGCTGCAATTAAAAAGCGCCGAAGTAAGCAATTTTTGAAAAATCCCAAGAAAAGTTCGAGGCACCCCTCCCGGGTGCCTCGAAAAATGATAGTCCCATCGATGGAGCGCTCATGAATCGCATGTTTTCCCCAATAACGTAGGGACGCCCGGGGACGGGTGTCCCTACGGAAAATAATTTTGCAATGCAATTCTCTTGACGATTCTGAGAATTGTGATATAATAAACATAGAAAAAGGGCACTGCCGATAGACGGTCAGTCCCCCGATATGTTACGAAGTAACCGCTCAGTTGTGGGACCTGGGGCGGTTACTTCTTTTTCATGATCTGAACAACCAGACCGATTAAGCCGATAAGTACCAGACAAAACTGAAACAGCTCGTTGTATGTTACCATATCTGCCACTCCCTTTCCATGGAGGACAGGGGGCAAGAAGTTATGTCCCCTGTTATGGGGGAACAGACCGCCTACCATATCTAATGACAGTGCCCTGGTTCCCAAATTGGAACCAGGGTTATTTTAACAAATACGAACGTTGGTGTCAATTTAATTTTTACAGTGTACGCCGATCTGTAGGGACACCCGTCCCGGGGTGTCCCTACGGAAAATAATTTTGCAATGCAATTCTCTTGACGATTCTAAGAATTGTGATATAATAAAAATAGAAAAAGGGCACTGCCACAATAGACGGTCAGTCCCCATAGTTAAGTTACAAGAAGTAACCGCTCTGATTGGAACTCGTGGCGGTTACTTCTTGTTATTTGTGATTATATAAATCAGCTCGGCAAATGCAACGAGGAACGTCAGGAATGTAAATAACCCTTCGTATGTAACCACATTCACATTTACCACCCCCTTTCCATAGAGGACAGGGGGCAAGAAGTTATGTCCCCTGTTATGGGGGAACAGACCGCCTACCATATCTAATGACAGTGCCCTGGTTCCAAAATCGGAACCAGGGCTATTTTAGCAGATTTTAGATATGGTGTCAACGTTTTCGCAACATTTACGATAAAAATAAAAATGCAAGAGGGACGGGGAACCCGTCCCCTACATTCGTGGTTTTAGGCTGTACCACCGTTCGTGCCCGTAGGGGAGGCGTTTCGCCTCCCTCATTTTGCGGTTTTGCCCATGTGCGTTGAATGGGAATAGCCAAAACCAAACCCGTAGGGACACCCCTCCCGGGGTGTCCCTACGCATATCCGGGAAATGCCCCTCGTTATCTATTTTCGCTCAGCGCCAGCAATTCCCCGATCATCTTATCCAGCAGGGGGAGATATTTGTCATCGATTCGGTGAATTGCATCCAATCTTCCGGCATCCGCTGCACGCTCCGTGCCGAACAGGACATAGTCCGCAGATAATCCTAGAACATTGCAGACCTTGATCAGCATTTTTACGGAGATTCCCGTTCGTCCCCGCTCTAATTCAGCCAGATAGGAAACACTGACATCCAATTTTTCTGCAAATTTCTCCCTTGTGTAGCCCAATTCCTCACGGGCTTGTCGAATACGTGTATGCAATACTATCACCTCAAGTTATAGTATCAGTGATAGTTGCACAAAAATAAATCAACTAATATTGTATGTTTTACATATTGTATTGGTTGATATTTTGTGGTATACTGAAATCAAAAAAAGAAAGGAGAGAAAATACGTCGATTATGCGGGAATTTGCGTGTTTACTGTTGTTGGGGCTTGCGTGCGCACCCGTTGCATTGCACTATTTCATCGCACAATGTTTTCGTGAAATTGCGAAAGAAAAAGGTTATCACAGTAAAAAGTATTTCTGGATTTGCTTTTGGCTTGGATTGATAGGCTATTTGTTAATTGCTGCAATGCCCGATCGTGGAAACAACAGATTCAACGGGGAAATTTAACGGGTGAGTCCGCAAGACAGGAGATAACGTCAACCGTCTGCCGTCTTTTACCGCTTACCGGGAGCGGGATAGAAAACTCCGACTTGCATACGCCGAACCAGGTAAATGCTTGGTTCGGCGTTTCCTTAAAAAATACAAGAACATCCGCACCTGGGACTTGCATTGTCCCGGATGCGGATGTTTCTTTAGCTCAGCGACTGGGGATAGAAGCCGCTTTCGGTCATTGCTTTCAGCGCAGCCATGACCACGGGCTTGTCTGCGGCGTAGGTCACGCCGTACCACTGGTCGGGGGAGGTGAGCACTTTCATGGTGGCCTTGCCCTCGCTCAGCAGCTGCTGGACGATGCTGGGCAGGAAATATTCCCCTTTCAGGGGGTTCTCTTTCAGTGTGGTATCCAGGAAATGGGGGAAGCGCTCCCTTGCCTCTTTCAGGAAGCCGGGCATGAAGCCGAAGAAATTCATGGATACGGTGGTTTCCGGGGGTAGGGAAGTCCAGTTTTCGCCGTCCTCGGTAAAGGCGATGCCGCCGCAGTGCTTCTCGATCTGGGTGCGCTCCGTGATCACCGTCAGGTTTCCCTGGGCATCCGTTTCGCAGATGCCCCGGGCAACGGAGCCGCTGTCCGTTACCGTTTTGTCCAGCCGGTAGCCCACCATGCAGTAGCCCATGGGATCGGTGGCGGTGGAGAGGAAGCGGTACATACTGACGAATGCGCTGCGGCCATAATAGTCATCCGCATTGATCACCATGAAGGGGGCATCCCCAATTTCCTCCCCCGCGCAGATGACTGCGTGGCCGGTGCCAAAGGGCTTGGTGCGGCCATGGGGAACGGTGTAGCCATCTGGCAATTTCGTCAATTCTTGATAGGCGTAGCGGATCTCCATGGGGCTGCGCTCCAGACGTTTGCCAACGGTTGACATAAAATCTTCACGAATTGCCTCCTTGATCAGGATCACCGCAGTACGAAAGCCCGCCTGATAGGCATCGTAAATGGAATAATCCAAGATGGCCTCTCCGTTGGCGCCCAGGGGGTCGATCTGCTTCAGGCCGCCGTATCGGCTGCCCATCCCCGCCGCTAGTACTACCAGCACAGGTGCATTTGCCATAAATATCGTCTCCTTTGTGTTTCTATGTTTTCTATTTTGAATGGAACCGTCATTGGGATTGGGGTACGAGGGTACGCTGCTGAGCATCCACCCGGTAGATCAGATTCTCTCCGGATTCCGGGAAAAGAGCGGGGAAGCGCTCTTGCAGCTCCGGGGTGCTCCAGGCAAGCAGGAGGTAGTCATACCCATTGTTGATCAGATAGTCCAGCAGACTTTCGGCGGTATAGCCGAGGGAATCGCTGGCCAAATTGGTATTGTCATAGTAATTCAATACACGCAGTCCATCATCGATCAGTTCGAAATAGACCCGATGGTGCAGGTACGGGTCGTAGCCCTCCTCACCGGGGACACAGAGGAATAGGTTGACATAATCCTCGTCTTCCGCCGGAATCTGCTCCGTGGCTACCTGGGCGGTCTGCTGCGCCTGGCGAAGGACGGAGTCGGGCAGGGCATAGCGGTCTGCCAGAGTCAGGAGGGTGAAGAAAATCAGTGTCGCAACGGCCAACCCACGGAAGATGCATTTGCCCTCCCGGTATAGCCGGGGGAATGCACGGGCAAAGCGCTGGACAAAGACGGCGATCATGCCGCTGTGGCGGAAAATGCAGTCCGCCGCCAGGATATACAGGGCGCTGGCCACCAGTGTGGTCATATAGCGGGGGTAGGAGGGGAGATTTCCCTCTTCGATATAGTGGATAAAAACGGAGAGATAACCCAGGAAGAACCCGATATAGCAGAGGACTTGAATGGCGATATCCCAGATTTCCATTTTCAGATTTTCTTTTTCCCCGTGGCAGCACAGCAGCACTTTGCAGCCGAAGATCATCATCAGCGCCAGGGGCAGGGAGATGCCGAAGCTGCCAATGACCAGTAACGGCGTGACTACCGGGGTGGACAGGAACCGCCATCCGATGCGAGCCAGAACGGAGAGGGAGGGGATGGCCGCCGTCAGGGACAGATGATTGGCAACGGTATATTGCCCCCGAAGGAACTTCCAGGAGCAGTACAGCGCCCCGGCACACAGGGCGCCTAGAATCAGGCAGAGAATGTTCCGCCCATTCCACCTGCGCCGCAGGAAAACCACCGCTGCCAGGATGCAGCAGACGGCAAGATACGCCCCGGAATCTTTCAACAGCACCAGGGCGCACCACCCGAGCATACACTGCCCATTTTCCACCCAGCCCCGGCCAAAGCGGTGCATGGAAGCGAAGAGGACATACCCGCAACATATCCCCAGGGGAAGATCGATGAAGAGACTGGTGTAGCATTCCCCGAAATCTTCGTTCCCGCTGGTCAGCAGCCAGGGGAGCGCCACCATGGCGAGGAATGCCGGCAGGAGGACTTTCCTCCTGTGCTGCCCCTGAATCAGGGGCAGCATCAGACTGAATAGGAAAATATTGTAAGTAAAAAAGACCGCCGATTCCGAGAATTGCGGCGCAAAGCTACAGAAGAAATAGCACAGCAGGGGCATCCCGGGAATATAGGACTGTATACTGGGATACAGCACCGATACCTCCCCCATTTGCAGCGTTGTGGGATCGGTGAGCAGCGCCTTTGGATAGGCTGCCCACAGGCGCATACAGTCGATCAGATCGGCTTTTTTCCCCAGGGCGAAGAGGAACGCCACGGCCATTGCCCCCAGGAAGCACCGGAAGTCCACGGAAAATGCTACTCGGTGCAGTTCCTGCTGCCCGGCATCTTTCCCAAGCAGCCCCAGGAGCATCCACACCAGAGCGCCGCAGCACCCGGCGATCAGGGCGATGCGCCCCCACACCAGCACCCCGGCAATATAACAACCATACAGCACCGCCATGGCCGAGAACAGCACCGGCGCAAACAGATCGGAAAATTCCCGCTTCCATTTTACCGCCAGCATCATGGTCAGTGCGGTCAGCATCCCCAGGGGAATCAAAGCGTAGAGCATGAATGAACCATCCCTTTCGTCTTCCCGTTTCTATCGAATTTATTATAGAACGGATTGCACCGAAAATCAATATATTTATTCACATAAGGGATCGATGATGGAGATGGCGCATTTTTCGGGGCGGATGGTATGGCGCAGGAATTCCAGGATATCATCTTCCTGAATCCCCTGGTAAATTTCCGGGAAGCGGAAATAGTCAAATTGGGAGAAATGATAGGCGCAGACCCGGAAACAGGTGCCGTCCATGCTGTCCAGTCCACGGATCCTGCGCCCCAGGGCGCTTCGCTTCATTCGCAGGAAGTGCTCCCGGCCAATGCCCAGGGCGGCGATTTTTTGCCCCTGGGCGAGAATCGCATCCCGGACGGCCAGGGCATCCTCACTGTCCCCTCCGGCGCAGAGCATGGCGCAGCCGTCCATGGATTCGAATCCGCCGCCGAAAGAACTGTCGATCAGTCCCCGCTCATACAGCTCCAGATACAGTTCCGACGATTCGCCGAACAACGCTTCCGCTGCCAGATCGGCGACCATCTCCCGGCGGATGGCTGCTTCCCCGGTGCCGGTGGGCGGGCACTTAAAGGCCAGGCTGAACGTGGGCATCGCCACGTCCATCCGGCGGCGGACTTCCCGGCGAAAGGGTTCCTCCGGCTCCGGGGGAAAGGGCTGCTTTGCTGCTACGGGGCGGGGCGTATCCCCGGTGATCTCCCGGGCGATCTCTGCGATGCGGTCCGGGTCCACATCCCCAATGACACAAAGGAGCATATTCCCCGGCGTATAGAATCCCCGGTGGCACAGGGACAGGATTTCCGGGGTGATCTCCCGGATGGATTCCCTGGTGCCCAGGATGGGGGTGCGCACATCATGATGGCGATACATGGCGGCCATCAGATCGTCAAAAATCACGCTGTCTGGGCTGTCCAGATTCATGTCGATCTCCTGCCGGATGATGGGGCGCTCCCGCTCCAGGCTTTCCTGGGTGAAATGGGGTGTAAAAACGAATTCCAGCAGCAATTTCAGGCAATCCGCAAAATGCTCCGTGCAGGCGAAATAATAGGCGGTCAGGTCGAAACTGGTGAATGCATTGACATTGGCACCCATTGCGGCGAACTGTGCAGTGATATCCCGGTTATTGGGCATATCGAACATTTTGTGTTCCAGATAGTGGGCGGTTCCCGCTGGGACGGTGTATTCTACCCCATCCAGGGTGAAGCGCCGATGGATGGAGCCGAAATCAGCAACCAGATAGCATATCTTCTTGGCAAAGCCCCGGCGGGGAATCACCGCTACTTCCAGTCCGCCCGGGAGCCGCTGGCGGAAGAGTGTCTCGTCCAGGGCGGGATAATAATGGGAATTCATGGGCGGGGGCTCCTTTCTTCGGAATCGGTCAGGAAAAAGCTGCTGTGATATTCCAGCGATTGGGCGGCCTTTTGCAGCTGGGGCAGGGTGACGGCGGCGATTCTATCCATATATTCCTCCACGCTCAGGCATTTCGGCCACAGGGCGGCGGTGGAATAGTACCCCTCGATGGCACCGGGGGAATCATAAGTCGCCCGCAGGGCGGAGAGCACCGCCTGTTTGGCGGCATCCAGTTCCTCCTGCCGCAGATCCCCCTGGGCGCACAGGTTCAGCTGGCGGAGCACCTCCTGCTCTGCCAGCTGGTGGGCAGCGCCGTCGATCCCGGCGGATACGGTGACGATGCCCTTGGCACTGTAGTAAGCGGAGCCGATGGAGTAGCAGAGGGACTGCTGCTCCCGCAGGTTCAGGAACAGCCGGGAGGTCATGCCGCCGCCGAAAACGGAATTCAGCAGTTGCATGGCGGCGAAATCCTCGGTGCCGTAGCGGATGGGGGTGGTGAAGCCCATGCAGAGTTTGCTCTGGGTGACATCCATCGCCTGAACGGTATGGCTGCCGGGGGCGGGAGCCAGGGGCAGCTGGGGCGGTAAGGCCACCGGATGCCGCCGGAGAGAACCGATGAGCCCATCCAGCGCCCCGGCCAGCCGGGGGAGCTCTGCGCTGCCCACGTAGAACAGTTCGATGGGGCTTTCTTCCAGTATCCTTTCATAGTGGCGGTATAGCCCCTGGGGGGTGATGGCGGCCACTTGCTCCACCGTGCCCAATCGGGGTAGGCCGAAAGAATCCCCCCGGCACATCTGCCGCAAAAGCTGCCCCGTGGCATAGAGCTGCTTGTCGTTGCGGTCGCATTCGATGGCGGAAATCAGATTCTTCTTTTCGCTCTCCACGAAATCCTCCCGGAAAGCGCCCTTTTCCGTCAGCGGCTCCAGCAGCACCTGCCGCAGGAAATCCACCATGGGTTCCAGCACTTTGTCCCCGGGCAGGGCGAACCGGTCATCCATAAAGGCGCAGCTTAGCCCCGTGCACTGCCAGTCTCCCACCCGGCGCACCAGCGGGCTGATGGCGCCGCCGTACAGATCGTCCAGGGCGAAAGTGATACTGCGCAGTGTCGGATACTTCCGGCATCCCCGCAGGAGCACGCTGCCCAGCAGCGCATTCATGGCGGCTTCTTCCGCTGCCATGGGGCGCAGAAACTGGATACTCAGGCAGCCCTGCTTGAATCGCTTATCCTGGTACCCCCGCAGGGTGATCCCGGGGGCGAGGGGGAGGGATTGGATCATGGATGGATCTCCTTTTCGTTTCATTGTCACCATTATACACAAAACCCAGGGAGGGGACAAGCCCCTTTCCTGGGTTTTAAGAACTTTTTAAAGGAATTTACGAGAAATTACAAGTTATTTCCAAAAGATTACTGAACACCCGCCAGAATTTTGGCCAGTTCAGAATTACCGTCCAGTATAACGGTCTTCTCGTCCCCGTCCAGGCTGGCTTTCAATGCGTCCAGCGCCAGGGTGAATTCGTAGAATTCCCGCTTGTCGGGGGTATCGTAGGCGGCGGCAAGCATCCGCATATATTCCCCCTCACCCTCGGCTACCAGTTCGGCGGCTTTGGCTTCGGCATCGGATACGATGATGTTCACCTGCTTGTCCACATCGTTGCGGATGATGGAGGCTTCGTAATTGCCGTCGGCGGTGTATTTCTCCGCCATCTGGTTCCGTTCGGAGATCATCCGGCTGTAGACGGCGTTCAGGTTGGATTCCGGTAGGTCGAACTGCTTGATCTTCACGTCATGCACCCGGATGCCGTAGGTTCTGGCCTGGCTGTCCACATCGGTGGCGATGGTTTCGTAAATATTATTGCGCAGGGCGCCGTCCTCCATATTGATGATATCCGCTTGGGCCAGGGTGCCCATAACGGTCTTCAGCTCGTTATAGGTCAGCTTGTCCAGCCGGTCTTCCGCATTGGAACTGGTGCTCAGGGTCTTGTAGAAGAGTTTGGGGTCATCGATGGACCAGAGGATGTAGCAATCCACGGTCATATTCTGCTTGTCGGAGGTGAGCACTTCTGACGGGGGGATATCATACAGCTGGGTGGCCTTGGAGAAGTAGATCACATTGTCCACAAAGGGAAGTTTGAAATGCAGTCCGGCATCCTGGGTCACGTCGATGATTTTGGAGAAACGGACGGTGCAGGCGTACTGATCCTCCGCCACGGTGAAGAAACAGCCGGAGGCCAGAATGATGGCAACCAGGGCAATGATGATAACGGGGATGAATTTCTTTTTCATATTAGCTTACGCCTCCTTCGTTGGCGCTGGCGGTGAGGAATTGCTCCAGGGGCAGCAACATCTGAACATCGTCGGATGCGCCGGTGTTGATATAGAGTTTCACCCCGGGGAGAATTTCGGAGATGGTTTCGTAATACATCCGGGAGCGGGTCAGCCCCGGGTTATTGGCGTATTCCTGGTAACGGGCATTGAACATGGCAACCTGCTCGGTGGCCTCGTTGATGCGCTTCTGCTTCAGGTATTCCGCATTCTGCACCAGTTGGTCGGCCTGGGCTTGCGCCTGGGGCAGCTGGGCATTCTGGTAGGCTTTGGCATCGTTGATAACGGTTTCGGCTTTCTGCTTGGCGGTCTCCACGGCCTTGAATGCTTCGATGACTTCCTGGGTGGGGGGCTCGGCATCCTGAATTTTCACATCCACCAGGCTCAGGCCGATATTATATTCGCTGAGGATTTCGGATACCAGTTCCCGCACCTGCATCTGGATATTCTCCTTGCCGTCGGTCAGGACGGAGTCAACGGTGGAGGAGCCGACAACGTTGCGCACCTGGCTCTGGATCAGGTTGCGCAGGATCAGTTCCGGCTGATTGGATGCGTAGAGGTACTGCACAGGGTCGGAGATCTTGTATTCCACGAAGAAGTCCACATTGACGATATTATAGTCGCCGGTGATCATGGTGCTTTCGCTTTCGTTCACAACGTAGCCGCTGTGTTCCTTGCCGGTGTAGCCCAGTTCAATTTTCTGGTAGACGTTCACGTCTACTTTCTGCACTTTTTGGATGCCGAAAGGCAGCCGGAAGTGCACGCCTGCATCGGCGGTGCCGGTGACCTTACCGAAAGTGGTGATCACGGCCTGCTGCTTATCGTCCACGGTGTAGAAGCACCCCTGGGCGATGAGCACCGCCACCAGCAGGATCACGGCGATGATCACGGCTTTCTTGGGGAATTGGGGCGGCTTTTTCTGCGTTGTGCCGGTGCCACCGGCGGGATTGTAGCGATAGGTTCCATCTTGTTCCATTCTTTTTGTCTCCTTTTTAGTCACATTTCGTTCAGCAGATTTTCTGCCTGTTGCTTCATCCGGGCGGCCAGGTAGGATACCACCATCACCTGCAATACCTTGGCGATGCGTTCTTTGGCGCCGGGGATGGGCTCCTGGTAATCGGCAAGCACCTGGTCGATGGTCTCCTGCCACCGATCCTGGCCATCCAGTTGGCGCACCTGGCTGGCCAGGCGGACGAAGATGAAATAAAGCTCGGTATCGTCGATCAGGTCGTCGCTCTCGTCATCCAGCTTGCCGTTGATATAGCCCAGCATTCCGCAGATGCGCTCCATGGGCAGCACGCCCTTGAGCATATTGATGTTCAGGATGCGGCATAATTGCCGCAGGGTATAGCGCTTGCCCTGGGGCGGCGCAAGAAAACCCCGCTTCACCCAGTTCTGGATAATATATGGCTCCAATCCCGTGATGTTGGAAACCTGACTGAGTACCATCCCTCCTGCCAAAAACATGGGCTGGAAAATGGATTCGATATGCTGCGCCTCTTCGGGTGCCACCTGGATCACGGTGCCGGGTAATGTCCACTGCATTGGATTGCCTCCTCTCTGTTTGTGATATGATAATATCACATGGTCACGTGATTGTCAATAGAAAAGTTATAATTATTTTTGCGAAAGATGACTCTATATTTCTATAACGAGAAATGATTACAAACTCCCCGCAAAAGCTGGAATTTAATCCAATCATTTGCGGGGAATTCAAATAGGTTCTTCTGTTTTGCTCCTTTTACATTCGAGGTGCGTTTTGATTTTTATCCCAGCTACTCTTCGAATGCAGAACGGACTGCGTATATGATTCAGTTGGCAGCTTTCCGGTATTCCGAGCGCTTACTTGCCCAGGTCGGTTCGTAATGCAGCGAGCCAGTCATCAACGCTTTCTTCAACGGAATCGGAGGCAAACACTGTATCCAGCTTGGCGACTGCATCTGTAAGAATATATGCCTGATCTATCTGGTCAATGAGGTTATCCAGAGTGGCTTCATCAGGCACATAGGCAAAAAGCTTTTGGCGTTTTTTTTCGTCCGCACCGAAAGCCTGTGCCTTAAAATAGCCCCAGACTCCGGACAAAGCGCCTTTCGTCCGTACCGGGAAACTTTGCTCCAGTAGTGTTGGGTATTGCGTAAACGCCGGTTCCCGGCGCAGCGCTTCCCACTGAGCTTCTTCGGACAGGAACATCCTCAGGTAGTTATATGCCAGTTCCATTTCTTCGCAGGAGGCATCCACGGCTGCGTAATATGTTACCGTTGCGGTCACTTGATTTTCAATGGAGCGCAGCGGGAAAACACTCGCTTCCAACCCTTCCGCATTCGCAATGGCCGCTGCATCCAGATATGCGGAAAGCGACTGGATCCTTGCTGGGAGCATCGTCTGCACGTGCTTAGCAGTTGCATATTCCGAAATGGAATATCGTTCGGGTAGGCACTCGGTCTGTTGCAGGATCTGTCCAATCAAATCTGCACATTCCACCAGGTCACTCCGCTGAACGCAAATCTCACCTGTTTTGTAGTGAATCGGGCAGGAAACTAGGCCGGGAGAATTCGCAGCAGCAGTCCCCGAAATCAAGTCCCTGTCTCCACTGTTCAGCACAACTTCTAGGCAACTGCCCAAATCCTGCGCAAAGCATGCAGTATCAATTCCAGCCTCTTCAGCCAGGGAAGGAATAACAAAATAAGTACTCATGTCAAATCGCAAAGGCAGGACGAAGCGCTTTCCATTTTCGCACCCTGCCTCCATGATCACATTGGCTAAAGCCTCTTTTCCCAATTCCGTATCATTATCATAATAAGAGCTCAAATCTGCAAACACGCCGTTTTGCATCGCTGCGTTTACATCCGGAAACAGCGAATCAAGTCGATAATAGGAATATTTCGTTGGGCTTTCCGTTATCAATTGTGCTGTCGCCGGCAGCAGATAAATATCCGGGCCTTCTCCCAAGGCAATTTTCTCCCGTAGAGTCTCAAGGTATGCTTCCCGCTTTACTTCTTTTGTAGGAAGTATATCCAGACGAACCGTACATCCGGGGTTTTCCACAGCGAATTTCTCAGCAAGCGCCGATGCAATATAGTTCATCCCGTCCTCAACGGTTGCCTCCGTCACAACCCACAGTACTGTCCCTTGAGTATCACCGCTGGCAGATGTATATCCAACGCAGCTTAACGAAAGGGCAAGTACCAAAATGAACGAAAAAAGACGTTTCATTTCAATTCCTCCTATGTGGCAGCTTTTTATGCCATACAAATGTTCTGTGCAATACTGTACAGTGATCTGGTTGTATAACCGCAGGAAGTGCAGTGGTAATTCGTATAGGACAGAACTATATGATGCATATGCACCACTCCGGGATAGAACGGACATCCCTCAACAACATTTTCCCCTGTGTCCATAGTGCCAGGAGTTCCGCAAAGGGTCAATTCTCCGCACACCTCACAAATACCATAGCTCACCCTCGGCATGATTGCAGATTCTTGCACATCCACATCGCAAGATGTGGCGTATGCCATTGTCGGGAATGCACACGCACTCAGAACGAAACATAAGATAAGAATTTTGGCAGTCAGCTTTTTCATGGCAATTTCCTCCTTTTGGTATTGGGCTTTGTTGTGGATACTTACTTCATTTTTTGTTTCTTTTACTCTTTGAAACGCCTCGACACATTGTACGGCACATGTCCTTCTATTTTTTGATCAATTGGAATCGAATATTGCTGGCGTTTCAAGTTCTCACCTCCTCTTGATAGCAGGATAACATAACGGCATCCACGTTTCAACAGGGTAAGCAAAAATGCAGAAAAAATGCGCAAAAATGCAAGAAAAATAATTATGTATTTGAATATCGGCGTAGGTACACCATGCAAACAGAAAACCCACCCCATATTGGCATAGAACTATAATTAATTCCGGAAATCGGCTGCCGATAAGGCACCAAATTGCGAATAAAAACACAAATGAATGAAAAAATATTACTCTCCTGCAACATTATACTCTCCGAAAAAGGTTCTAGAAGCATTTTCTTTGTAAAACGGGCATATCTTATCAGAAAATGTTTCTGTTTTTCATTCTCCCCAAATTTGACAAGCCAAGTCAAAAATGCTAGAATGGCTTCACGGCACGTGGGGACTTCGCAAAAGCTGTTTGTGGGGTAATACAATGAAAATACTAATTTGTGACGATGATGAAGTCTGTCTGAATCTGCTGCACAACCACATCAATGCATATATGGAAAAGCACCATATTCCGTGCACGATTACCGCTACGCTTAACCCACAGGAAATTTTCCCGGGCAAATCATGCTTTGAGCTTGCTTTCTTGGATATTCACATGCCCGGCGTGGACGGCATCACATTAGCGAAAGCGCTACAGCGATGCAACCCGAAACTGATCCTATTCTTTATCACCAATTATCCTTGCGATCAGGACGATGCCATGAATTTGCGCCCTTTCCGGTTCTTCGAGAAACCCGTTGCTGCAGATCGCCTATATGCAGGGATCGACAAAGCCATGGAGTGTATCTCCGAAGCCTATATTGACCTTTTCCTTTCGGATGACAATGCATTGCAACGTGTGAGTGTAGACGATATTCTCTATGTGACACGGGACGGTAGGCGTGGACGTGTCGCTACATCTGGAAAGGTGTATTCCACGGTTGGTACCTATGATGATCTGTGCGCCAGAATACCTCATCCATTCTTTTATCCTGTGCACAAGTCTTTTTATGTTAATTTGCATTATGTGGATCGATATACATATTCAGAGTTACTTCTCACAGATGGCACAAAAATCCCAATTGCATCCAGAAAGCAATCTGCATTCCACAAATTTTGGTTCGAATACCTGAAGAAAAAATGATATCCTAAGCTGTTTTGTTCCACAGAAAGCCTTGCAGTGTAGAATCTGCAAGGCTTTCTGTGCGTACATCACACGGAACCGTCTTTCAATTGGATGATCGCTGTGGCCAGGAACTGGGCGGCAAGGAGCGCTTCCTCCCTCGTGTCCCCGGCGGAGCCTACTTCAATCAGGGCGGAGACGGGCGCCAAGTCCTGGTTATACCGCTGGGGGCGCAATGACAGGGGGCGGCAAATGCCGGGGGATTGGGCTTCCAGGGTGCATTGGAGCTTCAGGGCAAAAGAGAGATTGCTTTCCCACCGGTCATTTACAAGGCCGCTGCGCCCCACTCCGAGCACGGTCATCAGCTGGGCGGATTCCTGCCCGGCTACCTGGGCGGCGGTGCGCAATTGGTGACCGTCCTCCTCGCCGGCATCCCGGTGGAGATCCAGAACCAACTGGATCTGGGGATTGTCCGCCAGGATATTCTGAATGGATTTGCGGGCATTGGAATAGGCGGCGTTATAGGAGGGATAATCGTGGAACGTCCGGTCGTGGATGACCCGGATGCCCGATTGCTCCAGCAGGTTTGCAACTTCGTCCCCAATGGCCAGTATATTGTATTCCTCGTCCAGTGTGCGGTAGGCGGCGGTCTGCTGGTAGTCCGCCCCGTTTGGCTCGTAGCTTTCAGAGGTGTGGGTGTGGAGAATGAGCACCGTCGGCTCGTCCCCGGCCAGGTTCCATTCCAGCGGCTCAGTGAGCAGAGCGGCCAGATCCGGCGTTTTGCTGCTGGTATTGGTCAGGGCGATGGATTCAGCCTGAGCTTCGGTGAATTGGGGCAGGGGAGCATAGTCCGCCGGAGGGGAGGATTCAATGGGAAATGGAAAAGAAAAAAGCCGGGCTTCCTGCCCGGTTTCTGTATCTATATTGGGGGAATTGGGAAGCAATTGCAGCATTTGCGCCCCCCGCAGGGGGATGCCCAGCTCAAACAGCCGAAAAATCAGGGTGAGTGCGATCACCGAAATTCCAAATTTCCTGGCAGTCCGATATTGCTCCAATCCATTTTCCTCCTTTAGGGTTATACCTTGCGTTGATGCACAAATTATTAGTTGAAATGAGGTAGTAGGGACACCCGTCCCCGGGTGTCCGCCTCTTCCGGTTCCTGCCGTGCGGATTGAATGGGAATGGGCAGCGGGATAGAGCGCCCATGCCTCCTCGATTCCATTCGCCCTAAGTACCCAACGCACCCGCTCAGCGGACACCCCGGGAGGGGTGTCCCTACTGAGAGACTTGTCGTTGTGCAATTTCGGGGATGTCTCAATATTGGGAAAAGGCTTTCGCAGGGATTCCTGTTCATCCCTCCGGGCGTTTCCATTTGGGTCTGGTTTTCAGTTCCAGGCGCAGGTTCCGGAAGAATTCCTGCATCAATTCCGCTACCTCCGCTTCCATCACCCCGGACTCCACCTGGGGACGGTGGTTGAACTCCATTTCAAACAGATTGCAAACGCTCCGGCACGCCCCGAATTTCCGGTCACTTGCCCCGTAGACCACCCGGGGGATGCGGGCGTTGATGATGGCGCCGGCGCACATGGGGCAGGGCTCCAGGGTCACGTACAGTGTGCATTCCCACAGTCGCCAGCCACCCAGATGGGCGTTGGCCTGGGCGATGGCTTCAATTTCCGCATGAGCCAGGGCGGACTTGCCCCCCTCCCGGCGGTTGCGCCCCCGGCCAACGATCTCCCCTTTGCGGACGATGATGCACCCCACGGGCACCTCTCCCTCCCGGGCGGCTTGACGTGCCAGCGCCAGTGCCTCGGCCATAAAAATTTCGTCTTCCATATCCATGCTCCAGTATCCCATTTTCCCGTGGAGAAATCCAGCGAAGATGGGATTCAAAAATATTTTTTCATTTCTTTCTGCGCTTGCTTTACTTCCTGTTCCAGCTCCCGGGCGGACATTCGCAGTACGCCGCTGCGGAAACTGGACAGCTGCACCAGGGAATCGGAGGAAGCTACCCGCACGGCGTAGCTATTGCCGATTTCCTCTGCAAGCTCCTCGATATACCGGTCGGCGGTCTGCCCCTGGGGGGTGAAAACAAGCTGAATATTGTGGAACTGGCTCTTTTCACCGGGATTTCCCTGCTGCTTATAGCCATCGAATACCACAACAATTTTATTCTTCGTGAATCCGGCGTAGCTGGACAGCTGGTCGCATAGCTGCCGCCGGGCGGCATCCAGATCGGCTTTTGCCTGCTTGGCCAGATCCTCCCATGCGAAGATGATGTTATATCCGTCCACGATGGTATAGCGCTCCTTGGGCGGGCGGATGGTGACCTCCTCCGTTGCCGGGCGAGTTCGGGGGGCGACGTATTGGGGGCGGCGGATGGGACCGAATTCCCGCTCCATGATCCGTTCCAGCTCCCGGTCATCGATGCTTATGCGCTGGATGATCTGGGGCGGCTTCTCCTCTTTGATGCCGCTGTCCAGGTGCATATAATCTTTCACCTGATCCCATTTCACATTGAACCCCGCCCCGTGGGCGCAGAAAACGGAGTCCGGCGTATTGTCCAGATCCGCTTCCGGGTCGTACCCCGCCGCCTGAATGACTTCCACGGCATTGTGGCAGGGGGCGTAGCCGTGGAGGGTCAGTTGGAGCCGCCCCCGCCCCTGGGTATAGGCGGCCAGTTGGTCGGCGTAGTCCCGTACCTCCGCAGCCGGGACGAGCCCGGTAAGGGTGGAGAGGGAACCGGATGCCTCCGGCGACTGGAATTCCCCGCCCATGGTGCGGATATCCGTGATGGTGCGGCCAACCAGTTCCGTGGGAACGGTGATGGCAAAATCGTACCACGGTTCCAGCAGCACCGATTTCGCCTGCATCAGTCCCTGGCGCAGGGCACGGTAGGTAGCCTGGCGGAAATCGCCCCCCTCCGTGTGCTTCAGGTGTGCTTTGCCCACCAGGAGGGTGACTTTCATATCCGTGATGGGGGCGCCGATGAGCACGCCCCGGTGGACTTTCTCCGCCAAATGGGTAAGAATCAATCTCTGATAATTCCCGTCCAGTACATCCAGCGGGCAAACCGTACCGAATACCAATCCGCTGTCCTGGGGCAGAGGCTCCAGGAGGAGGTGGCACTCGGCGTAATGGCGCAGGGGTTCAAAATGCCCAACCCCCTCCACGGTGTTGGTGATGGTCTCTTTGTAGAAGATTCGCTGATCGTCCAGGGTTACGTCCATGCCGAAGCGCTGGAACACCAGACTGCGGAAAATCTCCAATTGCACCCGCCCCATGATCTGCACATGGATTTCCCCCTGATCAAAGAGCAGGTGGAGCTGGGGATCTTCCTCCTCCAACTGGCGCAGTTTCGGCATTGCCTGGGTGGCATCCACCCCCTTGGGTAAATTCACCCGGTAGGTCATTACCGGTTCCAGCTGCTGGGGGAGCCCCTCCGGCTCCGCCCCCAGGGCTTGCCCGATGTAGCTACCGTTTAACCCCGTGAGGGCGGCGAGGGTTCCCGCTTCAATCTGCTCGGCGGCAGTGAATTTTCCCCCGGAATACAGGCGGATGCCCAGTACCTTTTCCGTGATTTCTTCCCGGCTTTTTCCGTGGAAAGTGAGGCTTTGCCGCACATTCAGGCTGCCACCGGTGATTTTTACCCAGGTCAGCCGTGTTCCGCTCTCATCCCGGGAGATTTTATATACCCGTGCGGCAAATTCCGCCGGATATGTCCGCCGGGGGGCATAGGTATCCAGCAGATCCAGCAGTTCCGTCACGCCCTCCAATTTCAGCGCCGCTCCAAAGCAGCAGGGGAAGAGCTTCCGCTCCTGGATCAGTCCCCGCAGATTCCCCGCCGTCACCCGGCCGGTGGAGAGGTAATTTTCCAGCAATGCTTCATCGCACAGTGCGGCGCTTTCCCAGATGTCCGCTTCCTCTTGACCGAAATCCACACAGGCGGCGCTGAGATGGGCATGGAGGGACTGCATGATCTTCTCCGGCTCCGCTCCGGGCAAATCCATTTTGTTGATGAATAGGAATACGGGGACATGGTAACGTTCCAACAGCCGCCAGAGGGTCACGGTATGTGCCTGGATGCCGTCGGTGCCGCTGATGACCAGTACGGCGCAATCCAGCACCGGCATGGTGCGCTCCGCCTCGGGGGAAAAATCTACGTGCCCTGGGGTATCGACCAGGGTGATGTTCCGGTTTTCGGTTTCCAGCCGTGCCTGCTTGGAGAAAATGGTGATTCCCCGCTCCCGTTCCAGATCGTGAGCATCCAGCAGGGAGTCCCGATGATCCACCCGCCCCAGTACCCGCCGGGCACCGCTGCAATACATCAGCGCTTCGGACAGGGTGGTCTTCCCCGCATCTACATGAGCCAGCAGACCAATATTACACGGTATTTTGCCGGGTTGACCGGACATGGCGCAGCGCCCCTTTCTATAAGAATCTGCATGATTATCACAATACGGTGATTATACCATGTTTTGGGGGGATAAGTCGATAGGCAAAGACCGATTCGCCGAAAATATTTCTTCCGCTGCCGGAGAAAATCGGAATTATGAAAAAATTAAAAAAATAATGAGAGACAATCCGGAGGAAATGTGATATACTAACCTATATCATTGCGTTCTTTGCCATTTTGCGGCGCAGAGTGTGCTTTTGGAACCATCTATCTCTCGTATTTGAGGAGGATTCCCCTTGAAAAAACTCCGTGGATATCTTACCGCTGCCATCTTTGCCGGGATCACCTATGTGCTATCCCAATATGGGCAGCAATTTTCGGCTCTGGTGGACATGGTCTACCCCTATGTCATCCGCACCCTGGAGCAGACCCTTGCCCAGTGGAGCAGCCAGGTGGATTTTCTGATCTGGCAGCTGCTGGCGGTTGCGCTGGTGGTGGTGGCGCTGGCGGCGCTGGTCATTGTGATCGTTACCAAGCGAAGCGCAATCACCTGGTTCGGTTGGGTGCTGGCCGTGTGCAGCTTCCTCTTTATGCTCCATACCCTGGTTTATGGCATGAATTACTATGCCGGTGACCTGGCGGATGATATCCGCATGGAGGTCAGCGGATGCACCCTGGATGAGATCGTGGAGGCTACGGAATATTACCAGACCCAGGCCAATTCCATGGCCGACCGGGTCAGCCGGGATGATCAGGGATACTTGGTCGCTGAGGATTTCGATATTCTGGCCAGCCGTGCCGGTTCCGGATTCCAGTATCTGACCTATCAGCGGTATTTCCCGGTGTTCGCCGGTTCCACCGTCCCGGTGAAGGAGCTGGGGTGGGCGGATCTTTATACCTCTATGGGCATCACCGGCTTCACTTTCCCCCTCACCGGCGAAGCTGCGGTGAATCCCCAGATTCCCGCCTCCGTGCTGCCTTTCACCATCTGTCATGAGATGGCGCACCGGATGTGCATCGCTTCGGAGCGGGATGCCAATTTCGCCGCTTTCCTGGCCTGCTCTTTTAATAACAATCGCCAGTACCAGTATTCCGGCTATTTCATGGCCTACCGCTATTGCTATACGGCGCTGCTCAGCGTTGGCCGCTCCACCAGTATCGACCCCGCCCTGGTGATGGAAGCTGCCGAGGCCGCCAAACGCATCGATGCCAACGTCAATGAGAATCTCCGCCGGGATATTGCCCAGTACGAAAGCTTCTTCGAGACGAATGAGGATACCCTGGCCACATCCCTTGCCGATACCGTGAACGATGCCTATCTGAAAATCAGCGGCGATTCTGCCGGGATCTCCTCCTATGGCCAGGTATGTGACTTGCTGGTGAATTGGCACATTCAGGAGATCGTGCTTCCCTCCATCACCGTCATCGAGAGTCAGTTCGACCCCTATGACGAGACCCAGGTGGATCTCACCGGAATTGTGAATGCAAAGGAATATTATTGATATGGATGCCATGAAAGATACCCTGCTGGCGGGGCTCCCGGAGCTGAACCTGACCCTGACACCGGAGCAGGTGGATACCCTCTGCGGCTTTGGCAACGCTGTGATCCGTCAGAACGAAGTGATGAATCTCACCGCCATCACCCAGCCCGATCAGGTGGCCAAGCTCCATCTGCTGGATAGCCTGACCATCCTGTCCGCTGCCGATTTGCGGGGCAAGCGGCTCATCGATGTGGGCTGCGGTGCCGGGTTCCCCGGCGTGCCCCTGGCCATCGGCTGCCCGGAGCTGGAAGTTACGCTGCTGGATAGTTTGGGCAAACGGGTGCACTGGCTGGAAGAGATCCTGCCCACGCTGGACGTTCGTGCTCACTGCATCACCGCCCGGGCGGAGGAGGCGGTGACCGACCGCCGGGAAAGTTTCGATATCGCTACCAGCCGTGCCGTTGCCCGGCTGAATATCCTGTTGGAGCTTACCGCTCCTTATGTGAAAGTGGGGGGACTGGTGATCGCCATGAAGGGCGCCGCCGCTCAGGAAGAGCTGGCGGAATGCAGCCGGGCGATCCGTACCCTGGGACTGAAACTGAAGGAAGTGAAGCAGTTCCCCATTGATGGCGCTTCTCACAGCCTGATTCTCCTGCGAAAGGTTGCACCCACACCCCCCCAATATCCCCGGCGCTATGCCAAAATCAAACAAATGCCACTTTGATCAAAGTGGCATTCTTTTAGGAGGAACCTATGGCCAAGAAAAAGAAAAAAGGCAATGGCCTGCGAAATGCTCTGATCGTGGTGATCATCCTGCTGATTGTTGCAACGGCGTGGATGATCCGGCTCTGCCTGAATGTGGGCAGCGATGCCCAGGCGGGTACGGTATTACCCACCGAGCCTATCGCCATCTCCACGGTGCCCCAAACGGAGGCACCCACCGAAGCCCCAACGGAGCCCCCGGAGCCGGAGCACGTGGTCTCCACGGCAACCATCCTCTCCACCGGCGACCTGCTGATGCACGGCGGACTGATCAATGCGGCGAAGCAGAGCGATGGCAGCTACGATTTCAGCTACATTTTCCCCTACATCACCGAGTATGCCACAGCGGCGGATTACGCCGTTGCCAATTTGGAGACGACTCTTGCCGGAACGGCCAAACCCTACCAGGGCAACCCCATGTTCAACTGCCCGGACGAGATCGTGGATGCGGCGAAGAACGCCGGGTTCGATATGCTCTTGACCGCTAATAACCACAGTTACGACAGCCAGCAGGCGGGCTACGAGCGCACCATCCGCACCGTGCGGGAAAAGGGACTGACCAATCTGGGCACCATGCTCAGCGGGGATGAGCCCAAATTCGTGGTGCAGAATATCAATGGGATCAACATCGGCATGATCTGCTATACCTATGAGGATTCCCTGGGCACCGGCAATGCCCCTGCTTTGAACTATAATCCTATGCAGGCGGGGGGATATGATATCCTCAACTGCTTCCGCCATGCTAATCCGGAACCATTCTATACGGAAATGGAGACCCGCATCGCCGAGATGCGCGCCCAGGGGGCGGAGGCCATCGTGCTGTACATCCACTGGGGAGAGGAGTACAAACTGGATGCCAATCAATCTCAGAAAGCCATGGCGCAGAAATTGTGCGACCTGGGCGTGGATGTGATCATCGGCGGGCACCCCCATGTGGTGGAGCCGGTGGTGCTGCTGGAGAGCACCGTTGACCCGGAGCATCGCACCGTTTGCCTGTATTCCATGGGTAATGCCGTCTCCAACCAGCGCAACGACCAGATCAAACGCATCTCCACCGCCCATACGGAGGACGGAGTGCTCTTCAGCATCACTTTCAGCAAATATTCCGATGGAACGGTCTATCTGGAAGATGCGGAGCTGATCCCCACCTGGGTGCGTGCCGTTGATATCAACGGCAACACCGTGGTCAATTCCAGCGCTACTATCCGCCGTTACGAGATCCTCCCCCTGGATGATTCCCGCCGGAGCCAGTGGCAGGAGATGTTCGGTATCAACGACAGCACCCTGACCCAGTGCACCGATTCCTGGCAGCGTACCCAGGATATTGTAGGAGCTGGAATGCAGCAGGTGAAAACCTACCTTGCCTCCGAAAAACAGGCACGGGAGGCAAACTACGCCTGGATGGCGCAGAACGCCGCATAAATTGGAAGAATAAGAGGATCGGAATATGAAATTGCTCTATAAGCTCCTTCGCCAGGATCCATCCAGCCGGGAGGGGACGGTGGTTACCGTTTCCGCACTGGGCATTCTGGTGAATCTGCTGTTGGCCGGGGTCAAGATCGTCATTGGTACGGCGGTGCGCTCCATCGCCATCATCTCCGAGGGCGTGAACAATGCCACGGACTGCGCAACCTCCCTCATCACCATCGTGGGCACGAAACTCTCCGCCCGCCATCCCACGGAAAAGCACCCCTTTGGATTCGGCAGAATTGAATATCTGACCAGTCTGATTATCAGCGTGCTCATTCTCTTCACCGGAACGGAGCTGTTGCAAAGCTCCGTGGAGCGGATTTTCCACCCGGAGGAAATGAGCGTATCCTACCTCACCTTGGGCATCATCGCCCTGTCCGCCCTGGTCAAGCTCCTTTTGGGCAGCTATACGGTTCGCCAGGGCAAACGGGTGTCCTCCGGTAGCCTGATTGCCGTGGGTACCGATTGCCGGAACGATTCCATCGTATCCGTGATCACCATTGTGTCTGCCGGGGTTTTCCTGCTGTTCGGACTGAATCTGGATGCCTATGGCGGCATCATCATGTCCCTGATCGTGTTGAAAGCGGGACTGGAAGTGCTGAAAGATACTTTGGGCGCCCTGCTGGGGCAGGCGGGGGAAAAGGAATTGGCGCAGGAATTGTACCGCATGATCCGTTCGGAGCCCATCGTCCAGAATGCGGCGGACATGATGCTGCATAATTATGGCCCCGATTCTTTCAGCGGCAGCGTGAATGTGGAGATCGACCATGACAAAACCATCGGCGAAGCTTATGCAGCCCTCCACGCCCTCCAACTGAAAATCATGCACGAGAAGAATATCGTCATGGTCTTCGGTATCTATGCCGTTGACCGGGATCACCCGGAGACCCGCACCCTGCGCAATCAGGTGGCTGCTTTCGTTCGCAATCAGCCCCACGTGACCAGTTACCATGCCCTCTATGTTGACCCGGTGAACCAGGATATCTATGTGGATCTGGTGGTGGATTACCAGTTGACGGATTGGGATAATCTGCGCCGGGAGTTCACGGAATATATGCACTCCCTCCATCCAAATAACCGGCTGGAGCTGGTGATTGAGACGAACTACGTCTGATCAATTTCGTTAATACAAATAGCGGTAGAAAACCGGATGAAGAACCGGATTTCTACCGCTTTGCTTTTTGTGAAACTTTGGACTCCCTTGAAAGGCAATGTCGTCAACTTAAGAGCGCCCCCTTGGCTCCCTCTCAGAGGTGTGCGAAGCCATGCCTTTAGGCTGAGCTGGCAAAATCGGCTCTTCGGAACCGATTTTGACTGAGGGAGTAACGTTGGTAATTTGTATTGCTTACCATTCAACAAACGACACTCCCCCTGTCATGCTGATCGCATGACATCCCCCTCAGCGAGGGGGAGAAGGGGCGTTAGCATATCGAATCTTAAGCTGATGGCATTGCCTTGAAAGGTGTGGGAGATCTTGTTTACAGACCCTCAAATACCTCCTCCAGTTTCGGGAGGAATGCACGCAGCTGCTCCGGGTCCAGACCGGAGTAGTTCACCACCAGGCAGTGGCGCTGCTCGGGGGGGGTATCGTGATAGAAACTGCTCAGCGCCTGAATGCGGATGCCCTGGGCAGCCAGTGCCTCCGTCAGCGCCCGGTCACTGAGCCGGGTATCCACCCCCAGGAGGAAATGCAGCCCGGCATCCTGCTCCTGGATGGTCAGTTTTTCCGCTCCCCGGCATCCGGAGAGGATGCCGATCACCTGGTTCCGCTGCCGCTGGTAATAGCGGCGCATCCGATTGATGTGCTTCTCGAAATGCCCGCCGCTTAAAAACCTTGCCAGGGTGTACTGCTCGAAACTGGGCACGGTGCAGCCGTAGAAATCCAGCTCCCGGTGAAATTTCTCCATCAGAGCCGGGGGGAGAATCATATAGCTGATGCGGATGGAGGGGGCGAGACTCTTGGAGAAAGAGTTGATGTAGATCACCCTGTCCGGCTCCATGCTCTGCATAGTGGGCAGGGGACGGCTGGCGAAGCGGAACTCGGAATCGTAGTCGTCTTCGATGATCCAGTTTTCTCCCTGCGCCCAGCGCAGCAGCTCCTGACGGCGGCTGGCCGGGGTGACCAGTCCGGTGGGGAAATGGTGGGATGGGGAGATGTGCAGTACTTGTGCACCCCCCAGTGCCCCGGGGGCAACGCCCCGGTCATCCAGGGGGGCGCTGATGCAGTGGACACCCCCGGCGGCGTAGATTTGGCGGATTTTTCCGTATCCCGGTTCTTCCACGGCGTAAGTTTTGTCCCGCCCCAGTAATTGGATCAGTAAATTATAAAGGAAGTCCGTCCCGGCGCCGATGAGGATCTGCTCCGGGTTCACCACCATGCCCCGGAACGCCGCCAGGTGCGCAGCGATGGCGCTTCGCAATTCCGGGATTCCCTGATTGGGCAGGGGCAGCAACAGCCGACGGCCATAATCCAGGATCACTTCCCGCTGCAATTTGCTCCATACGGAGAAAGGGAAATGCCCGGTGCCGTTGGCGGTGAGATCCAGCAGCGGTTCCGGCTGGCCTCTTTCCGGTGCGCAAGATGCCGGGAGGGGGGGAGTGACCCGGTGCGCCACCGCCTCCACGAAATAACCGACCTTTTCCTGGGAGCGGATGAACCCCTCACTGAGCAGCTGGGCATAGGCGGCCTCCACCGTGGTTTTGCCCAATTCCAGATGCTGCGCCAGCGCCCGTTTGGAGGGGAGCTTCTCACCGGGCTGCAATTTCCCGTCCCAGATGTCCTGACGGATGCAGCGGTACAGCGATTCGTAAAGGGGCAGCCCCCGCTCCTTTTTCAGCTCGTAGGTCAGCATTTTTCTTCCACCGCTGCCCAGAAGAGCTGATTCAGCCGCTGGGTTTGACCCGCCAGGTACAGTGCGCCGAACAGAGCCTCCAGCCCGGTGGCCTTGGCGTACTGCGCCGGGGTCGCTCCCTTGGGGGCGGCGTGGACGTGGGCGTTCTTCCCCCGGCGGTAGAATGCCAGCTCCTGCTCCGTCAGCAGGGGAAATATTTTGTCAATATAATCCGCCTGGGCGGGGGCTTTTACCATGGAGATGGTATCCTTATGGAGCTGGCCGACGGTTTTTTCTCCCCGGGCGCAGAGGTAACTCCGGCATAGCAGCTCCCATACGCCGTCGCCGATATGCGCCAGACCCAGATTGGAGATGGAAGTGATCTGCTGTTGGGACAGGTTCATTTGAAAAAGGTTTTCCATATTTTCTCTCCCCGATTGACAAGTAATTGGGCGCAAAGCCCGGTGAAAAGTCCGGTGAAAATGCTGATGAGGATCATGACCGGCAAATAGACCGCCACGGCGGCGCTGCCGGTGACGATCATTGCCATGGTGATCTGGCCGATGGAATGGGCGATGGCACCCAGGCACCCCGCCGCCCAGATTTGGTTCCGACCCAAAATGCGGCGGGAGACGACGGTAACGCCAATGGCGCACAGTCCCCCGGCGGCGGAATAGAGGATGCTGCTGAAATTCCCGGCGAACGCCGCCCCTAGGAAAATGCGGCACAGCAGCACCGCCGCCCCCTCCCGGCTCCCCAGAGCAAATACGGTGAACACCGTAACGATATTGGCAAGCCCCAATTTCACCCCGGGGATGGGGATGACCGCCGGAAGATTGGATTCAATTATGAATATGGTCAGTGCGATGGCGGTCAGCAGCCCCAGCAGGGCGATGCGTTTGGCTTTCATAGTGCCAGGAACTCCGATTCGGAGAGGATGACGGTTCCGAATTTTGCGGCCTTTTGATTCTTGCTGCTGCCGGAATCTTTGTCATTGGTGATCAGGTAGTCCGTCTTCGCACTGACACCGGATACGGCCTTGCCCCCCCGGCGCTCGATCTCCGCCACCAGGGCATCCCGGTTGGGGAAATGGAGGAGCTTGCCGGTGATGCAGAAAGTCTTCCCCTCCAGGGGGCGGGGGGTATCCGCCGGGGGTGTTTCCGGCGCAATGCGCAGGGCACCGATCAGGGGACGGATGCGTTCTTCATTTTCGGCAATGTAGCGGTTGATGGAATTGCTCATGACTTCCCCGAATCCGTCCAATACTGTCCAATCGTAATTTTCTTTGGCCAATTCCAGGAACCGTTCCAGGGGATTGCCGGGGGTATGGCACTGAGTAGCCAGGATTTTGGCATTGTTTTTGCCGATATTGGGGATGCCGATGGCGGTGAGTACATTACTCAGCCGACAGTCCCGACTGACTTCGATTGCGCTCAGCAGCGCATCTACGCTGTCCTTGCCGAATCGCTCCAGTGCCACCAGTTTGGAGCGGTGATTTTCCAACTGGTAAATGTCCCCAAAATCGGAAATGAATCCCTGCTCCATGAGCATTTTCAGCCGCTCCTGGGACAGCCCCATAATATTCATGGCATCCCGGCTGACGAAATAGGAGATCTGATCCAGCCGGATGGCGGGGCAACCGGGGTTCACGCAGTAGAGCGCCTCCCGCCCGTTGTCATTGCGCAGCTCCAGTGCACTGCCGCAGCTGCCGCAGTTGCAGGGGAAGACGTAGCTTTTGGAGCGGGTCAGATTGTCCGTCACCATGGGGATGATCTGGTTGGCTTTGATGACGGTGATGGTGTCCCCCAGCCCCAGTTCCAGTTCCTTGATGATGCTCACATTGTTCAGGGATGCCCGGCTGACGGTGGTGCCGTCGATCTCTACCGGGTCGAAAATCGCCACCGGGTTCACCTGACCGGTGCGGTTGGTGCTCCATTCAATGTCACGCAGGACGGTCTCGTTCCGATCCTGGTAGAATTTGAAAGCCAGGGAATGCTTGGGGTGGTGCCCGGTGCTGCCCAAACCCAGACCGTAGGCCACATCGTCGAAAGAACCCACGATGCCGTCAATGGGGAAGCCCCTGGCGGCGCATTCCTGCTGCAATTGCTCTATCTGCTGCTCCACCGCTTCCCGGCGGGACGAATCGTCTGTGAAATCGTTTTCAATATTCCGGCTGGGAACCACTTCAAATCCCAGTTTTTTCAGCAATTCAAAGGAAGCGCTGTAGGTTTGCAGCGCCTCGTGGGCATTCCCGTTTTTATCCTGGGCGCTGTGGAGTTTCCAGGGGATGAAACGCACGTGGCGGCGGGCGGCTACGGCGCTGTCCAGCTGGCGCACGGTGCCGCTGACCAGATTGCGGGGGTTCTTGTATTCCGTCTGCTCTTCCTGGTTGATTTTCCGGAAAGTGGGATAGTCGATGATGCATTCCCCGTCCACGATCAGCTCCCCGTCAAAGGGGATGCGCCGGGGGAGGTTGACGAAAGTGCGGGCGGTATGGGTGATGTCTTCGCCCACTTCGCCGTTGCCCCGGCTTTCGGCGCTGATGAGCTGGCCGTCCCGGTAGATCAGCGATGCGGTCAGACCGTCCATTTTCCCCATGAGGTGGATGGGTTTCCCCTCGAAATAGGCGCAGAATTCCCCGATGTCCGTGGTCTTGCCAAGGGAGAGCAGGGGGTGATTATGGGTCACCTTGGTCAGTTTGCTCACCACGTCATAGCCAACGGTGGCGGTGGGGGAATCGGCATAGACGATGCCGGTCTGCGCCTCCAGTGCGGCCAGTTCATCGAACAGGGCATCGTATTCCCGGTCGGAGACCGGACTTTCGCTGCGGTTATAATAGGCATCCCGGTAGGCGTTCAGCTTATCCACCAGCGCTCTCATCTTGTCCATTCCAATTCCTCCGTGGCGTAATTGATTGGGGTTATTATACCGATTTTTCGCTGAAAAAGCAATCCCTGGGGAAAAGGGAAATGGATGAAAGGGAAATGTAAACGTTTACAATTGGAAAACCTTGGCATTCTGCACAAAATGATATATTGATTTTTGAGTATAAAATACAAAGTTACGGAAATTCGCACATTTTTCTTGCAATTTGGAGGAGAGTAGTATATAGTGAAGCCAACGGAGATGAAACCGTTTTCAATCCCGGCTTTTCCGGCACGATGCCGAAAGCATATATCTATCATTTCATTAGGAGGAAAAACAATGAAAAAGCTGTTCACTCTGCTGCTGGCTCTGGTCATGGTCCTGAGCCTGATCCCCTGCGTCAGTGCCGATGCTACCGGCTCTGTCTACTACCTGAACTTCAAACCTGAGCAGGATGCCGCCTGGCAGGTACTGGCTGCCAAGTACAAAGAGGAGACCGGCGTGAATGTCACCGTCATCACCGCCGCCTCCGGCACTTATGAGACTCAGCTCATGAGCGAGATCGCCAAGAGCAATCCCCCCACCCTGTTCCAGGTCAATGGCCCCAACGGTCTGGCCAACTGGAAGGATTACTGCCTGGACCTGACCGACTCCGCCGTTGCCGCTGAGCTGACCAACCAGGGCTTCGCCCTGAAGGACGGCGACGCTACCCTGGGCATCGCCTACGTCGTCGAGACCTACGGCATCATCGCCAACACCAAGCTGCTGGGTCAGGCCGGCTACACCGTGGATGACATCACCAAC
>CAZTYB010000002.1:0-55763 GCA_964617595.1 uncultured Oscillospiraceae bacterium | reverse complement strand
ACGATCTCCTAAAAATATTTTATTTTCTCTCTACCCCAACTATTGACATAGAACCTATTTTTAATGGCGATTGTGTCAATAATGGTGAAAGGATTCTTACCAGGACAGCATCTTCTGGAACAGCGCCATGTACCGTCCGGCGGGGACATTCCAGCTGAAGTCCTGGGTCATCTCCCAGTGCTGCAAGGCATGGAATTTATCCGGCTGTTTGCTGTACAGATCCAGCGCCCGAATGATGGCGGCGAAGAAATCATCGGCATTGTAGCTCTGGAAAGTGAAGCCCAGGCCGCCCTCGCCGTTCTCATCGCAGGGGGGAACGGTATCTTTCAGGCCGCCGGTGGCATGGACAACGGGAACGGTGCCGTAGCGCATGGCATTCATCTGGCTCAGGCCGCAGGGCTCGGATTTGGAGGGCATCAGGTAGATGTCCGCACCTGCATACATCCGGGCGGCCAATCCAAGATTGAATGTGATCTTGGCGGCGACACGGTCGGGGAATTGCTCCTGCAAATCCCGGAAGAATGCCTCGTACTGGGGTTCACCGGTGCCCAGGATGATCATCTGGGCATCCTGCTCCCACATCAGCCGCCGGGCGATGTAGCACAGCAGATCCAGCCCCTTGTGCCCGGCCAGCCGGGTGACCATTACCATCAGGGGTACGTCCCCCCGAACGGGAAGTCCCACTTCCTCCTGCAATGCAGCCTTTACGGCAGCCTTGCCCTCGACAAAGGTATCTGCATTGTAGTGGGCGGGGAGATTCGGATCCGTTTCCGGATTGAAAGTGCCCACATCGATGCCATTGGTGATGCCCGTCAGTTTCCAGGCGGCTCCGGCGATGATATTGTCCAGCCCATGGGCATAATAGGGATACATCAGCTCCCGGGCGTAGGTCTCGGAAACGGTGGTGACCATGTCGGCGCACTCGATGCCGCCTTTCATCATGTTTACGGAATGATTCATGTCCAGGGTTCCCCGGTATTCCCAGGGAAGACCCAGCACATCGTCAAAGAAATTGGCATTTGCCCAACCCTGATACTCGATATTATGGATGGTATACATCACCCGGGTCCAGGGGAATTTCCCCCGGTACACCGCTTTCAGGTATACGGGAATCAGGCCGGTCTGCCAGTCGTTGCACTGGATGATGTCCGGCAGGAAGTCCAGCGCCACCATGGCATCCATGCACCCACGGGAGAAGAATGCGAACCGCTCCCCGTCGTCTATATCCCCGTAGATGGCGCCGGTGCGGGCACCGAAATAATACTCGCTGTCCAGGAAGTAGACCTGGACATCATCTTTCCGGTTCAGCAGCTTCATCACGCCGCAGTACTGTTGCCGCCATCCCAGCTGAACCCGAAATTCCGCAACTTTTTCCACCAAATAGGCGGAGTTGTTCTTGATCTTATGATAATAGGGGAGGAACAGCGCCACCTGATTCCCCTGGATGCGGGACAGGGCGGCGGGCAGTGCCTCCATTACGTCCCCAAGGCCGCCGGATTTGGCGTAGGGTGCGCCCTCGGAAGCGCAGATGGCAATTTTCATACGATCTCACCCCGCTTGATGACAATGGGGTTGGCTCGGGTGCCAAAGAGCTTGGTGCCCGGGTTGACGGTGACGTTCTTGTCCAGGATGACATTCTTCAGCTGGCAGCCGGTACCAACCACGCTGTCATTCATGATCACGCAATTCTCCACGGTGCTGCCCTCGGCGATGGTGACCTGACGGAAGAGGACGGAATTCTTCACGCTACCCTCCAGAATGCATCCGTCTGCCACGATGACATTCTCCATCTGGCACCCCTCCCCATAGTAGCTGGGGACACGGCTGCGCACCTTGGTATAGATGGGATGGGCGGCACCGAACAGACCGTCCCGGACTTCTTTTTGGGTAAGGGAGAGGGAATGCTCGAAATATTCCTGGGTGGATTCATTGAACATGACCACGCCCTCGTGCTGATAGGCATTGACGGTGATGCGCTTGCTGCGCCAGCCGCCCATGCACAGATCCCGATCCATGTGGAAATAGTTTTTGGCGACCAGTGCCTTGACCTCCCGGATGAGCACCTGACGGTTCATCACGAAAATGTCCATGGAGGCCTGGTAGTCCGCCGGGGCGGCATAGTCGCAGACCATGTCCTCCACCTGGCCATCTTTATCCAGCTTCAGGGCAAAATCGATAGTCTTCTTGCCGTTGCATACATTCTTGCTGGTGACGACGGTCACGTCCTTACCGGAGGCGATGTGGTCGGCAATGACCTTGTTCAAATCGATGTTGGAAAGCACGGTGGAGTCGATCATTACCACGTAGTCATCGTCACCGAATTCCAGGAAATCCATATTGGATGACAGGGATTCCAATTTCCCCCGGTAGGAATGGTTCACGGAGGAAGCATAGGGAGTGAGGAATTCCAGTCCCCCCTCTCCCAGTTCCAGACCCCATTCTTCACCGTCACCCACGTGGTTCATCAGGGACTGATAACTGAACCGGGCGATGATCCCCACGTGCCTTACCCCGGCATAGGCCAGATTGGAAAGGCCGAAGTCCACCTGGCGGTACCGCCCGCCGAAAGGCAGGGAGGCCATGGTGCGTTTGTTGGTCAGGTCGCCAATGTTGGCATCATTGGTGAAAAGAATACCCATTACATTCATTGTCGTTACCTCCTTACAGCATATCGCCCGGGGCAAGCACGGCATTTTCGGCGATCACAACGCCCTTGCCGGCTACGCTGATTTTCTTCTTCTCATTGGGGGCAAAAGCGCCGCCCACCACGGCATTGCGGCAAACTCTGGAATCCTCGCCCAGGATGGCGTGGCGGACGATGGCACCCGGCTCAATGACCACGCCGGGCATGACCACGGAATCCTCCACCAGGGCACCCTCGCCGATGGTGCAGCCCACGCTGACCACGCTGTGGTGCACGGTGCCGTAAACTTCGCAGCCCTCGGCCACGAAAGAGTCGGCCACCTTGGCAGAAGCATCGATGTAGCTGGAGGGGTAGGCGGAGTTGCGGGCGTGGATCTTGGTGCGCTCATCGCCCCAGATGTTGAAAGCGGGCTCCTTACCCAGCAAGTCCATATTGGCTTCCCAGAGGGAGGTGATGGTTCCCACATCTTTCCAATAGCCGTCGAAATTATAGGCCATCAGCTTGTGCCCACCGGCCAGGAGCATGGGGATGATATTCTTGCCGAAATCGTTGGAGGAATCCGGATTCTCTTCATCGGCAATCAGCGCCTCACGCATCACTTTCCAGGTGAAGCAGTAGATGCCCATGGAGGCATTGGTGGACTTGGGCTTCTTGGGCTTCTCCTCGAATTCGTAGATGGTATTGTCGGGATTGGTATTCAGGATGCCGAAGCGGCTGGCTTCCTCCAGTGGAACATTGCGCACGGCGATGGTGCAGGCCGCGCCGTTCTTCTCGTGGTAGTCGACCATCTTGGAGTAGTCCATTTTATAGATGTGGTCACCGGACAGGACGACCACATATTCCGGATCGAACCGGTCGATGAAATCGATGTTCTGATAGATGGCGTTGGCGGTGCCCTTGTACCAGCCCTGCTTCTTGTCGTGGCGCTCGTAGGGGGGCAGAACCTGGGCACAGCTATGGGTCTTGTTCAGGTTCCAGGGCTGGCCGTTGCCGATGTATTCATTCAATTCCAGGGGCTGATACTGGGTGAGGATACCCACGGTATCAATACCCGAATTCGCACAGTTGGAAAGGGGAAAATCGATGATGCGGTATTTGCCGCCGAAGGGGACGGCGGGCTTGGCGGTCTTCTCGGTCAGCACGTAAAGACGGCTGCCCTGGCCGCCTGCCAGAAGCATGGCGATACAGCGTTTTTTCTGAAAGTACATTGGTCACAGCTCCTTATGTCAATGAAATTTGCAAACGAGTTGAGTTCAGGGCATAAAACCCCTATAAATAGCATACCATATTTTGGCGCAAGAAAAAAGTGACAATTTGTCTAAAATACTGCGGGATTTTTTGGCATTTTCCATAAATGCATGAAAAACGATATCGTTTACGCTGTTCATTTCTACCGGAATTGCATAAAAAGGCGGGAACCGCACAAAATGGGTTCCCGCCGATATTTTTAGTTTTCGTTGCGCAGTCCGCCGTGGAAGAATAGCGCCAGCATTCCGGGGCCGACATGGGCACCGGTGAACGGCTCGTGGGGGGCGATGATCAGCTCTTTCGGCTGGGCAATGGCGCAGATCATATCCGCCAGCGCCTGTGCCTCCTCCGGGCAATCGCCATGGGAGATGGCGATGCGCTGATTTGCTGCATCCTGAACCCGAGCCCGGTATTCCTCGGCGATGGCGGCGATGGCTTTCTTCTTGCCACGGAATTTGCCACGGGAGGTGATATGGCCGGTGGGGTCGCCCCAGAGCAGGGGCTTGATATTCAGGACTGTGCCGATGGCAGCGGTGGCTCCGGTGACCCGCCCAGTGCGCTTCAGGAAATTCAGATCATCCACGGTGAAGAATTGCAGCATATGCTGCACATCTTCGTCCATGGCATCGGCGGTCTCGGATGCGGACTTTCCGGCGGAACGCAGGTCGGCGGCCTTGCAGGCCATCAGGCCGATACCGAATCCCGCACCCTTGGAATCGATCACCCGTACGGTGCGCCCCGGGAATTCCTCCGTCAGTTCCTGGGCGGCGAGCTGCGCCGCATGGCAGGTGCCGCTGATGCCGGAGGACATGGAGAAATACAGCACGTCCCGCCCCTGCTCCAGCTCCGGCCGAAAATGATCCATGAAAAGCTGGGTATTGAGCAGACTGGTTTGCACCCGAGCACCCTGGCGGAGTTTATTGTAATATTCCGGGGCATCGAAACTGTCCAGGCTTCCGTCATAAGTGGCATCTACGCCGTCAATGGAATAGGAGCAGGGGAGAACGGCAATCTCCAGTTCCTGGGTGATTCTCCCCGGCAGATTTGCGCTCCCGTCCACGAAAATTGTAAAATTCATATCTATGTCCTCCTTATTTCATTCCGCATTGAGATTTGTGCGGTGAGTGATTTTTAATCAGAATTGCCGATTTGTTTATATATTATAAGGGCGGATCCGGAAAATAGCAACCGAAAAAACGCCGCTCCCAGGGGAGCGGCGGCAATCGGATAGTTTGAATTTCGGAAAATCTCGTTGGGGTTGAATTCTACCGGGAGTAGAGTTAGTGGAAAAGTTCGGGAATTGCCGAATAATCTGGGCACAAGCGAACTTTTGCATCATTCCTCTTTGGAACCCTGAGATTTGGGCTTGCGGTAGCGGTTATTGCGCTGATTGCGGCGGGGGCGCCGGTTTTCGCTGCCGGCGTTCTGGGCTTGGGGTGCCTGGGTGGGTGCCCCGCTGCTATTCTGGGGAGCGGTGTCACCGGTGGGGCGCTGCTCCGGGCTCTTGCGGTTGGGGCGATTGTTCCGGCGATTTTGGCGCTGCCCCTCCGGGCGGGGGGAGTCGGGAGCCTCTGCTTTGGGGGCATCGGGGGCGGCCTGCTGCTCCGGACGGGGGCGGCGGGGACGATCCTTTCTGGGGCGGCGGTTGGATTCGGGCTGTTCCGGACGGAGCTCCTCCTGTGCCTCCCGGGGACGGTGATTGCTGCGGCGATTTTGCCGATTTGGCCGTTCAGTCGGTTCCTTGGGGAATTCCTGAACCGGCTGCTGGGCATCGGCGATGGATTCGGTGCTGTAACGGAAACGGATGGCCTCCAGAACCGGTGCATCTTCCTCTTTCGGGCGGCGTTCCCGTTTGCCGCTTCCGGAGATGGGGGCAAGATCGGCGGGGATGGGAGGATCGTTCTTTTTGGCGCGGCCATTGCGCAATACGGCGATCTCCTCGTTGGCAAAGGAGGCGGTGGTCTCCGGATTGTTCTCCATCTGCACTTTCACCCGCTGGCGCAGGATATCCACCTCGGTTACGGTGCCCCGTCCCTCCGGGGTGTCCACGAAAGATTCCATTTTCGGGCTGGTACGGATGAGGCTCTCGTAGGTATCCTGCTCGTATTTCAGGCAGCACATCAGCCGGCCGCAGGTGCCGGAAATTTTGGTGGGGTTCAGGCTCAGGCTCTGGGTCTTGGCCATCTTGATGGAGACGGGCTGGAAATCGTCCAGGAAGCTGGCGCAGCAGAACGGTCTGCCGCAGATGCCCAGTCCCCCTACCATTTTCGCCTTATCTCTTACGCCGATTTGGCGCAGCTCGATGCGGGTATGGAAAACACTGGCCAGATCCTTTACCAGTTCCCGGAAATCCACACGCTCATCTGCGGTGAAATAGAAGAGGATCTTGCTGCCATCAAAAGCGCATTCAGCCGATACCAACTGCATATCCAACTGGTGGTGCTGGATTTTTTGCAGGCAGACCTCGTATGCACGGCGTTCACGGGTGCGGTTATCGTCATTGATCCGTTCATCCTGGTTGCTGGCGTGGCGGAGGATCTTCCGCAGGGGGGCGACTGCCTCCTTGGCCGGGATGATATGGTTCCCCCCGGCGCAGATGCCGAATTCCACGCCCCGGGCGGTATCCATGATCACGTGGTCACCGGGGGCAAATTGCATTCCATTGGGGTCAAAATAATATATTTTCTGTCCCGGACGAAACTGAATATCCACGACCTCCAGGGTCTGGGGTGCTTCTTCCTGAACAGGGGTCAAGACTTCTTCCATGTGATTCTCCTTTTTATTATGCAGTTATTGCGAGTTGAGTGCTGAGCGTGGCAGCTGCAATTCCCATTCCAGGTAGCCGCAGATGGCACCGGAGGAGACATTGCTCTTTAAATACAATGCCGCTTTTTGGAATGCGGCAAGAATTTTCGTCAGTTCGCTGGCGGTGTAGGCAGCGGCCAGCTGCCTTGCGCCGGGGGATACGGCTTCCATGCCGCTTCTTCCGGCCAGAGCTTCCTCGGTCAGCTCCAGCCACTGCTCCAGCAGTTCACCCAGGATGTCCCGTTTCGCTTTCTCCAATGGAACCAGCGCATACAGCAGCCCGAGGGCATCCCGACGGCACAGGGCATCCAGCAATGCCTGGGTTTGGGGGGAATTGGATTCGCTGCTCTCCAGCAGCGTCTTGGCCTGACCCAGGTTCCCGCCGCTGCGTTTGAATGCAGCTTCCAGCATTTGCGCTGAGGCATTGGGATAAGCCTGCTGGAGCGGGGGGAGCATGACTTCCCGTGGCAGGGGCAGCAGTTTCAGCTCCGTGCAGCGGGAGCGGACGGTGGGCAGCAGCCGATTGGGGTTATCCGCAAGGAGGAGGAATACGCCGTACTTCGGCGGCTCCTCCAGCACTTTCAGCAGTGCATTCTGGCCGGGCAGACCCATATCCTGGGCACGGGGGAAGAGATAGATTTTATGATCGGATTCATTGGGCTGGATATACATATCTGCCCTTGCCTGACGGATCAGGTCAACGGGGACGGTTTTCTTCTCCGGGTCGTCCACGGTGATATAGTCCGGGTGGGCGCCGTCCAGCATTTTGCGGCAGGAGCGGCAGCGCATACAGGGTTTATTCTCCCCCTGGCACAGGATGGCAGCCCCCAGCAGTTTCGCCAGGGTATGTTTGCCGGAGCCATTGGGGCCGGAGATCAGATAGAAGTGAGAGATATGACCATTGGCCAGAGCGTGGGTCAGATTCCGTTTTAACTGTTCATTGCCCAGCAATGAATCAAATGCCATAACCGTTCACTTCCTTTTTTAGTTACGCTTTGAAATGGTACGTGGTCGTTAGTTCCCTGACCCGCCCGGTATCGTTAGCGGTCTATCCCATAAGGGTGGGAGGATACCCCGCTTGGTGCCGTCCCGAGCAATCTTGTCCCCCTCGCTGAGGTGTGCGAAGCCATGCCCTTGGGCTGGGATGTCGGCCGAACAGGCCGACATTGCGCCCGCAGGCGCTATGCAGAAGCGCAACCGCCTAACAGGCGGCTCTTAGCGCGGAGCAGGGGGAGTGGCGTTCGTTGAATGGTAGCAGCTCAAAATCACCGACATCACTCCCTCAGCCTCACGTTCGTTCGGCAGCTCCCCCAGAGGAGGAGCCAAGGGACTCTGTCACATCACATTTTACGATTCATCGGATTTCTGCTGAAATTTCTATCCGCACAACCCATCTGGAATTAACCCCACAGGGCGGAGAGCATGGGGATGACCTGCTTCTTGCGGCTCATGACCTTGGGGAGGAACACGGTATTGTCTCTCGGTTCTACGCCGAAAGCCTGGCGGATGGTATCGCCGTCGCCCACGTAGATCAGCTGCGTACCCTCCAGCAGCACGTCCGTCAGCATCAGCAGCACGGCGGAGAAACCCTTGCTTTCGGCTACCTGATGCATATGGGTCAGGAATTCCTCTTTCCGTGCCAGCATACTGGGGCTGTCCACGCAGGTGATCTGGGCAACGGCCAGGTCATGACCGGCGATGTGGAATTCTTTATAATCGGTGAAGAGCAGTTCTTCGGCGCTCTTGTTCCCCTGGCTGGCGGAGAAGATCATGGTGCCCAGCTCGTCCAGGGAGATATTGGCGATGCGTGCCATGCGCTCGGCCATCCGCACATCCCGTGAGGTGCAGGTGGGGGATTTGAACATGACCGTATCGGACAATATGGCGGCGGCCATCATACCCGCCATCTTCTCCGATGGCATCAACCCCCGATCCTGGAACATTCCGGCGATGATGGTATTGGTGGAGCCAACGGGCTCGTTGCGCACGGTGATGGGGTTGGCGGTTTGGATATCCGCCAGACGATGATGGTCGATGATTTCCAGGATCTCTGCTTCTTCCAGCCCGGGGACGGACTGGGCGGCTTCGTTATGGTCAACCAGCACCACTCGCTTGCGCCGGGGGCGCAGCAGATGGTAGCGGGTGAGCACACCGGCGACACGGTCATTTTCATCCAGGATGGGGTAGCAATGCTCCCGGTATTTCAGCACCTGCTCTTTCACCTCGTCCACCCGGTCATCCAGGTGGAAGCAGACCAGCTCCCGGGTGCGGCAGATGCGCCCCACGGGGGTGGACTGGAAGATGAGTCGGGCGGCGGAATAGGCATCGAAAGGCGTGGAGATGATGCAGGTGGTGGTGGGCAGGTTCCGCAGACTTTCGTCCAATTCCGCCTGGCACAGCACCAAGCAGTTTACCCCCATCTCTAGCGCCCGGCGGATCATATCCGGCTGATGGCCGCAGAGAACAACGGATTCCCTGGAGCTGAAGAGCAGATTGTCCCGGCTTTGGGGCAGGGCGATGGTCACTTCGCCCCCAATAGAATCGGTATTTTCGCCGGCTTCGTTGAGGACTTTCCCCTCCAGAACGGACAGAACATTGAAGAGGGGTACCTCCTCCAGGTATCCGTTGAATACCAGATCCATATTATAGCTGGCCACATCCTCCCGGGACAGCATACCGAACAGGGTGCCGTCCTCGTTGGCCACGGGCAGGGCAGAACTCTTCTTATCGTCCGCCAGCAGCTGCCAGCCCCGCCCCAGCGTGACGGCGGCGCTGAGCACCGGCGGCTTGTCAAAATCCAGGTCACGCACCTGGGTATACATATCGTGGATGCGCTTGGGTGGCTGGAAACCGAACCGATCCAGCACGGTTTGGGTCTCGTCAGATACGTGACCCAGGCAGGCTGCCTGATATTCCCGGTCGCCGCAGGCGTTGCGCAGCGCCGCATAGGCCATGGCGGCTACGATGGAGTCCGTATCCGGGTTCCGGTGGCCGGTGACATAAATGGGATCCATACTCATCCTCTTTCCTGATTCGGATTTGGGGTGATTAAATGCAAGCACTAACTTGCTCCCCTCACTGAGGGGGGTGTCATGCGAACAGCATGACGGGGGGAGTGTCGCCCGTAATTTTGAGCATTTACCATTCATGATAGGACACTCCCTCAGACAGAATCGGTTCCGAAGAGCCGATTTTGCCAGCTCCCTCTCAGAGGGAGCCAAGGGGATACTCTGATCATATTATTTCAACAATCCACTTCACCGGCCAGGTTGCGGGCGAAGAGGGTTCGGATCTCTTCCTGGTTCATTCCCTGGCCGATGGCCCACATGAGCTTGGTCATGGCAGCTTCGCTGGTCATGTCCCTGCCCTGGATGACCCCCAGCTCCAGCAGTTGGTTGCCCACCTGGTAGACCTGGAGATTGGCGCTGTCGTAGAGGCATTGGGTGGTCACGACCACACTGATGCCGTCCTCCACCGCCCGGCGGATGCCCCGCAGACCCTGATGGAGCACATTGATGCCCCCCAGGCCAAATGCTTCGATGACAATGCCCCGGTAACCCATGGCGGCCAGCATCTCGATCATGGCGGGCTTCAGTCCCGGGGTCAATTTCAGCAGGAAGATATCCTGGCTGATCTCCGGGAGAAGTTTGGGTTCCCCCCGGTGCGGGGGGAGGGCGGAGGGGTCAACCACCAAACCGTGATTGGTCACCTGGGCGCAGTAGCGGGCATTGACACTCTCGAAAGCGGAGAATCCGGATGCCCGCACTTTCACTGCCCGGCAGCCCAGCATCACTTTCCGGTCAAATGCCAGGAACACTCCCGGATGGCCGGATGCGGCCATGGCGAAAGCGGTGCGCAGATTGGCAGGGCCGTCGCTGAGCATATCTGCCAGGGGCAGCTGAGAGCCGGTGAACACCACGGGCAGGTCAATATTCGGCAGCATAAAGGTAATGGCGGAGGCGGTGTAGGCCATGGTGTCCGTGCCATGGGAGATGACGATGCCGTCGTATCCCTCCCGCCCCTGATAGATCCGGGTGGCAATGAGTTTCCATTGCTCCGGGGTAATATTGGAGGAATCTAGGCAGAGCACATCCTCCACGGTAATATCATAAAAATTGCGCAGCTGCTCCAGCGCCAGCTCCATCACTTCACTGCGCCGGGGTTCCAGACCCTGGCCGCCGGGGATGGAGGCGATGGTTCCGCCGGTGGTCAGCAGACGGATTCGTTTCTTTTGATTCATGGTGCCTCCTGATGGCGGAATATCTCATCTGATATTATATCCTCAATTTTTAAAAATAGCAAGAAAAAACTGGCCGTTTCCATGGGCGCTGTAGGGGGTTATGAGCTTTTGCGTTTGATCAATGTGGTTTCTACCTCAATTTTTACATTGGCGGTGGGCAATTTGTCGATAATGTTCACCAGCCGTTCAACGGCCAGCTGCCCCATGGCCTGTTTGGGGACATGGATGGTGGTCAGCGGGGGATCCAGGACTTCGCTGACGGCGATGTTGTCGAACCCAACAATGGCGATGTCCTCCGGGATGCGGTAGCCCGCCTCTTTCATTGCCCGCATGGCACCGGCGGCGATCAAATCGTTGTCCGCAAAATAGCACGATGCCAGGGGTTCCCCCTGGGTGATCAGGGCTTTCATATCAGCGTAGGCACCCTCGGTGGAGGGGGCGAGATGATGGGTGGGGGAGGCGGAGGTGGACATTCCGTTGGCACGGATGGCTTTGAAGAAACCGTCCGCACGCTCCTCGAAATTGTTGATATGGTAGGACGAGCGCAGGTATCCCGGCTGCTTCTTTCGCTTGGAGATCAGGTAATTGGTGGCTTTGAATGCGCCCTGCACATTGTTGATCAGCACGCAGTCCCTGGAAATGGATTCGAAATAACCGTCCAGAACCACCAGCGGCAGCGGATAGGTGACGAATGGAAGAAAATCCTCGGCGTGCATCTCCGTGCCTAGCAGGACGATCCCTTTCACATCGGTGGACAGCAGATTGCGCAGCTCCATATGCAGGCTTTCTGTATGGAGGTACTGCATATTCATCCGGTAGCCCAGGGCGGAGCAGGTATTGGCGATGCCGTCGGTAACGGCGCTGAAGAATTGGGTATCGCCCACCACGGCGCCATGCTTCCGATAGATCAGGAATGCAATGCTGCCATTGCTGGCCTCTTCGTGGATGCGTTGCCTGCTGAAATCGTAGCCGTATTCCTTTGCCGCTTTCAGCACTTTTGCCCGGGTGCTTTCGCTGACCCCCGGTTTGTGATTCAATGCCATGGATACCGCCGCAGCGGAAAGTCCCAATTTTTTTGCCAGTTCTTTTGCGGTGATGGACATAGACAACCCTCTTTTACCCCAATTTTTCTTCCGGAGGGGAAGTTGGTTCCATTATATCGAATTAAGTGAATTAAGTCAATTAAATAACTTAACTTAAGTTGCAATTAAGTGATTCGGATTGTAGAATATATGAAAAACCATGTAGAAAAAGGAAGTGTCGTTTGTGAAAAAAATCAAAATCGGTTTTGCACCAACCCGACGGAGCATTTTTTCTGCACCGGATGCTGTCAAATTTGCGAACCTGAGCCGGGAACGTCTCCGGGAATTGGGCGTGGAATTTGTGGACATCACGGATATCAATCCGGAGGGGCTGCTGTATCAGGAGAGCGACCGCATCCGCATCCGTGAAAAATTCCGTGCCGCCGAAATTGACGGCCTGTTTTTCCCCCATGCCAATTTCGGGACGGAGTATGAGTGCGCCCGGCTGGCCAGGGAGATGGGGGTGCCGGTACTGCTGTGGGGGCCGAGGGATGAGCGGCCGGAACCCAACGGCGTTCGCTTGCGGGATACCCAGTGCGGTCTGTTCGCTACGGGCAAGGTTCTGCGCCGGTTCCAGGTTCCTTTTACCTATGTGACCAATTGCCGCCTGACGGATCCGGAATTCGAGCGGGGCATTAAGACATTCCTGGGCGTATGCAGCGTGGTGAAGACTTTCCGGCATATCCGCATTCTGCAAATTGCCCCCCGCCCCTATGATTTCTGGAGTACCATGTGCAACGAAGGAGAGCTGCTGGAGAAATTCAATGTGCAGCTTGCCCCCGTCCCCATGCCGGAACTGGTGGCCGAAATGAAGAAAGCGAAGCAGCAGGGGGTTGCGGTTGCGGATACCGTTTCCTATTGCCGGGGCTGCATGAATATCGAAGTGAACGACCAGCAGCTGGAGAATGTGGCGGCGCTGAAGGTTGCCATGAAGAATCTGGCGGAGAAATACGGCTGCAACGCCATCGCCATCCAATGCTGGAACGAATTGCAGCGGGAGATCGGCATCATGCCCTGCGCTGCAAACAGTCTGCTGAATGAGGAGGGGATCCCCACCGTTTGCGAAACGGATATCCATGGTGCGATCACGGCACTGATGGTGGAGGCGGCTTCGCTGGAAGACCGGCGCAGCTTCTTCGCCGATTGGTCGGTGCGCCATCCGGATAATGACAATGGGGAGCTGTTGCAGCATTGTGGCCCCTGGCCCATTTCCGTGGCACAGGAGAAGCCCACCATTACCTATCCCCTGGCCTTTGATTTCCCCGGCGCCGTGGCGGCGCAGGCAAAGCACGGCCAGGTGACACTGGCTCGGTTCGATGGAGACAACGGGGAGTATTCCCTGCTGCTGGGCAAGGCAAAGGGAATCGATGGCCCGTATACCAAGGGTACCTACCTGTGGGTAGAAGTGGAGAACCTGAAGCGGCTGGAAGCGAAGATCGTGGAGGGCCCCTATATCCACCATTGCGTGGGTATCCACGAGGACGTGGTTCCCATTTTGTACGAAGCCTGTAAATACATTGGCATTAAGCCCGACCTGTATGACGATAACGAGGAGCAGGTCAGGGCATACCTGAGGGGTGAATGAGATGAACGATATAGCCCGCTCTTTTGACCTGCGCCGGGACTGCGTGGATATCATCATGGCCGGCGGCGGTGGACACATCGGCGGCGATATGAGCCTGATGGATGTGCTGTATTACCTGTATTTCCGTGAGATGAATATCACCCCGCAAAATTTGGATGACCCGAACCGGGATCGTTTCGTCCTGTCCAAGGGGCATTCCATGGAAGCTTACTATGCAGTCCTGTGCGCAAAGGGCTTCCTGAATCTGGAGGATGTGAAGAAGCATTTTTCCAAATTCGGATCCAAATACATTGGCCATCCCAATAATAAGCTCCCCGGGATCGAGATGAATTCCGGTTCCCTGGGGCATGGCCTGCCTGTGTGCGTGGGCATGGCGCTGGCGGGGAAAATGGACGGCCGGGATTACCGGGTCTATACCGTCATGGGAGACGGGGAACTGGCGGAGGGTTCCGTATGGGAGGCAGCCATGAGCGCCACCCAGTTCGGGCTGGATAATCTGTGCGCCGTGATCGACCGGAACCATTTGCAGATCTCCGGCAGCACCGAGGACGTGATGCACCAGGATGATTTGCAGCAGCGCTGGAGTGCCTTTGGCTGGAACGTGATCCGGGCCGATGGCCATGATTTTGCGGCCATCGGGAAAGCCTTTTCCGATGCAAGAGCCTGCAAGGGGAAACCCACCGTGGTGATTGCCGAGACCATCAAGGGCTACGGTGCATCCATTATGGAGAACAAAGCAAGTTGGCACCATCATGTGCCCACGTTGGAGGAATATTGCCAGATTATGACGGATTTTGCCGCAAGGAAGGAGGCTGCGCTCCATGAATAAGATCCCAAACCGGCAAGCCATCTGCAATGTTTTGCTGGAAAAAGCGAAAACGGACAAGGATATTGTGGTGCTGTGCTCCGATTCCCGGGGGTCTGCATCCCTGGCACCTTTCTTCCGGGATTTCCCGGAGCAGAGTGTGGAAGTGGGGATTGCGGAGCAGGATCTGGTGAGCATTGCTGCCGGATTGGCTGCCTGCGGCAAGAAGCCCTTTGCGGCTTCCCCGGCCTGCTTCCTGTCCACCCGCAGCTATGAGCAGTGCAAGGTGGATTGCGCCTATTCGGATACCAATGTGAAGCTCATTGGCATTTCCGGCGGCATCAGCTACGGTGCCCTGGGCATGAGCCACCACTCTGCCCAGGATATTGCGGCCATGTCGGCGATCCCCAATATGCGGGTATACCTGCCCAGTGACCGGCACCAGACCAAGTGCCTGATGGAGGCGCTGGTGGAAGATCAAAAATGCGCCTATATCCGGGTGGGCAGAAATCCGGTGGAGGATATCTATCAGGAGGATGACTGCCCCTTTGAAATGAACAAGGCAACTTGGCTGAAAAAGGGAACGGATGTGGCGATCATTGCCTGCGGCGAAATGGTTCGCCCGGCTTATGAGGCGGCGCAAATATTGGAGCAGCAGGGGATCAGCGCCAGTGTGCTGGATATGTACTGCGTGAAACCCCTGGATACCGGCGCCGTGATCAAGGCGGCGCAGAATGTCAAATTGGTGGTGACTGTGGAGGAGCACGCTCCTTTCGGCGGCCTGGGTTCCATGGTTTGCCAGGTGGTGGGGGAGCATTGCCCCCGGAAAGTGAAGAATCTTGCCCTGCCGGATGCGCCGGTGATCACCGGCAACAGTGCTGAGGTGTTCCACTATTACGGACTGGATGCCCAGGGTATTGCCAAAACCATCGGGGAAACATTATGAGCTACGTCCTGTCGATCGATCAGAGCACCCAGGGGACGAAAGCGCTGCTGTTTGCCGGGGACGGCCAATTGCTCTGCCGCAGGGATGTGGCGCATCAGCAGAAGATCTCCCCCGAGGGATGGGTCAGCCACGACCCCGGAGAGATTTACCGCAATACGGTGGAAGCCGTCCGTCAGGTGCTGGCGGCATCGGGAATCGATCCCGGCGAAGTGAAAGCCCTGGGGATCTCCAATCAGCGGGAGACCTCCCTGTGCTGGGACAGGGTCACCGGAGAGCCGGTGGGGGATGCCATTGTATGGCAATGCGGCCGGGCAAAGGAAATTTGCCAGCGGGTGGCGGAGAAAGGTTGGAGCGAAACCGTTCGCACGGTTACGGGGATCCCCCTGTCGCCATTCTTCCCGGCTTCCAAATTTGCCTGGCTGCTGGAGCATCTGCCTGGTGCAGCGGAGAAAGCCGAAGAGAAGCGGCTGTGCTTTGGTACGGTGGATGCCTGGCTGATTTACAAATTGACCGGGGGGCGCAGCTACCGGACGGATTACTCCAATGCCTCCCGCACCCAATTATTCAATATCCATACGCTGAAATGGGATGATGAGGTGTGCGCCGCCTTTGGCATTGACCCGGGGGCGCTGCCGGAAGTTACGGATTCCGATGCCTGCTTCGGTTTGACGGACATCGGTGGCGTGCTCCCGGAGGAGATTCCCATCCATGCCGTGCTGGGGGATTCCCATGCGGCGTTGTTTGGCCAGGGATGCCTGAATTCCGGCATGGCCAAGGCAACCTATGGCACGGGCTCCTCCATCATGATGAACGTGGGAAAGCAACCCATTGAGAGCCAAAATGGATTGGTCACCAGTCTGGCATGGAAATATCGGGGTGAAGTGAACTATGTGCTGGAAGGGAACCTGAATTATACCGGCGCCGTGATCTCCTGGCTGCAAAAGGAACTGGGGATGGTATCGTCCCCGGGGGAGACTCAGGCACTGGCGGAGCAAGCCAACCGTGAGGACACCACCTATCTGGTGCCCGCTTTCACGGGACTGGGGGCACCCTACTGGGATAACGAGGCAAAGGCGATCTTCTGCGGTATGACCCGGCTGACCGGCCGGGCGGAACTGGTGAAAGCCGGGCTGGATTCCATTGCCTACCAGATTACGGACATCGTGGATGCCATGGAGCGGGATGCAGATCTGCAACTCAGCCAGCTCCGGGTGGACGGCGGCCCCACGGGGAACGCCTACCTGATGCAGCTACAGAGCGATTTGCTCCGGACGACCGTGCGGATCCCGTCCAGCGAGGAATTGTCCGGCATCGGTGCAGCCTATATGGCCGGCCTGGCCGGGGAAATATTTACGGATGACATTTTCTCGAAATTGAAGTATACTTCTTTCGCCCCCCGCATGGATGAGCGCATCCGCCGGGAGAAGCTGGACGGATGGCGAAATGCAGTCCGGATGGCTCGGCAACAGAACAGAACGGATGGAGATCAATAATGAAAGTTAGAACCATTATTACCCAGGATGCGGAAGTGGACGACCAGAATTCCCTGCGCCATTTCCTCCTGTATGCGAATGAAGTAACGCTGCTGGGTATTGTGCAGACTTCTTCCAAATTCCATTGGCAGGGAGTTCCCGGGGCGCAGACGAAACGATCCAACTCCCCCGGGGAGCTGCTGAGCGATGCGCTGGAGGGGGACTTCGACCAGCCCTACCGCTGGCCGGGTACCGAGTGGATGCAGCGTGTGATCGATGACTATGAAAAGGACTATCCCAATTTGTGCCGCCATGCCCAGGGTTATCCCACTGCCGACTACCTCCGCAGCATAACGAAAGTGGGAAACATTGGATACAAAGGAGAAATCGAGCACCCCACCGAGGGCTCGGAACTGATTCGGAAAGCCATTCTGGAAGAGAGCCCGGAGCCCCTCTATCTCCAAGTTTGGGGCGGATGCAATACCATTGTGCGGGCGCTGATGGATATCGAATCGGAGTATGGGAATGGGGCGGACTGGCCGTCCATGCATGAGAAAATATCAAAGCGCATTATCATCACTGCCTGCGGAGAGCAGGACGAGACTTACCGGACTTATCTGGCGGAATTCTGGCCGGATATCCAATTCGTGAAAACGCTGCAAATGGGAAGCTACGCCTATGGCTGGCTGAAAATGCCGGAGGGAGAGAGCAAGGATACCCTCCGGGGGGAATTCATGAAGCGGGAGATCCTCACCGGGGAAAGCGCCCTGGCAAGGGGCTACTGCACCTGGCTGGATGGAGTAGAGTACGAGGGGGAGCCGCCCATGTCCCAGTTCGGCGCCAACCCCAATATCACAACCCAGTGGTTCGGCGCCGGGTTCGGTATGCAGGCGGGGGAGCAGTATGACTTCCTGTCCGAGGGGGATTCCCCCACGTTCTTCCCCCTGCTGGATTGGGGCTTCCGAACCTTGGAGGATTTCTCCTACGGCGGTATCGCGGGGCGCTACCACCGGGTAGAGGGAGAATGCAATTCCAGGGGGGAGAAGCTGAATGTATGGGATGTCTCCCCGGACTGGTATACGGATCCTTCCGGTGAAACGATCCTTACCGAGTCCATGTGGCCTTATGTGGCGGAGATCCAGCGGGATTTCGCCGCCCGGGTTGCGTGGGCGGGCACGCCGGATTATGACAAAGTGGAGCATCAGCCGGAAATCAGGATCCACCAGGGAACCGACTTCACGGTTACCCCTGGGCAGAAGTTGCACCTGACGGCGTTGGCTTCCTCGCCGGATGGAGCGGAAGTAACGGTATCTTTCCGGATTTATGCCGAGGCTAGTGCCCCCTGGGCGGACAAGGCGCTCCTGCATCAGCAGGGGACGGAAGCGGAACTGACCATCCCGCCAGAGGCCGTTCCCGGCGAAATGCTGCATGTGATCGTGAAAGCTCAGGCAGGTGGGCACCACCGGCTGACCCATTATCAGCAAGTGATCGTCCGGGTCGTTTGACGAAACAGTGAGGTGAACGGTCATGTTTATGCAATCCGGAGCGCCCCTGGGGAAATTCCTGTCAAAACTGCTGGATTTATTCGTATTGCAGGTGCTCTTCCTGGTGACGAGCATTCCGGTTTTCACCATCGGAGCCGGTCTGACTGCCGTTTTCAGCGTATGCAGGAGAATTCAGGACGAGGAGCAGACCTCCGTGACCCGGGAATATTTTTCCGCATTCAAGAGCGGCTTCCGTAAGAGCACGGCGGCATGGCTGATCGTGGCGGTGGCGGCAATCCTGCTGGTGAATGCCATCGGATATTACAATCAGCTGGACAGCCAGACCCGGCTCATTCCCATGGGGATCGCCTGCCTGCTGCTGGCGATGGATGGGGGAATGTTCGTATATCTTTTCCCATTGATGGCCTGGTTTGACAATGGGCTGAAGCAGCATTTCCGGAACGGGGCAACCCTTGCGCTGTACCACTGGAAGACAACCCTGCTGGTTGTGGGACTGTATGCGTTCGTATTCCTCCTGGTGGTGCCCATTGTGAAGCCCGTTGCACTCATCGGGGTCAGCGGTTCGGCATTCTATGCCAATATGCTGCTGCGCAAAGTATTTGCCCGGTACGACAGTGGGGCAGCCACCGATCCCGGGGAACCGGGGGATAACCAATCCGATACCTACTCGGGGTAGAAACATCTGCGAAAGGAAGAGAAAATAATGTCAAGGCAAAAAAATAATGCGCAAATCAGTCCGCTGCTGCGCAAAGGCCGCCATACATTGCGGGGGATGCGCGCCAGTTGGCAGATTTATGTGATCATTCTACTGCCCCTGGTGTGGTATTTTGTATTCTCCTATATGCCCATGGCTGGCTTGCAGCTGGCATTCAAGAAGTATATGCCCCGGCGGGGCATCTGGGGCAGCCCGTTTACCGGACTGACCAATTTCAAGAATGTGTTTAAGGATCCGGCGTTTATGCGCTCGGTCTGGCGAACCCTGTCCATCAATATTCTGCGACTGGTGTTCGTGTTCCCGGTGCCCATCATTCTGGCGCTGCTGCTCAATGAACTGGGCGGGGAGAAATTCAAGAGCGTGTTGCAGACCATCATGACTTTCCCCAATTTCCTGAGCTGGGTTATCGTCTCCTCCATTCTGACGACGGTATTGTCCAGCGATGGACTGGTGAATTCCGTTCTGAATGCGCTGGGGCTGTCCTCCGTCAATTTCCTGGGCAGCGAAAAACTCTTCCAGCCCATGCTCTACCTGACGGATATCTGGAAGAGCTCCGGATGGAGCATGATCGTGTACCTGGCGGCTATTTCCGGCATCGACATGGATCAGTATGAGGCGGCCGAACTGGATGGCGCAAGCCATTTCCAGAAGATGCTCCATATCACCATTCCCAACCTGATGCCCACCATCATCGTGATGTTCATTTTAGCAACCGGCAACCTGATGAGCGCCGGATTTGACCAGATCTTCAACCTGAGCAATGCGGCAACCAAGAACGTGGCGGAGACATTGGATATGTATATCTACCGGATCACGTTCCAGACGGCTCCGGATTACGGCCTGTCAACGGCCATTTCCCTGATGCGTTCTGTGGTCAACATGGTGCTGCTCCTGCTGGCGGATCGGGGCTCCAAGCTCATGGGCGGCAACGGCCTGTTCGGTTGACAAGGAAAGGAGCGATGAATCATGGTATTAGTAAGTAAATTAAAGAAGCGGAAGGATCCCCTGGAGATCATTGCGTATATCATCCTGACTCTCTTCGGCCTGATCATTGTGGTTCCGTTCTGGAATGTGCTTGTGGTCTCCATCACCGGTCAGGCGGAGTACCTGCGGGCAGGTGGCCTGCTGCTGTTCCCCAAGGAGCCCACGTTGGAGTCCTTCGCCCGCTTGTTCAAGAATCGTCTGCTTTGGACGGGCTACGGCTCCACATTGACGGTGGTGGCCATCGGACTGCCCATCAACATTCTGCTGACGTTCTGCATGGCCTACGGCCTGAGCCGCAAGGGTTGGCCGGGGCGGAAACTGGTATTCACTCTGGTGCTGATCACCATGATCTTCAACGGCGGCATCGTCCCCATGTATTTGCAGATGAAGAGCATGAAATTGCTGGATAGTCTGTGGTCGGTGATCCTGGCCGGGGGACTGAATACATTCTATGTGATCATTACAAAGAATTTTATTGACAATTTGCCGGAATCGCTGATTGAATCCGCCCGACTGGACGGAGCCAACGAGTGGACGGTGCTGTTCAAAATCGTGCTGCCCCTGTCCAAACCGATTTTGGCCACGACCGTGCTGTTCTATGCGGTGGATCGCTGGAACGAATGGTACAATTCCATGGTCTTCCTGACCACACCCACCAAATTTACCTTGCAGCTGGTGCTGCGCAATATCGTGATCAATTCCGAGATGCAGGGTGCCGCCGCCACATCCGGCGCAGTGAGCGCATCCGGTGCCGTATTCACCATGGGAATCAAGATGTGCGCCGTGATCATGACCATGCTGCCCATTATGTGCGTTTATCCTTTCCTGCAAAAACATTTTGCCAAGGGCATTATGCTCGGTGCCATCAAGGCATAATCCGTTAACCCTATTTTCGTAATTCTGGCATCTGCAAGGTGCCAAAAATAAAAGGAGGAAAACCCTATGAAACGTATCTTTTCCCTAATGTTGCTGTTGGCGATGCTGCTGAGTATTGCTGCTCCCGCCATTGCAACGAGTGCCGAGTCCGAGCATATGACCATCTCCTGGACGGCGGTCGTTGAGCAGGACGAGGGCAACGACTACACCCAGGATGCCATCTACCAGACCATTGCCCAGAAGTTCAATGTGGACTTCGACATCCGCCCCCTGACCTGGGGCAACTGGACCTCCAACGTCAACCTGTACATCAACGGCATGAACCTGCCCGATGCGACCAACTGGTTCTTCAATTATACCGACTATGCCAACTATGTGGAGCAGGAACTGCTGTACAAGCTGCCCTCCGACTGGAAAGAGCGCTGGCCCGGTGTTGCCGAAGTTTATGAGAAGACCGGCCTGAGCGGCCAGCTGGAGGATGAGAACGGTGATATCTTCTGCCTGCCGATCGCCTGCTACTTCAACAACAAGCCCGCTGAGCAGCTGCCCTCTCATTTGCAGGTTTACGCCCGCAAGGACTGGATTGAGCAGGTCACCGGCGAAGAAGTGAAGACCCATTATACTTTCAGCGAATTCTTTGACATCGCCCGCAAACTGAAAGAAGCCAACCCCGCTGGCGTTGAGAATTTCTACCCCATCACCTGCTATACCAGTATGTTGATCCAGACCCTGGCCTACTGCGGCTATGAGCACATCTCCTCCGGCTACGATATCTACCTGGGCGAAGATGGCGAATACCACTGGGGTCCCGGCGATGAGCAGACCTACGAGACTCTGAAGATGTTGCAGGATGCCTGGAAAGAGGGCCTGATCCATCCCGAATTCTATACCCTGAACCAGGGCGAAGATGAAGACATGATGACCATTGCTCATTCCACCGCCATGTTTACCGCCGGTGGCCTGGCAACCAACTACATCCTGTTCACCAACGAGATGAACGCCTCCGGCCTGAATGCCGACGAGAGCCTCTGCTCTTTCTTCCTCACCGATGACAACGGCGTTTATCACTCTTCGGAAGCAACCAACTATTTCGGCGCTCTGATCTTCAACCCCGATATGGACGAGGCAAAGTTCGAGCGGATCATGGATGTGGTGGAATACTCCCTCAGCGCTGAGGGTCAGGATCTGATCCACCTGGGCATCGAGGGCACCGACTTCACCAAGAACGAGGACGGCACCTATACCCTGCTCCACGAGTATACCACCGCAGACCTGTACCCCTCCAACCGGTTCTTCGAGACTCTGGCTTCCCGTGCGGACGACTTCTCCATCGTCAACCCCAGCTATCTGGCCAAGGCAACTGCCAAGCAGAAAGAGCAGTACGTTGAGAAAGCCAGCCTGCTGGACAACAGCCTGGGCGAAATCGACTGGAATTACACTTTCTATTCCTCCGATGCCAAGACCCGTCTGGGCTCCATCCAGGCTTCCTATGTGGACGATTACGCAAACCTGATCACCAAGGAAGGCGACCTGTATGAGAACTGGCAGGCCTGGTGCGCCGACAAGATGGGCATCGTGCAGCCGGTTCTGGACGAAATGAACGCCATGATCGGAAAGTAAAATAGAGCAAACCACGATTCCTGTGGGCGTGCGGTCGGGCTTGCCTGCTGCACGCCCTTTTTGCAAAGAAAGTGAAGAATTGCAGCGAATTCAGTTTGGGATAGAACTGAATCATGTAAAGAAAAATTGGGAATACATGGAGAAGCAATCATGATCATATTGATTGATGAAAGCCGGCTAATGAATGTATTCCTGAAAATGTGAGGTATCGCTATGCGCCAAAAGCTAAAAAAGTTTTCGCGATTTATTCCATTGTATCTGATGTTTCTACCGGGTGCAATTTACCTGATTATTAACAATTACATACCAATGGCGGGCATTGTTGTTGCATTCAAGCAGTACAATGTGCGCAAAGGTATCTGGGGAAGTGCCTGGGCTGGACTGAAGAATTTCCGCTTCCTGTTTGAAACGCCGGATGCCTGGGTCATCACGAGGAACACAATACTGTACAATGTGGCGTTCATCACGTTGAATACGGTTGTGGGCATCATATTCGCTATATTTATTTGCGATGTGCTGAGCGATCGCCTCAAGAAAGTGTACCAAAGTGCAATCCTGTTCCCGTATCTGATGTCTTCGGTTATCCTGGGATATATCATTTTCTCATTTTTCAGCCAGAGTAACGGTATCGTCAACAATACCATTCTCCCTGCCCTGGGAATTGATCCGGTCAACTGGTATTCAGAAGCAAAGTACTGGCCGATCATTCTGGTTGTGGTGAACCTATGGAAAGGCGTGGGGTATGGGTGCCTGATATACATATCGAATATCAATGGCATTGATCCTACGCTGTATGAGGCAGCGGCTTTGGATGGGGCAAAAAAATGGCAGCAGATTCGGCATATTACCTTGCCGTCCCTGGTTCCGACGGTGATTACGTTGACATTGATGAATATTGGCCGTATCTTCTATGCGGATTTTGGCCTGTTCTATCAGGGAACCAGAAACTCCGGTATGCTGTTCTCCACCACGAATGTAATTGATACCTACGTATATCGTGGTCTGATGGAGCAGGGGAATATCGGAATGTCTGCGGCTGCCGGTTTTTACCAGTCTATTGTTGGTTTTATTCTGGTTCTTGTGGCCAACTGGATCGTGCGCAAAATCAGCAAGGAAAATGCGCTGTTTTAATGGAGGGTGGAAAGATGAAAGACAAACCTTTTTCCGGATGGCAGATTCTGTGCAATGGCATCATGATTCTGTTTACGATCAGCGTGATATTGCCGTTTTTGCTGCTGCTCATGTCCTCGATTACGGATGAGAATGTATTGGTGGCCAATGGGTACTCCTTTTTCCCGGAAAAATTCTCCCTGTCAGCTTATGAATATATCATTACTTCCGGCGCAAAGATTTTAAGAGCCTATGGAGTGACGATTTTAGTGACCGTTGTGGGCACCTTGGTTCATGTAGCTTTGGCGGCGCTGATGGCCTATCCGCTGTCGGTTCGGGATTTGCCGGGAAGAAAATTCCTGATGTTTTTTGTATTCTTTACAATGCTGTTCAATGGTGGTATGGTTCCGTCCTATATCCAGTGGAGCAGTCTTGGCGTGAAAGATACGATATGGGCGCAATTATGCCCGAATCTGCTGCTGAGCGGATGGAACGTGATGATCATTCGCACTTATTTCCAGTCCAGCATTCCGGAAGGGCTGTGCGAGGCGGCCAGAATTGACGGAGCCAGCGAATTTGTGACCTTTGTTAAAATCATTCTTCCTTTGGGGAAACCCATCCTGGTTACGGTCGCAACTTTTGCAGGGTTGAGCTATTGGAACGATTGGACGAATGGCGTTTACTACATCACAAAGGATACGAGCTTGTACAATATTCAGAATATTCTCAATCAGATGGTTCAAAATATTCAGTTTATTGCCCAGAGCACGGACTCCAATGTTCAGGCAGCGTTGGGTGCTATCCCGTCCAATGCAATCCAGATGGCAATCGCTTTTGTTGCGATTTTGCCCATTATGCTGATTTTCCCAACGTTCCAGAAGTACTATTCAAAGGGCATTACTTTGGGTAGCGTTAAGGGCTAAAAAACGTATTTGAGAGGCAGAAATACTTAAGCTGCCTTGAAAATAAAAAATGAGGAGGAAAAAATATGAAAAAATTAGTTTCCCTGTTGCTTGTTTTGACCATGGTGCTGGCAATGTTGGCGGGCTGCGGCAATGGCAACACCGGCACAAAAGACACAGGCAGCGACACACCCAAGTCCACCGATGAAAGCAAAACCACTGTTACGGCCCATGGCGAGTATTCTGCGGAGAAACCCTATAAAGTTACTTTCGCCTATATTGAAGTCTATCCTCAGAAAACAGAAGCAACTCAGGCAGTGCAGAGCGCTATGAACGACTACCTGAGAGAGAATTATCATCTCGAAGTGGAGCTGCTGCCCTTGCAGTTTGCGGAAGCAACGACGAAAGTTCAGCTTATGATGTCCGGTGGGGATGAACTGGATATTATCCCGATATTTTTCTCCAATGCTGCAAGCTGGATCAATATGGACGGCATCTACGACATGAATGAATTCATGGATACGGAAGATGGAAAGAAGATCATCGAAGCCTTGGGCAAAGAAAACGCATACGTTGGCTCCATGAATGGTATCCTGTATGGTTTCCCGGCAAACAAGGAGTCCGTTGAATTGGGCGGCCTGTGCATGCGTGCTGACATTTGCGATGAGCTGGGTTTGACCGAGAAGTATAATCTGGCGGAGTCCGACGGAAGCTATTCCGGCGTATATTATAATTGGGAAGAAGCAACCGAGATTTTTGCAGCTGTTAAAGAAGCTTACCCCGCAATGACCCCGCTGTATATGAGCAGCTCCAGCCAGGTGAACCGGTTCTACTTTGACGATCCGCTGGTGGATGGTTTTGGCACCCTGAACTGGGAAGAGAGCGAAGCTCATGACTCTACCACAGTTGTGAACCGTTACGAGACCGAGCAGTATAAGAATATGTGCAAGCTGCTGGCAAAGTGGTACGATGCTGGCTATATTTACCAAGATGCTGCAACGGATACCCAGGGTTCAACCACGATGATGCGGGCAGGGAATACCTTTGCATACGCTGCCAATTTCAAGCCCGGTTATCTCGCAGAGCAGGAATCCGCAATCGGCACCAAACTGTATGTAATGTACTTCGGAAGCCAGCAGGAAGGCTTTATGGCTACCACCAACGTCAGTTTCTACAATACCGGTCTGTGCAACAATTCCAAGGATCCTGAGATGGCGTTTAAGTTCATTTCTGCGCTGTATTCCGATGCGACCGTTATGAATCTGTGGCAGTACGGTATCGAGGGGAAACATTATCAGGTTCTGGAAGACGGCACCGCTTATTTCGTCGATGGCGAAGATGGCTCCAACTATTCTTACCACCAGAACACCGGCTGGATGATGGGCAACCAGTTTATCAGCTATGTTTGGAATGACGGGACGAAGACCGCTGAATATTGGAACGAACTGAATAAATTCAACGACTGGGCTGTTCGCTCTGCGGCGTTTGGCTTCATGTGGGATTCCAGTGAATATGCGACCCAGCTTACGGCATTGTCCAATGCGCTGGAAACTTACCGTGCAGCGCTGGAAACCGGCTCTGTCGGTGAAGACAAGGTTGACTCTACTCTGGAGCAGCTGAACAAAGCGCTGTACGCCGCCGGTTTGCAGGAGGTTATGGATGCCAAGCAGGCACAGCTGAATGAATGGCTGGATGCCCGCAAATAAACCGTAGATCTATATTTGTCAATTCATGAATAAAAGGAAAGGCACATGGAAGTATTTTCAAATAGAAAATCGACCGGTGCCTTTCCTTGCCATACGGAGGATGCTATGTGGAAATATAATTATCAAGTGCCGGAGCAGAAACAAATCCGATATATTGTGTACACGGACTGCGCAAACGAGGCGGATGACCAATATACATTGGCGCATGCACTTATGACCCCTCTGCTGGATGTGCGGGGAATCATTGCGGCGCACTTTAATCGGAATACCGCAATGGAGGGATTCCCCATCAAACCGGGGGAGACGGCGAAAGCCAGTAAAAAAGAGATTGAACGCGTGCTTGATTTAATGGGGTTGCAGGGGAAGTATCCTGTTTTCCTGGGATCGGGTGTGCCGCTGGAAAATGAAACAGAGCCACAGGTATCCCCGGGAGCTCAGTTCATCATTCAGGAGGCGATGCGGGATGATGAGCGCCCCCTGTATATTGGTTGCATGGGCTCGGTTACGGATTTGGCATCGGCATTGCTGATAGAGCCGAAAATCGCAAGCCGAATCACGGCAATTTGGATTGGTGGCGGGGATTACCCCAAGGGCGGTTTCGAATTTAACCTGATGCAGGATCCCCACGCTGCGAATGTGTTGTTTTCTTCCACAATGCCCCTGTGGCAGGTAACAATGAAGGTGTATAAATCCTTTAGTGTATCCCTGGCGGAACTGCAATACAAGGTGGCACCCTGCGGCGAGATTGGCAAATACCTGTTTGAAAACATGGTGAATTTAAATAACCGTCTCGGCTTTGCAAAACCCTGGCCTCACGGTGAGATATGGGGCTTGGGAGATTCCGGCGTGATTGCTGCCGTTATGCAGGAATACGAGAAAAATGACAACTATCGGGAAATTCCGGCACCCAATGTGGATGTGAACACGCTGGAATATAGATTTGACCGTGAAAATCGTCCTATCCGGGTGTATGAATCCCTGGATACCCGGCTGACACTGGAAGATTTCTTCGCCAAATTGGCAATCAATTACCGCCAGTGATAAAACCCAATAATACGGAGGAAACAATGAAACTTACAAATGTACAACATATCCCCACCACGGATGCCTCCTGGCCCTTTGGGCGGGCGGCGGTGGCTTGCGATTTTCAGGCACTGGAATATAAGGAGGAGGAATACTTTTTCTCCGGCCTTGCGCAAATCTATCGGGAATTGCCCCATGGGAAAGCGGAGGTGATCCACCCCGGGGCACCGTATACCAACCGGGTCATCTTCCGTATGCCCGCCGATCCGGCGAAATGCAGCGGAAATGTGGTCATCGAAATATTGAATTCCACCGCCGGAATCGATATCGACCGGATTTGGATCAACAGCTGGAAATATCTGACCCGCCATGGGGATATCTACGTGGGCATTACAAGCCGGGGGAATGTGCTGGATGCGTTGAAGCATTTTGACGAAGAGCGCTACTCCCCCCTGGAATGGAGCAATCCCATGCCGGAGCGCCCCATTCCAGCAGGAGCGCCAACGGAGGGGCCTTTCCGCTTCCGCAGGGAGCAGGAGATGGGCTTATTCTGGGATATGCTGGAGGATTGCGCCCGGCTGCTGCGGTCGGATCGTGAGGACAATCCCCTGAAGCGCTATCCCAATCGCCGCCTCTTCCTAACGGGATGGTCACAGTCCACCAGCTATATTGCCCGTTATCTGAAAACGTTCTACAACGAGGCTGAGCCGCTGTATGCGGGTTACTTATCCGCCGGGGGCGGCTGCGTGCCCATGGGGCTGAATGCCTACGAGCCCCAGGTACCTCCCTTTATGGCCGATGGCGTGCCCACGGGCTCGGTGATGGGGGCGGCGGAACCGGTGATCGCCGTGAATACGGAGAGCGAGAATCGGCTGGCTTACTGGTACGGCGATTTCGACGAGCCCCGTTTCAAATTCCGCACCTACCAGATCCCCGGCTCCAGCCACGACAGCAAATACAATCTCTTTGACTACTATGGGCTGGATCCCTATATGACCAGCAAGAAAGTGATGCACCGGGAGGCGAAATTCCAGGATGGGGAGAATCTGGATTATCCCTATGAGCCGATTTTCTGTGCCGCTTTTCGCAATCTGTTTGCCTGGGCGAATGAGGGGATCCCGGCGCCCCATGCCCCGAAAATCGAGACCAATATCCTCCGGGGCGCATCCAGTGACCCATTGGGTACGGATGCGGACAATGTGACGGATGCCTTTGGCAACAGTCTGGGCGGCATCCGCACCCCGGCCATTGACTATCCAACCGGCACCTATTGCAGCCATGCCATCAATCTGGATGGAAGCGTATCGCCGATGTTTGGGAAAGTGAATCCATTCTCACCGGAGAAATTGACGGCGCTGTATGGTTCCCTGGGGAACTATCGCCGCCTGGTGGAGCAGGGGGCGGAACGGATGCAGGCCAAGGGATTCCTGTTGCCGGAGGACAAGCAGGAATTGATCGACCGCATCGTTGCCACGGCAGCGGAGCGGGGACTGAAGTAAGGGAGAACAGGATGAAGATTCAGGAAGTGATCGACCGCATCCTGGCCTATCATCCGGCTCTGCCCCAGGAACAGGAGACTTGCGATGGATTCAAAAGTGGTGACCCTGCGGCGCAGTGCACGGGAATCGTGACTAGCGTTCAGGCAAGCATCGATGTGATTCGCCGGACTGGGGAATTGGGAGCGAATCTGCTGATCGTTCATGAGCCGACTTACTATACACATATGGATACCACGGATTGGCTGGCCGGGGATCTGGTTTTCGAGGAAAAGAAGAGATTGCTGGCAGAAACCGGGATCACCGTCTGGCGGGATCACGATCATATCCATGCCCATCGACCGGATGGAATCATGGCCGGGTTTGCAGCCGAAATGGGATGGACGGACTATTGGGAACAGAATAGCGGTTTCCACTCCACCTTTCTGCTGCCCCAAACGACGGCAAGAGAAATCGCATTGCAGATGAAGCAAAAGCTTGGCTTGAACGCAGTACGTTTCATTGGCAGTGGTGATCTGGCGGTTTCCCGAGTGGCGATGGTCGGCCATATCATCGGCAGACAGGAGGAAGTGACCGAACGGATTCACCGGGAGGAAATCGATGTGGCTATTGCATTGGAGAGTCTTGATTGGACGACGAATTCCTATATCCGCGATGCAGGACAATTGGGACTGGCAAAAGCACTGATTTTGGCCGGGCACATGAATACCGAGGAACTGGGCATGAAGTGGGCAGTGAACTGGCTGAGGGAGCTCGTGCCGGAACTTCCGGTGCAGTTCGTTCCCTCGGCAGATCTGTACCAGTACGTGTAAAAACGGAGACGGGAGGAACAAATATGGCATATGAAAGCAATACCCGCCGCCTGGGGGTGTGGGCGAAAGAGAATACTTTCAATGGCCCGGATGCGGCGGAACTGATGGCTGAATTTTCAGCCTTGACACGGCCGGAGGATGAGCCGGAGAGAATTGCCATCATCCAAAATGTATCCAATCGGGCGATTGGTGAGATGGAGACCATCCCCCTGTGGCCTCGGGGAGAGGTGCCCGGATGGAATCCGGAAATCCCCCGCCAGAATCCGCCGCAAATCGCTTTCTTCCCCGCTTTGGGGGGAGGCAAGCGGGGATGCATCCTGGTTGCCCCCGGCGGCGCCTACAATTGCAAGGCCTGCGGCACGGAGGGGTATCCGGTGATATGGAAACTGGTCAATGCGGGATTCCATTGTGCACTGCTCGACTACCGGGTCAAGCCCTACTCCCAGTATTACAGTGTCCAGGATGCATTGCGTGCCATCCGGGTGCTCAGGAGTATGGCGGAACCGCTGGATATTCTCCCGGACAAGATCGGAATGATCGGCGCAAGCGCCGGGGGTAACCTGACCTGTCTGACCTGCGTTCACTGGGACAAGGGGAACCCGGATGACCCCGACCCGGTGGAGCGCCTTTCCAGTAGACCGGATGCAGGACTGGTGATGTATGGGTGCTTCACGGCGGTGAGCTGGCCGGGGGCGGATGCCTTCATGCAGATGCGGGAGGACGGAGCAGACTTCCATCTGGCGAAAGAGGGACTCGTCTCCGTCTATATGGATCAGCAGCGGGAGGACAAATATTGGTTCTCCCCGGAAAAATGGGTCAATCCCCAAACGCCTCCGTTTTTCCTCTGGCAAACCACGGATATGGATGACCCCAGGAATCTATTTTGCTTTGCAAAGGAGCTGGCGGATGCGGGCGTGCGATTCGAGGCGCACATTTTCCCCTTTGGCCCCCATGGAATGGCGCTGGCGGACGGAACGGGAATGGGGACGAAAGATCCCCATGTGGCAAGATGGTTCAATTTGGCGGTGGAATGGCTGAATCAATACGGTTTTCAATAAAAAACAGGAGGAATCCAAGCGGATTCCTCCCTTTTTTGATGTGCTTTATTTCTTTCTGCGGAAGCCGGTTTTCAGGGCTCCGGCGGGGCACTCCTTTACGCAGTCGCCGCAGCGGATGCATTCGGCGCTGTTGGGTGTGGCGCTGGGGTCAAGGCACATCCGGCAGGCGGCAGCGCAGGCGCCGCAATGGATGCATTTCTCTTCATCCAAATCCATGCGGTACAGGGCGAAGCGGTTGAACAGGCCATAAATTGCCCCCAGGGGGCACAGGTATTTGCAAAATGGCCGCCAAATCATCAGGCTCACTGCCACCAGCCACAGGAGCACCGCCACTTTCCACAGGAAGATACCACCTAGTTGGGCACGCACCATGCTGTCCCGGGCGGCCAGGAGCAGCCCGGCCACGGTGCCGGAGGGGCAGAGATATTTGCAGAAGAATGGGGTCAGGGGATACAGCAGCGGCAGTACGACCACAAGAATGACCAGCACGGCGTACTTCACCTTGCGCAATTTTCTGTCCAGCCGAAAATGATTGCGCTTCGGAATGCCGGGGATGAGGTAGATCAGCTCTTGCAGGAAGCCAAAGGGACACAGCAGTCCGCAGACCCCACGGCCGAGAATTGCCCCGAAGAAAATCAGCAGCCCCATCACATAATAGGGGAAACGGAATTTCAGCCCGGACAGAAATCCTTGCAGCGACCCGATGGGACACGAGCCGATGGCACCGGGGCAGGAATAACAATTCAGGCCGGGAACGCAGACATTTTTGATGCTGCCCTGGTAGAGTTTTCCGGTGAAGAAGCCCTTGAAATGGGCGTTCTGAATCAAGGAAGCGATACCGAGGATTCCAAATCGTTTTTTATCCAATGCCCACACACTCCATGCATACCCGAATCGCCTTGGCCAAAACCTGAGCGGGCTGATTCTCCAGAATTCCGATTCCAATCAGCGCCCCGGCTACAAGGAGCAGAATATAAGCGAAAAGATTCTTCTTCATAGCAATTCCTCGATCAGTTCGACCCACCCGTCATAATCCAGCGCCCCGGCGAAACTGCTTTTAGCAATATTGCCGCTGCTGCCGATGACCACTGTCGTGGGCACATAGCCGGTTTGCAGGAAATCGAAGTCATCGGTATAGCGCAGAATGGGGTAGGTTACGCCGGTGTAATCCAGCACGGTTTGGACATCCTCGTCCGCATTGGGGGTGGAGAATACCCCGATCACCTGTACGCCCCGGTCGGCATAATCCCGGCTGATTTGCTCCAGCGCAGGCATTTCGGCGACACAGGGGCCGCACCAGGGCTCCCAGAAATTCAGGATCGTCAGCTTATGCCCGGCAAAGATCTGCTCCGTCACCGTTTCACCGGAAAAATCCCTGGTGGTGAACAGAAATTCCGGGGCAAAGGGCGTATCCGCCTCCTGGAAGCGGAAAGTGATCTCAGTCAGGGTGACGGCACCATTTTCGGAAATGAACTGGAAAGCGAAGTATTCCCCTCCCTGACCATCTTCGGGATAAAAACGGAGGGTATCGTATCCATCGGCCAGGGCAGCGATGGTAAAATGCTGGGAACCCCCATTCACTTCCCCAGGGGTAGTTTCCAGGATGCCTCCCTGCTCCGCATTTACTTGCCAACTGCCGGAGACGGTGGACAGGATGATCTCACTTCCGCCGGTAACGTTCAGGGATTCGTCCACGGAAACGGGGACGGTGAAGCAGTACATCTGCTTGCTTTCCCAGGGGCGGCTGTAAACGAACTGAATTTCCGCATTGCCTGCCTTTGCGCCGCAGATGCGATAGCCCTGAACCTCCGGAGCGCCCAACAGATGGGTGTCGCTCCCCGATTCCGTGATGCCCAGGTCGTCCACATAGGCGACCGCTTTATCGGAGCTGGTGGCCGTCCATCCGTAACCGGTGCTTGCGTTGCCGGCCAGGGACAGGGAAATGCACTGCTGGGGCTCCCCCTCGTAATCGGCAAAGCCGGTGGGGACGATCGTAAGCAGCGCAAAACAGAGTAAAGTGCAAATGAGTCGTTTCATGGGGCACCTCCATGGGTGATTTGATGATTCCATTATACCTTATGCCAAGGGGGATTGGCAACAGAAAAATGATTAAAGAATTCTTTAGAAAGTTCCGGATAAAAAGGCTTTACCCCGGGGGAAAATCATGATAAAATAAAACGGTTATTGACTATAAAGAATCCGGAGGACGACCGAAATGAATTTGACCCAAAAGCAGCGCTGGAGCGGCCGATGGTATAACCATCTGTTTGCGTTCCTGATTCCGCTGTGCGCCATGCTGATGGTGATGATCGTCAATGGCTATCATCCCTTTGGCGACTATGCCATGCTGTATTCGGACAATTATCACCAGTACTATCCTTTCTTCGTGGCGTTCCGCCGGGCACTGCTCAGCGGGGACAGCCTGCTCTACAGCTGGGATGTGGGCATGGGCGTGGATTACCTGGGGCTGATCGCTTATTATCTGGGCAGCCCACTGAATCTGCTGAGTGTGCTGGTGCCGGAGAGTCAGCTGCTGAACTTTTTCAGCTTGCTGATGCCCATTCGGTTGGGGCTGGCGGGACTGTTTTTCAGTTTCTTCCTGAGCAGAGTGTTTAACCGGGACGATTTCTCCATTGCGCTGTTTGGCAGTTTCTATGCCCTGTGCGCCTGGGCGCTGGGGTACCAGTGGAATGTGATGTGGCTGGATACCTTTGCGCTGCTGCCGCTGGTGATGCTGGGGATGGTGCAGCTGCTGGAAGAGAAGAAGTTCGTGCTCTATACTCTCACGCTGGCGCTGTCGGTGATCGCCAATTATTATATCGGCTTCTTCACCTGCATTTTTGTATTCCTGGGATTCTTCTGCTATGAAATTTGCCGTCCCAAGGGATGGAGAGGCTTCTTTGGAGATCTTTGGCGGATGGGGGTGTTCTCCCTCCTGGCATTGGGGATGACGACGATCCTCTCCCTGACGGCGCTGTCCTCCCTCCAATCCACCCAGTCCAGTGTGAACCAGTTCCCCACGGGCTTCCGGCTGAATATTGCCAGCAGCCATGATTTTGCGGGGCTGCTCAGCGCCATGCGCCAGGTGGCGGGGAATATGGGCGGCGGCATCGAGCCGACTTTCAAAGAGGGGATGCCCAATCTCTATTGCGGCGTGGGTACCATTTTGCTGGGATTCCTGTTCCTGCTGTCCTGGGATGTAAAATGGCAGGAGAAAGTATGCAGTTTGTTCCTGCTGCTGTTTTTTAACCTGAGCTTTATCATCCGGCAGCTGGACTATGTGTGGCATGGGTTCCATTTCCCCAATATGATCCCCTACCGGTTCAGTTTCCTATATAGCTTCGTGCTGCTGGTGATGGCCTACCGGGCGTGGACATTGCGGCGGCGGTTCGACTGGCTGCAAATTTGCGCCGGGGGACTGTTGACGGCGGCGGTGCTGTGCTGTTGCCGGGATGTGCTGAAAACTTACAGCATCAAGCTGTTTGGTGAGAACGTGGATGTCCACATCTATATTATTTATAATGCCGTATTCTTTGCGCTGTATTTTCTGATCCTGCTCCTGGGCAGCCGGAAACCCAAACGCCGGGAGGATACCCCGGAGGAGACCGCCCGCATCCGCCGCAAGGTGCGCCGCCGCTATGCCGTAGCGAAGCGCTGGACTTGGGGCGTGATGGCGCTGGAACTGGCGGCGACCATGACTGCTTTCGGCTATTATTTCCCCGGCACCAGTGTGAGGGACTATCCCAAGGGAACGGAGGAATCCGCCTCCATGATCCGCTATATGCATGAGCGGGAGGAGGATACCCTCTTCTACCGGGCGGAGACCACCCATTCCCAGACATTGAACGACGGCGCATTGAACGGTTATTCCGGCATCTCCACGTTCACCAGCTCCGCCAATGTGCGCATCACGGAATTTATGCGCAGCTTGGGCTATGGGGCGAAGAATACCTATAACCGGTACTGTTTTGAGGAAAGTTCCCCGGTTTCCAATCTCTTCCTGGGGCTGAAATATATGATCGAGCGGGACGGCCGGGACAGGAACAGTTCCGCATTCGAGGAAGTGCACCATTTTGGCAATACCATCCTCTACCGCAATACCGCCTATCTCCCCCTGGGCTTCCTGACGGAGAGCCAGCTGGCGCAGGTGGATTTTGCATCCAGCGATGGTTCGTTCCAGTTCCAGAATGAGCTGTTCCGTTCGGCAACCGGGCTGACGGGGGATGTTTGGAGCGTGATTGCTCCGGAGTACCGGGATATCTATGGCAGTGGAGCGGTGGTTTCGGAGGAAAGCGACAGCGGCTTCTGCCGCTATAGCGAGTCCGTGGCCAATGCCAATGTGATCTATTCCTATGTAGCGGATCGTAGCGGCTTTGCCTGTGTCCGGCTGGATTTGCCCAATCGCAATGATTTCTATGTCAGTGTTAATGGAACGGAACTGTACAAGGAGAATATCTCCCTGTCCCAGATGCTGGCCATCCAGGATGTGAAAGCCGGGGATATCATCGATATCCGCATCATTTGCAAGAACGGCGAAAATGGAACGGCCACGGTGAATGTGGGCATTCTGGATAATGAACTGTTCCGCCAGGGCTATGCGATCCTGAACGATGCCACGCTGGAGCTGACTTCTTTCACCAACACCCTGGTTGAGGGGACGATCAACTGCAACCGGGACGGACTGCTCTATACCTCCATTCCCCAGAACGGGAACTGGTATGCCGAGGTGGACGGCCAGGCACAGGAGACGGTTCTGGTTGGGGACTGCATGATCGGTCTGAACCTGACCCAGGGGAGCCATACCATCCGGTTCGTCTACCGCAATGATGCGTTCCGTCTGGGGTGCATCATTTCTGCGGTGTGCGCCGGGATATTCCTGGTGCTGGTGCTGATCTGCTACCGCCCCCGGCGCAAGCAAGTGCAGCAGGAGCCCATCCTGCCCCCGGAACCGGAAGAAACGGCCAAACCGGTGATTGAGATGCCCCCCCTGCTCCCGGGAGAAACGGAACCGATGGAAATGGAGGATCCTTTCGTTCTGCAAACACTGACCCTGGAGACAGGCGCAACACAGGAACCGGAAACGGCTCCGGAGGAAATCCAGCAGAACCGGGATGAGGAGAGTGCCGCTCCGGAAGAAGCGGAAGAAACAGAATGATCCGGAAGTGATTCCGTAAAAAGCATAAAAAGGCATAAAAAAGCACATCGGCTGCCCCCAAAAGGAGTTGGCCGATGTGCTTCAATTTTTAGACGGTTTCCACTTTGATGGTATTGGTGTTGCCGGTTTTGCCATTGATGGGCCCGCCGGTGAGGACGACCCGGTCACCGTTTTCCAGCCCCAGCACACGCTTGGCGCTGGCCATGGCGTGATAGAACATCACGTCCTGGGAGCTGAATTCCTCCGCCAGCACCGGGGTTACGCCCCAGCTCAGCGCCAGACGGCGGAAAATCCGCTCGTCGGTGGTCATGCCGATGATGTCCACGGGGCAGCGGAAGCGGCTGACCATCCGGGCGGTGGTGCCGGAGACGGAGCAGACCACGATGCCCTTTGCCGCCACGTCAATGGCCATGGCGCAGGTGGCGTGGGAGATGGCATCCAGGGTATTGCGAATGCGGAACTCCGCATTGTGGAATCGCTTGGAGTAGCTGGTGTGCTGCTCGGTGAATTCGCAGATGTCCGCCATGGTCTTCACCGCTTCAGCCGGGTATTTGCCTGCGGCGGATTCACCGGAGAGCATCACGGCGCTGCTGCCGTCGTAAACGGCATTGGCCACGTCGGAGATCTCTGCACGAGTGGGGCGGGGATTCTGGATCATGGATTCCAGCATCTCCGTTGCGGTGATCACCCGCTTGCCCAGCATCCGACAGGTGGAAGTCAGGCGCTTCTGGACGGAGGGAACCTCCACAAAGGGGATTTCCACACCCAGATCACCCCGGGCGATCATGATGCCGTCAGCAATTTCACAGATGGATTCGGCGTTCTCCACGCCGGAGCGATTCTCAATTTTTGCGATCAGGTCGATATTGCCCCCGCCGTTGGCGACCAGGAAGTCCTTCAATTCCTGCATATCCGCCTTGGTGGAGACGAAAGAGGCCGCTATGAAGTCCACTTCATTCCGGATGCCGAAGAGCAGATCCTGCTTGTCCTGCTCGCTGAGGTAGGGGCCGGACATGACCTTGTTGGGGAAACTCATGCTCTTGCGGTTGGACAGTACGCCGCCGGTGATGACACGGGTATGGACATTGCAACCCTGAATTTCGGTTACTTCGAACACCACCAGACCGTTGTTGACCAGCACCCGGTCGCCCACATTCAGATTCTCGGTCAGGCGCTTGTAGTTCACGCCGACACGCTCCTGATTCCCCTCCACATCTTCTGTGGTGAAAGTGAAGTGGTCACCCTCCGCCAGGGTGATGCTGCCGTTTTCAAAGGTGCGGATGCGATATTCGGGCCCCTTGGTATCCAGCATGATGGCGATGGGCAGACCCAGCTCCTGACGAACCTGCTTGATCAGGTCGATTTTTGCCTGCTGCTCCTCGTATGTGCCGTGGGAGAAGTTCAGCCGGGCGACGTTCATGCCGGCTTTGCACATGGCAACCAGGGTGTCATGATTCTCCGAAGCCGGGCCGATGGTGCAAATGATCTTTGTCTTGCGCATATTTCCAAAACTCCTTTTGCAGTTTCGCTTATTATAGCAGAATTCAAAGAAATTTCAATTAGGAATCACTACAAAAATGCTTTCTTCCGGATGGCATTTCCCAGCGGGCGGATGATTCCGGCGGTCAGCCAGAACAGTCCCACCGCTCCCAGCAGCGCCACGGGATACAGGCTCCATACGAACATCCGGGTGCCAAAGGTGATGCAGACGAACAGCTCCACCAGCATGGCGGAGCATCCGAAAGCGATGCACACGCCCCCCAGCTGGAAGAAGCGCCCGTAGCGGATATACTTGAAAACGGCTACGGTTCCGGTTACCAGGATGCCGTACAGCCCCGTCACCGGGAACGCCAGGGACAGGAACCATCCCCCCGCCACCGCCAGGTCGATGTACAGTAGCATCAGCCCCACGGCAACGAAGTCAATGCCCACGAAGATCACCATATTGGGCTTCGGGAACCACAATGGCAGCACCAGCACCACATATCCCGTCATCAGCCCCGCCAGCACGAAGCCGGACCAGGTGACCCGGTCGGCCAGCAAAAAATCGATCAGCAGACAGGCGCCCACCGCCACCAGGAAGAACACCGTCAGCAGATATCGCCATCCGCTGCGCTCCGCCTCCGGCGGGATCCACTGCCGGGGGTACAGGGGGGTGCCGGGGCTGCGGGCAATGTCCGGGTGATAGGCACGCAACCCGCACAGGGGGCATTTTTCCTCCCCCTGCCCCAGCTTTACGCCGCAATTCATGCAATACATTCTGGCCTAGCTCCTTTCGTTGCTGTCCACGGTGACGTCCAGACCCAATTTCACCAATCGGGTCAGGTAATCCCGCTCCAGCTTGGGCTCCAGGGTGGAGCGGATGAGATTGATCCGGGTCACACCGCCGTAGGAAACCACGCTGCAATTGTTATAGTAAGTGGCCTGGGGGCCAATGACGAAGTCCAGATTCTGGACGTAGGGTGCCATTGCCCCCGGCAATTCCGTCCTGCCCAGATTGGAGATATTCAGGCTCCCCTTGCATTCCCCAACCCGGTTATAGACAGCACGCATCACCCCATTCTTGATGGGCAGGGGCATGATGCGCACCAGCCAGTTTTGCGCCGGGCGGACGTTGGCGGCCACTCTTGCCGCCATCTGCTGGCGGGTGACCTGATTCTCCAGCTGGCTCTGGGTCACCCGGGTCAGGTCGGCCAGGGTATACTCCCCCAGCCTCGGGTCAACCCCAACGTTCACGGCCAATGCGAAATTGCGCAGGGTGCTCCCGCCGAAGACCCGCCGCAGGTCAACGGCCACCGTCACTTTCGCCCAGCGCTTGCCCCGGGGCTTACCCAGCGCCAGCACCGACTGGAGCATCACGGCGCACAGCAGCGCCGTAACGGTGCAGCCGTATCGGTGTGCCAGGGCGGCGAGCTGCTCCTGGGGGACGGAGGCAACGGTCAGGTGGAGGAATCCGTCCTCCTCCCGCATTCCCCGCAGGTGGATGGCGTTCTCTTCCCGGCGGCTCAGGGCAATGCGCCCCGCCGCATCGGTGAAGCAGTCCCTCAACTCCGCAGCGCTGGGGGCAATGTTCCTGTCCAGTACGCCCCGCTCCGCCGGGATATCCACCCCGTAGGCCAGGGAGAGGTAGGTTGCCACCAGCGTTTTTAGATAGATCATGCCTCCGTTTCCGTCGGTCAGAGCATGGAAGCATTCCACGGCGATGCGATTCTCGTAATACAGCACCCGCAGGCAGCATCTGCGCAATTCCCGCCCGGTCATGCGGATCAGGGGGCAGGCTCCGTCCGGCTGCACCTGGGGGGCATGGGGCAATTTCTGCAAATAGTACCAGAATACGCCCCGGTGCAGCCCCACATACATGGACGGGAACCGGGGAGCCAGCTGCTCCACCGCCCGCTGCAATATCTCCGGGCGCACCGGCTGGGTCAATGTGGCGGATACCCGGAATGCATTTGTCCAGTCCCGCCGCCGCACGGCGGGAAAAATCAGCGCCGCATTATCCAGCCTCAGCCAATCCGCCACATCCGGCACCTCCTTACTCTTCGCCCGTTATTCCCCAATGGGTTCAAAATCCGCTGCACCGTGCTTGCACAGGGGGCAGACGATGTCCTCCGGCAATTCGTCCCCCTCGTAGACCCAACCGCAGACCTTGCAGACGTAGCCCTTCTTGCCGGAGGTTTCCGGCTGGGGTTTCACGTGATTCTGATAATAAGTATAGGTCATGGTTTCCTTATCGGACATGACCCTTGCCTCGGTCACGGAGCAGATAAACATCCCGTGGGTATCCAGGTCGATGTACTGCTCCACTTTCAGGCTCATGAAAGAATTGATATACCGGCTCAGGAACTGCAGACCGTTATCCGACCGCAGTTGCTCCATCCCGGCGAATTTATCCACCGCCCGGCCGCTCTGGAATCCGAAATGCTCAAACAGGGAGAACGGAGCGGAAATGTCCAGACAGTTGACGTTCATTTTTCCCGTCTGCCGGATCACATGGTGGGAATAATTCTGCTTGTTGATGGTGACGGCGATGCGGTTGGGGGTATTGGTCACCTGGGAAACGGTATTGACGATCAAACCGTTATCTTTCTGCCCATCGTTGGAGGTGACCACATACAGCCCGTAGCCAATATTGAACAGGGCGCTGAGGTCATTTTTATTAGCGGTGGCATCCTGCTGCGCCAGATATTCCTTGCACAGTTCCCCGGCCAGAGCCTTTACCTGGGCACGGCTGTCGTCACTCAGGGCGGACATCAGTCGGACGGTGGTATCGGTGAAAGTGAGGTTCTTGGACTTCTCGAACATCGTGCGCATGACCTTGGCCGCCTGAGGTGCCCAGGAGCCATTCTCCATCAGCGCTACGGTGCGGTCCTGATAGCTGCGCTCCGTCAGCTTGTGGATGAAAGTGCGCATATGGGGGAAGATATCCGCATTATACGTAGTAGTGGCCAGCACCAATTTGCCATACCGGAAAGCATCCGCCACGGCCTGCGCCATGTCGCACCGAGCCAGATCATGGACGATCACCCGGGGACAGCCCTGAGCTTTCAGCTCCTGCACCAGCAGCTCCACCGCTGCCCGGGTATTGCCATAGATGGAGGTATAGGCGACGACGATGCCCTCGCTCTCCACCCGGTAGGAAGACCAGGTATCGTACAGCTCGATATAGTGCCCCAAATTCTCTTTCAGCACCGGGCCGTGGAGGGGGCAGATCATGGAAATGTCCAGCGTGGCGGCCTTTTTCAGCAGGGACTGTACCTGGGCGCCGTATTTGCCCACGATGCCGATGAAATAGCGGCGGGACTCGTCATCCCAGGGCTCTTCCACATCCAGCGCACCAAATTTGCCGAAGCCGTCGGCGGAGAAGAGTACCTTGTCAAAGGTATCGTAGGTGACGATTACTTCCGGCCAGTGCACCATGGGCGCAGCCACGAAAGCAAGGGTATGCTTGCCAAGGCACAGGGTATCCCCCTCCGCCACCACGATGCGGCGGTCGGCGTAATCCTGGCCGAAGAACTGTTTCATCATCACGAAAGCCTTGGCGGAGGAAACGACGGTTGCCTCCGGGAAGAACGCCAGGAATTTGGCCACATTGGCGGCATGGTCAAACTCCATATGCTGCACGATCAGATAGTCCGGCTTCCGCCCGGCAAGTACCTTTTGCAGATTATCCAGCCATTCGTGGGTGAAATTCTGGTCAACCGTATCCATCACGGCGATTTTCTCGTCCAGAATGACGTAGGAATTATAGCTCATGCCGTTGGGGACGGTATACTGCCCCTCGAACAGGTCGATCTTATGGTCGTTAACACCAATGTAGCGAATATCGTTGGTAATGGTCATATGGCAAGCTCCTTATCTATTTTCAATCCAATTAATTATACACTTTTTTTTTGCTGGTGTACAGAGATTTCTTCTCTTTTTTCAGGGGACGGGGAGCGCTCATGGCAATCTTCTGGTTAATTTTTTCTGACGGTTAAAAAAAGATTGAAATACTTGGAAAATTCCTGTATGATATAAAGTATGTTTTTTTGACTTTTGGTCAAAGGGAGGAGAAAGCAATGATTGAAGTATTAAAAGCGGTGCTTTTCGGCATCGTGGAGGGCATCACGGAATGGTTGCCCGTGTCCTCTACCGGGCATTTGATTTTGCTGAACGAATTCATCAATCTGAATGTATCGGATGAGTTCCAGAGTATGTTTGATGTGGTTATCCAGCTGGGGGCGATCCTGGCGGTGTGTGCGCTGTTTTTCCGGAAGCTGAACCCCTTTGACGGCGGCAAAACCGAAACGCAGAAGAAACAGACCTGGACACTCTGGTTCCGGGTGATTGCTGCCATCATTCCCTCCGGCATCGTGGGTGTGCTGTTCGATGACTGGATGGATGAGCATCTGCACAACGGCATCGTCGTATCCATTGCGCTGATCGTATATGGCGTTGCATTCATTCTGGTGGAAAAGCGCAACGAGAATAAGGAAATGAAAGTCCAGGATGTTCACGACGTTACCCTCCCCCTGGCCATGGTCATTGGCCTGAGCCAGTGCCTGAGCTTGGTACCCGGAACCTCCCGCTCCGGTTCCACCATCCTGGGTGGCATTCTGGCCGGGGTCTCCCGGGGAGCGGCGGCGGAATTCAGCTTCTTCATGGCCATCCCCACGATGGTGGGTGCCAGCGGAATCAAATTGCTGAAATTCCTCGCTTCCGAAGCGGCGTTCAGCGCAATGGAACTGCTGATCCTGCTGGTGGGGTGCACCGTTTCGTACATTGTCAGCCTGCTGGTGATCAAGGGACTGATGTCCTATGTGCGCAAGCATTCTTTCAGCGCTTTCGGTGTTTACCGTATTGTGCTGGGTGTTATCGTGCTGGCTTACTTCCTGATTGCCGGATAAAGAGAGGAATTGCCCTTGAATGGTATTGTAATTGTGGATAAGCCCCAGGGATGGACCAGTCAGGATGTAACTGCCCGCTTGCGGCGGGTGTTCGCCACTCGGCGCATCGGCCACGGGGGGACACTGGACCCCATGGCCACCGGCGTACTCCCGGTTTTTGTGGGGCGCGCCACCCGAGGTGTGGAATTCTTCGAGCACGCCCGAAAAGAATACGAAACGCTGCTGCGCCCTGGGCTGGTCACCGATACCCAGGACATCACCGGCACGGTGCTGGAGGAACATGAGGTCTGCCTCAATGACGAAAAAATCGAGGCCGTACTTCAAAATTTTCGGGGGGAGATCATGCAGATCCCACCCATGTACTCCGCACTGAAAATCGGCGGGCAGAAATTATGCGACCTGGCACGCAAGGGCAAGGAGATTGAGCGCCAGCCCCGCCCCATCACCATCCATGCACTGGATTATCTGGGGATGGAGGACGGCTGCATCAAATTGCGGGTGGACTGCTCCAAGGGTACCTACATCCGCACCCTCTGCCAGGACATTGGCCAGGCGCTGGGCTGCGGCGGCTGCATGGCGCAACTGCGCCGGACGAAAGCCGGGGACTATACGATTCAGGAGGCCGTCCCACTGGAGCAGCTGCTGGAAAGCGAGGCGCCGGAAGCATATTTACGTCCGGTGGACAGTATGTTCCGGGACTATCCGGCGGTGACCCTCACGGCGAACCAGGAGAAGCGCTGCCGCAACGGTAACGATTTCTCCGTAACGCTCCCGGCGGGGAGCTACCGTGCTTACGCCCAGGACGGAAGCTTTCTAATGCTGGCCAACGTAAGCGACGGAAAAATGAAAACAGTAAAGAGTTTTTTTGAGGTAGAATGAAGAAAACAGTATTTGCACTGGGCTTTTTTGACGGCGTTCACCTGGGGCATCGGGCGTTGCTGGATGCGGCCTGCCGCCTGGCGGCGGCCAATGATGCCCAGGCAGGGGCGATCACCTTTCAAACCCATCCGGATGCATTGGTATTGGGTGCACCACCCGTCCTCATCAATACGCCGGAGGATCGGGAGCGGCTCCTGAGCTGCCGGGTGAAGCGGATCGTCCCATTGCCCTTTGACCGGGCGATGCTGAATACCCCCTGGCGCTCTTTCCTGGAGATGTTGCGCCGGGAATATGATGCGGCGGGATTCGTCTGCGGGGAGGATTTCCGCTTCGGTCAGCATGGCCGTGGCGACAGTGGCAGCCTGGCAGACTATTGCACCGGGGCAGGACTGGCCTGGGCGGTGGTGCCCAGCCAAATGGTGAACGGGGAGCGGGTATCCTCCACGCAGATCCGCATCCTGCTGGAGCAGGGGGAGCTGGAGAGAGCCAACGCCCTGCTGGGGCATCCCCATACTTTCAGCGGGAAAGTGACCCATGGTCTGCAAATTGGCCGCACATTGGGGGCACCCACCGCCAATGTGGACTACCCGGGCAATCTGGTGCAGCTAAAGCGTGGCGTTTATGCCACCCGGGCCGTGCTGGAAGACGGGCGGCGATTCCCCGCCGTTACCAATGTGGGTGTCCGCCCCACGGTCAATGGCCGGAGCACCAATACCGAAACCTGGCTCCTGGGGGAATGCGGCGAACTGTATGACCGGACACTGATCCTGGAATTCCATCGATTCCTCCGGCCGGAGCAGAAATTTCCCTCCCTGGAAGCAATGAAGCAACAGATTACCAGGGATGCCCAGACAGCACAGCAATACTTCCAAATGACGATTCATGATCGTGGATGACAAAAACGGTAGGAACCGGATTGCGGTTCCTACCGTTTTTTGCAATTAGTCGTTTGTGTCACGGATTTCCAGGAGTTTGTTCTTCAGATCGGCTTCCATCTTGGCCATCTCTACCTCTGCGGCCAGGCGCTGGGTGCGGCCATCATGCTGAATCTTCATCACATCGTCCAGGGTTTGAATCAGCTCGGCATTGGTCTTTTTCAGGGTTTCAATGTCCACGATGCCCCGCTCGGCTTCCTTAGCCGTCTCCACGGAGGCGGTATGCAGGCGCTTGGCGTTGGCCTGGAGCAGGGCGTTGGTCACGTCGTTCACCTGGCGCTGGGCTGCGGCGGCCTCGCTGGCGTGGGCGATGCCCAGGGTAATGACCATCTGATTTTTCCACAAAGGAATGGTGTTGACCAGGGTGGTCTGGATTTTCTCCACCATCACATTGTCGTTATTCTGGATCATGCGGATCTGGGGAGCAGTCTGCATGGAGATGGTGCGGGTCAGCTCCAGATCATAGATCTTCTTCTCGAATCGCTGGCATTTGTCAGCCAGATCCTTGGCGGCCTGAACATCTTCGGCCAGCCCCGTCCGCTTTGCGGTGGCCTCCAGCTCGGCCAATTTCCCGGCACGGACTTCTTCCAACCTTTTCTTGCCGGCCAGGATATACATGGTCAATTCCTTGAAATAGGCCAGATTCTGGTCGTACATCTGATCCAGCATGGCGGAATCCTTCATCAGGCGAACCTGATGCTGCTGCAAGGCATCGCTGATTTTCTCAACGCTGACTTCCGCCTTGTCGTAGCGGGCTTTCATCAGCTCCAATTTATTGGCCTGCTTTTTGAAGAAGCCCAGGAATCCTTTCTCTTCCTCCGCATCGAAGCCTTTCAGCTCACCGACCACGTTGACGATCAAATCGCCCACTTCGCCCAAATCCTGGGCACGGACATTGGTCAAGGCTGCATCGGAAAAATCGGCCATTTTCTTCTGAGTACCGGCACCGTACTGCATGATCTGGGCGGTATTCTCTACATCGATCTTGGCGGCGAATTCATCCACGATCTGCTGCTCTTCCGGCGTGAGGACGGGTTCGGGGACTTTCGGCTCCTCCGGCTGCTGGGGAGCAATGGCGGTTTCGGTGGCAGTTTCCAGCTCCGGCTCCAGAGTCAGGCTGGGGGTTTCAATTTTGGTGAAATCGTTTTCCATTTGGCTGTTCCTTTCTGTTGAGATGGTCGAATTTATTTTAAATGATTTTAATTTTGTTTCCGTTTCGGCAGGGTCAGCTCGTCTTCGGTCAGCCCCTCCTGGGCAAGCAGGGTATTCAGCACGGTGATATCACTGGATACATCCAGGGCAGTCGCCTTGAAGACGGAGTCCAGCAATTTTTCGAATGCGGCATTCAGGGTATCCAGCGTTTGTTCGATCTCTTTCTTGGAATTCTGAATATTTTCCCCCTGGATGGGCTGGGCATCCATATCGGCGTAGGCTTTCAGGAGCTTGACCGTCATGGGCAGGTAATAGTCCATCAATTTCTTCAAATCCGGAACGATTTCCGGATTCGTCTCCGCCCGATCGAATATTTTCTGGACCAGAGTTTCCATGCGGGAAATTTTATCGGAAATCTCTTCCCCGGGGATGTCATCATTGCATTTGCGGATCTGGCGAATGAATTCGTTGCCTTTATCCAACACTTCCTGCACCTGGGCGGAGTGTTTCTTCTTTTCGGCGGCATCGAGATCTTTCTTAGCCTGAACGGCCTCTTGCTGGCGCTGCACCGCCTGGGTGCGCTTCGCTTGCAGATATTGGGTATAGGTTTCGTTACTGGTGATGAGACTGGTTTCCTCATCATCCAGATGCCCCTCCAGGAAGAGGCCTCTTTCGATCATTCCCTTGATCTCCTTGCGGACAAATTTGGGAGATTTTCCCACAAAACGTGCCAGCTGCGCCAGCTCGCAATGGGTCTTGTCTCCAAGGTATTTTAAATATTTCCCGAAGCGACCCACCTGTGTGATGGAACGGATGCCGTTGGAGAGCAGCCAGATGCCGCCCCCGAACACCGCCAGGGATGCGGCGAAAATGGAATTTGGCAACCCGGATGGCAGGACGAAAATGCTGCTGAGGATGCTGCAAGTTAGCCCGGTCAATGTGGTGATGCCGCCGCCCACGGTTTTCACGATTCCGCCTGCCAGCTTGCCGGTAGGGTGGCGGTAGAGGGCGGACAGCTGGGCGTGCTGCTGGGTGCGCTGGGCACGGGTGGAGCCCATGGTGCGGCTATAGGTATTCACATTGGGGCGCTCCACCCGGGAGCCGGCGTAATTGGGCATATTCAGGGGGGTGTCTTTTCGCTCCTCCACGACTTTGCGCTTTGCATCCGCCTTGCGGGTGGCGCCGGCCATGGCACGGCGCACGGCATCGGAGCCGGTATCCACCGCCGTATTCAGTGCCTGGCGGATGGTTTGATTCAGCTGCTGAAAATCCTGGGAATTGACTGCCTGGTCGATGATCGACTCGATGACATTCCCAAGATCATCCAGGCCGCTATAATTGGACATAAAACCCCTCCTAAGGAGTGAAAAGATATCTTACAATTCTGTATTATATCGCCGTTGCCGATAAAATACAAGACGGAACACACAGAAAATCTACCGGTTGATCCAATTGGCTACCACATTGTAGCTGCGACGGAGCCACTTTGGACTGCGATCCGATGTGATGGCAACCCGCACAGGGCGCAGGGTCAGCGCCATTTTCAGATTCCACCTTAACTGCTGCTTCCTCGTGAAGTATTTCCGCTGGAGGGAGGCATTCTCCGCAAGGCGGCGCTGGGTGTTCCGGGGAGATTCACTGACTCCGCCCCCCAGATAATCGCAAACCGCACAGGGCACATAGACGAAAGGCTTTCCGGCGAAGAATGCCCGCAGGGCAAATTCATGGTCGGCCATGATCGGGTAGGAGGGGTCATATCCTCCGCAGGCGAACAGTGCCCGGTGAAAAAATTCGCTCTGGTGGCACAGCGGTGAGCGGTAGAGATAAGCGGGGGTGATCGCAGCGGGTTGGCGACTGCGGATGCCGCTGCGGCAATAGTCCCCATAAAGAATACTGGGGGCGGAAAGATCCTTTGCCGTGCGCCAGATCGTTTGCAGGACGTCTTCATTGCAGAAGCGGTCGCCGCAATTCAAAAAATGGAGATACTCTCCCCGGGCGTAGCCCACCGCCTCGTTCATGCCGTGGTAAATTCCGCCGTCTTTGGTGGCGTATACCCGGATGCGGGGGTCGGACGGAAGCTGCTCCAGGGTTCCGTCAGTGGAGCAGGCATCCTTGACGATGATCTCGTAATCCGCAAATGTTTGCATCAGCACCGACTCCACCGTTTTGCGGATGGTGGTGGCAGCCTGATAAGAAACGATGATAATGGAAAAAAAGGGAGATTGCAGTGATTTCATGTAAGTTTATATCCTTTCAGCTTTCCAGTTCACATCTCGTTTTACGATTTCGGCGGGGACTCCTGCTAAAATTACATTGGATTCTTCAAATTTCCTGGTCACGATCGCACCCGTTCCTACAACGGAGTTGTCTAGAATCTTCACGCCCTTTTGAACAAGCACCCGATACCCGATCCAAACATGATTGCCAATTTCAATGTTTTGAGCCAAGTTTGTCCGCTGTCCATCACGATTTAAAATGGAGTGAGAATCTCCTGTTCGGAAAATGATATCGGAAGAGAATAGGCATCCGTCACCAGTCCGGATAGATTTTCCCTCCGTACAGGCTAACTGAACTCTCTCATAAAAATGGGTGTTTTTGCCGATGATGACTTCATTCCTGTCATCTTCGATCCAAATCTCATCATGATCCAAAATCGCATTTTCACCGATCTCAACTATATTATTGCTTCCTTGGATATAAAATACGGTGTTTCGGATCAGTCCGCCGGGGTGGAAAAGGATGGTATTGTTTTGCCCGTTAGAGACGATTTTGCATCTCAGCAGAATCGCCCCCTCATTCTGAATGGAGATTTTTCTTAAGGGAAAAGTATTGTTAAACGGGAAGTACTGTATAAAGCGATACATCTTCCAGGCCAATTTTTTGATAACATTCTTCATAGCGTTTCATCCATCGAACAAATTAGGGACAGTCTTCGAACTTTTGCAGATTTTCAAATCCCTTTAGCCCTTTTATCATCCATTTTATCCGTTTCTGCGGGGGGTAGGCGATGCTGGAGCCGTGGTGAGAATAGTATAGAAATATCCAGAGATATGCGCTCTTTGGGTGCACGTTCTTAAGGAATGCACCACGACCATAAAAATAATATTCCGGACGAATATCATTGAACCAGGTGGATTCGGATTGATCGACCTCACCGATGTAAACGTCTGAAACAAGAATCTTCATCCCCTTGCATCTGGCATCTTCGATCCACATGGTGTCTTCTCCGCAGGGGTACATACACCCGCCGCCGTAGATGGTGGAGAAGAAGAGATGGTTCTTTAAAAAGGATTTTCGGCGAAATGCAATGCGGTATGTTGGAAATCCGTTCCGATTCCACCGGTGCATATAGTATGGTTTCTTCACAGGCCGGGGTTTTCTGCAGGAATCCCCTCCTGATAATTCAAAATTAAAAAGGATGATGTCTGCTTTGGGATGTTTTTCAAATTCTTTCGATACCCGCTCGACATAATCATCGTAGTAAGTGACATCATCATCCGCCAGAATGCAGATATCTTTCGTGGCGTTCAGCAGAGCGGTGTTTCTGTTTGCGCCAACGCCACGCAAATTGGTGGAAATGAGCTTATACAATCCCTGCGCCGTTTCCATTTCGGCATAGGCATTGGTATCGCACTGATTGGCAAAAACGGCGGATGACCTTATGTTCATTTTTTCTGCCAGAGAAAAATCCCTCTGGAACATTGTTGCGACCAGTACTTCAACTTCGCTCATCACAGCCTCCAGTAGCGCATACCGCTGGCTTCCAGCTCCGGAATTTTGTAGATTCCCTTTACATCAATCAGAACCTTTTCGGCATCATTACCGTTTTTGAACATCCCTTTTATGTCTTCCAGGTGCAGTGCTCGAAATTCATTATGGGCGACTGCGATGATGATGCAGTCCGCATCTGTGACATCCTCCAGCTTCGTGAGGGTGACGCCGTATTCCTGCATGGCATCCCGCTCCTTTGCCCAGGGGTCAACAACGAGGGGGGTGATCTCGTATTCCCGCAGGCGGCGGATGATGTCGTCAACCTTGCTGTTGCGGGTGTCGGGGCAATTTTCCTTAAAGGTCAAGCCAAGGATCGCAACCTTTGCTCTCTTGGGTGCAAGACCTGCTGCGATCATGTTCTTGATGGCGGAATCGGCGACGAATTTGCCCATGCTGTCGTTGACAATGCGGCCATTGAGGATGATCTGGCTATGGTAGCCCAGTTTCTCCGCCTGGTAAGTGAAATAGTAGGGGTCAACGCCGATGCAGTGGCCACCCACCAGACCGGGGCGGAAGCCCAGAGCGTTCCATTTGGTATTCATGCCGTCAACAACTTCGTTGGTATCGATATCCATTCGGTCGAACACCATGGCAAGCTCATTCATAAAAGCAATGTTGATATCCCGCTGGCTGTTTTCGACGACTTTAACCGCTTCTGCTGTCCGCAAATTGCTTACCGGGTATGTACCCACTTCCACAACGATATCGTAGACCGCCTTGATGGTTGTCAGGGCTTCCCCATCGCATCCGGAGACGATTTTCCGGATGTTTTCCAGCCGGTGCAGCTTGTCGCCGGGGTTGATCCGCTCCGGGGAGTAGCCGACTTTGAAATCGGTTCCGCATTTCATTCCGGATTCCTGCTCCAGGATCGGCACACACACGTCCTCCGTGCAGCCGGGATAGACGGTGGATTCGAATACGACGTATGCCCCCCGGGTCAGATTCCGGCCAACGATCTCCGCCGCACGGATCACGGGGGTCAGGTCGGGTGTATGGTCGGTATTAACGGGGGTGGGGACGGCAACAATATGGAATTTTGCCTTTTTCAGCGCCCTCTCCTCCGCAGTGAAGTGGACGGTGGTGGTGCGGATGATTTCGTCGCCCACTTCCCTTGTGGGGTCGATTCCGCTTTTATACAGGTCGATTTTTTCCTGGTTCAGGTCAAAACCGATGACATTCACGCCTTTTTTTGCAAATGCCACCGCAATGGGCATACCCACATAGCCCAGACCAACAACGGACAATGGTTCTTCTCCTGCAAGGATTTTTTCATAAAGAGACATGGTGATTTCTCCGCATTCTGAATTTTAGATTTGGGGGATAAAAGTGGTTTTCTCCCGGTATTTCAGCTTTTTAATGGCACCGAAGAACAGATTCCTCCCGGTGAGTACCAGTGAAACAAGGGGGCTGCGATGCATCCCGATCCGGAACAGACGATAGTGCCATTTGATGAGTTTCACTTTCCTGCCGCTGGAGACGGAACCGTCGTGCTTGATGTAATAGGATAAACATTCCGGCAAACGGTAGCAATTACTCTTCTCGATTGCCTGGAGCCACATGGCATAGTCGTTATTCTTCCTTAGGTTTTCAATTTGTATCAAACCGATCTTTTTCCGGCGGTACATCACCGTGATGGTAGAAAAATAGCAGTAGTTGTACATCTTCCGCCGCGTGACCACGCTGGGACCGGTGTACACCCATGGCAGCCACTGCCCGTTCAGCTGAATCATGTAGTCCGTATAGCTGAAGTCATAGCCATTGATGCACATGAAAGTAATCTGCTTATCCAGTTTCTCCGGCGCCCAAAGATCATCGCTGTCCAGAAATGCGATCCATTCGCCCCTTGCTTCACCCAGGGCGCGGTTCCTGGACAATGCTGCGCCAGAGTTGTGATCATTTTTGAGGTACCGGATCCGCTTGTCATCAAGGAATTGGGCTACGACCGCATCCGTATTGTCTGTTGAGCAGTCATCCACAATGATCAGCTCCCAATTGGAATAGGTCTGTGCCTGAACGGAGCGTATCGATGCGCCGATGTAATCCGCCGTATTGTACGACGGCATGATGATGGATACCAATTCACCCATATATTCTCCTGTTTCTCCGCCGCTTGAATCACTGGCGGCTCAGTTCTTCCATTTTCAGTACACTGTTCACCTGATGCACGATGCCGATGCCGTCTAGCTTTTGCAGCACACTGCGGACAGGAAACAGCAATTTGATGACCCATTTGATTTTGGGATGATACGCTATACGGAGTTTGCAGTAAGCTTTGCGAAAGCCGAAATAGGTTTCCAGATAGTCCTGGAAATTTGTTTCGTGATTGATGCTCCGGGCTCCATCGCAGATCACGCCGCCCTCTGACAGGAAAGTGGCATAGTGGGACAGAACTCCCGCCACCAGGGCGGCATTGAGCTGAAATTTTTCGTATTCCGGCATCGTTTTCTGTACATTCAGCTCCAACCAGCATCGTTCCGGCTGGGAGATGAGGGAATAACCCACCAATTCGCCGGTCTGCCGATGAAAGGCGCCGAAAGTCGTAAAGGAATCCCAATCGGACGATGCAATGCTGCCTAGAAAAGAATCCTTGTCCACCTGGGGACGGTATTTCGGGGGATAGGCCGAATAAGCCGCTACCTGAACCTGGTAAAGTTCTGGAGCATACTCTTTGGGGTCGATGATGTGCACGTCAAAATACTTGATCCCCTTGTTGATCTTGTATCGGTAGTTGGATTTCAGGAGAGAAATATCAAACGGCTCATCCTTAATAATGTACCACCAACCGGTTTTTTCTGCGCAGTCAAAATTCTCCGTCCAGCGGGCGAGTAATGGTGTGCCAGCGGGCGTACCGCTCCAGAATGCGGGGGCGTTCATGGCCTCCGTATCCGCCGGGATGGTGGGGGGCTGCGCCGGGATCATGGCATGGTTATAATATTCCCAGGTGGACATGTTCACATTTTCTCCTCTATTTTTTCTCTCTCCGATCTCACCGACCATTATCGCAATTCACGTAGGAAAGCTTGCGCCTCTTCCTGTTTTTGGTCGTAAAGTTTCTGACTGACTTTTCCCTTGGCCAGGAGCCAGTCGCCGAAGTCCATGTCCGATACCGTCCCCTCACGGACAATATCGCTCTTCTTCAGGACTTTCCCAACGGTTTGTAGCAAGATCTTCATATCCCCTCTCAGGGTGATGCCGCTGTCGATATATTGGAGGTCATAGCTGAGCTTTTCTTCCCACGTGATGTTGTTGCGGCCATTCACCTGAGCAAGTCCGGTCAGCCCGGGGCGAACATCGTGCCGCCTGCGCTGTTCCGGAGTCATAAAGACCATGTCCCGAACCAGCTGCGGTCTGGGACCGCACAGGCTCAGTTGCCCAATCAAGATGTTGAACAATTCCGGGAGTTCATCCAAAGATGTGCTCCTGAGCCAAGTTCCGTAACGCCCTAGACGCTGCGCATCCGGCAGGAGAGCGCCATCTGCGCCCTGCTTGTTGCTCATGGAACGGAACTTGATCAGTCGAAAGAGTTGCTCTTTTCCATCTTTCCCTTTTTTTCCTGGACGGATCTGGGTGAAGAAAGGATTGCCCCCCATGGCAATGGCACCAGCAACCGTCAGAGTCAGAATCACCGGTGACAGCGTGATCAATGCGACGAACGCCAAAAAGAAGTCTATCGCCCGTTTCAAAAATTTCTCGTACATCTATTGCCTCAAATCTCAATCAAAGCATCTTTTTATAATTTCAATTACCTGCTTCTGCTCCTGGAGAGTCATCTTGTTGTCGCTGGGCAGGCACAGTCCCCGACGGAAAATATCCTCGCCTGTGTCCATCCTCCCTCCGGGAATGTAGGCATTGGTGCGGCACCGGCCGCTCCCCTCGGCGGTAACGAAAGGGTTCATACGGAAGATGGGCTGCAAATGCATGGGCTTCCAGATGGGTCTGCCCTCGGCATTGCAGGAAGCCAGAGTCTCCAATATCTCTGTGGGGCAGGATTTGCCCGGCTCCGGACGGTAGCAGGCTTCCTGCTCTCCACGCACCTGGGGGCACATCGCCTCCGGTTCCAGGATTAGGCAGGAGAGCCAGAAATTGGGTTGGGAATTCTCTGCATCGTAGGGGTTCATCTTCACGGGTAGTCCCTTTAGTCCCTCCTGATAGCGGTGATAGATGGCCGTTTTCTGCGCCAGATGGGTTTCCAGCCGGGGCATCTGGCCACGGATGATCCCGGCGATTACATTGCTCATGCGGTAGTTGTAGCCCAATTCCTCATGCTGGTACCAGGGGGCGGCCTCTCGGCTCTGGGTGGACCATTTTCTCACCCGGTTCGCCTGCTCCGGGTCGTTGGTTAGCAGCATTCCGCCGCAGGAACCGGTGATCATCTTGTTGCCATTGAAGCTGATGCAGCCGATGTCCCCTAGCATACCGGCGGGGCTACCCCGGTAGGTTGCGCCCAGCGCCTCCGCCGCATCCTCGATCACAATGGCATGGTGCCGATGGGCAATGGCGCAGAGCTCACGCATTTTGCAGGGGGTGCCGTACAGATGAACCAGCACCACCACTTTCACTTCTGGATAAAGTTCAAACGCTTTCTCCAGTGCGGCGGGATCCATATTCCAGGTATCTGATTCCGTATCGATGAATACGGGAACACCCCCCTCGTAAACGATGGGATTGACCGTGGCACTGAACGTGACATCCGTGCAGAAGACCTTATCACCGGGCTGAATCCCCGCCAGCTTCATGGCCAGATGCAGCGCCGCCGTACCGGAGGACAGGGCGACAGCGCAATTGGCGTTCAATCGCTGTGCAGCGATCTTTTCCAATTCATTGATATTCTCCCCAACGGTGGACATCCAGTTGGTATGGTAAGCCTCCATGGCATAGTCCATGGAGTCGGGATACATGGTCGGGGTAGAGAGCCAGACTCGTTGACCGAACCGGTAATCATTCATTTTATCACTGTGAAACATATTTATGTACCTTCTTTCCTTCGCAGATGGGTGCCCATTGCCGGGAACGTGGCATCCTATGCCAATTTTATTCCTTATTATAGCACAGTCGCAGGGATACAGCAAGTGCTTTTCTGGCAAGCTTTCAGAGGAATGAGGGCCTTGCGGAAATTTCCGCAGAAATATATTGAGTTTTCTGAGATTTTGTGTATAATGGTGTGGACTGGTTACGGGATGTAGAATTGTATACTACTCTGCAACTCTATTTCACGGAAACTTATTACCCAAAGATGAAGGAGACTAAAAAATGGCATACCAAGGACGTTATCATAACGATCCAACCCCGGCACCATCCCGACAAAGCAACAGCACAAAGCGAAGCGTTCTGCTCGCCGTTGTTTTGACGGTTGTCATTATATTTTTGCTGGAGGCAATTGCTGCACTGTGCCTGGTAAAAATGGCACCGACGATTATCACAAAATTCCTGGAATCCAAGGCTGGCCTTGTGACTCAGGCGGAATTTGTGGAGAAGGACACCACTGATCAGGATCTGTCCGCTTTGATCGGCAACCTGGAGGAGATCGACCCTACTATTTCTGTGGGCAAGGACGAAGAGTCTCAGACTACGGTAGAAAATGTTACGGCGCCTGCATCCACAGGATCGGAAGTGGCGGACTATGGGCGGTCTGGGCGAGTTGTAAATATCCTGGTGGTTGGTCAGGATTATCGGGAGGGGGAGGAAGCACACAAACTTTCTGACACGATTATGTTGCTGACCCTAAACAAAGAGACCCGGACACTGACTATGACCTCGTTCCTGCGGGACAGTTACGTCAAGCTTCCGGAATATTACCGGGGACATACCTGCGGATGGAACCGGATCAATACCAGCTATGCCCTGGGCTATTCCTGGTACGGGGATGCGGGTGCTATGGAAATGCTGAATCTGACCTTGGCCAACAATTATGGCGTGAATGCGGACGGAACCGTGGAGGTTGGATTTGAAACTTTCAAGGCGGTCGTTGATGCGGTCGGTGGCGTGGACATCGACCTGCAAGGGGACGAATATACCATCATGTGCCAGCGTGTAGCAGAATGGGGCTATTGGGATGTAGAGCTTAAGGAAGGCCTGAATACACTCAATGGCAAGACTGCTCTGCTTTACGCCCGAGAGCGCCATGCGAACAATGCAGACAACGACATGAACCGTGCTGAACGGCAGCGGAAGATCCTGACACAGATCATCACCAAATGCGCTCAAATGAGTCTTACAGATCTAAATGCCATGATCGACCAGATACTGCCCCAGGTGATCACGAATATCAGCGCTGAGGATATTGCCATGTACGTCACGGAGCTGACTCCCTATCTGCTGGATCTGAAATTCGAATCCAACCAGTGTCCTGCGGATGGAACCTACAAGGGCGAAATCGTTGAACTGCCTGATGGTCCGGGGGGCGTGCTGAAGATCGACTTTGAGGCAAATAAGAAAATCATGGCCGCAATTGTCAACGGCGAAAGCGTTGAGGAATAACGGGAATAAACGAGAGAGGCGCAAGCCTCTCTCGTTTGACATAGGAAAGTGACTGTCCGCCAGCCTGGGGCAAATGTCCGTGGTAAAAATATACAAAAATAAATGGCAGAATTTGTAAAAAAGTGCTTGACAAAAGGGGATGGGCGTGATAATATATGCAAGCTTTCCGATGAGGGGCTGCGAAACAGGCCGGAGGGAAGCGAAAAGATGAAAATTTCCGAAAAAAAGAGAAAAAAGCTCTTGACAAACGGAAAAGTTCATGATAGAATGTCGAAGTTCGATCCGAGCGGTTCGCTTCTGGTTGAGCGGCTGTACCTTGTAAATTGAATAACGCAAAGACGAACAAGAACACCTTGGACAATTAATGGATT
>CAZTYB010000001.1:0-60777 GCA_964617595.1 uncultured Oscillospiraceae bacterium | reverse complement strand
GGTCTCAGTCGGCCTGCTCGGCCGACAGCTCCCTTTACACAAGGGAGCCTTCCTCAGTCACGGTCGCCTTAAGCATCCAACGCACCCGGGCGGCGGACACCCGGGGACGGGTGCCCCTACGATGGAAAAATATTAGCAGCTGGCGCGCTTCTTGGCGATGAGCGCAATGGCGGCGCCCAGAGCCAGGACGGTACCGACAATATAGAAACAAGTGGTACCCATGCCGCCGGTGGCGGGCAGGGGGCTACCGGCCCGGTTCTCAATTTTGGTAGAAAGCATTCCATTGCCGAGGCTGACACTCCCACTGAAAAGGTCACCGCCGGTCAATTCGGTCAGGGCGGGGGCATCTCCGTCAGAATGGGTTGCATCAACCGTAAATTCCACAGCATCCCATGCATTGTATCCCGCCGGGACGGTGGTCTCTACAAGGACATAGATGCCGTCGTCAATGCCCTTGAAATTGAAAGTGCTCTTATATGCATCGGCTTTGTAGGAACCAACCGTGATATAGCTCTCCCCATTCTCCAGGGCACCTGCCTTGATATTGGAGGCAAAAGTCTTTTTAATTGCTTCGCCGCTCTGAGCGCCCTCCGTGGTGCTGGGCACCTGCTTATACAGCGTAAATCCGGCGCCGGCCAGTTCAACCTGCATATCAACGCCGGAGGCAGAGCCCGGGCGGACTTTCTTCACCTCCACCTGATAGGTGAAGACGACCACCGTATCTTTCGGCGTTTTTCCACTGAATTTGTCACTGTTGAAGGATACCCAGCTCGTATTTTTCACGCCTCCGGCTCCAACGGCGTCGTCCGTCAATGTGGAGGTATATTCCACAATGATCACAGTGTCTTTATCAATGGGGCCAGGGAGGTCTTTGTTTGCATCCGGGCTATCGACCATTCTGATATTCCAAAAAACGATTTCGAAAGTGCAATCCTCATCCACCTTGGCTTCCGCCTCTGTTGCGAGTGTATAGTCACTCGGATCGATCAGTTTGGGCTCTTTGCCTTTCAACTGGTAATAGACCTTTACGCTTTCGGGGTTAAAGCGCAGACCCTCTTCCTGCTGGTCATGGAATCTCACGGTCAGGAAACCGGTCATCAGGTCGAAATTTTCCGGCAGTGTTGCTTTCAGCTGGAATGGAACGGTATCGCCCACATCATAGTCGGCGGAATCCTGCCAGTCGGAAGTTGCACCGGTGGAGTCATTGGTGTCCTTCACCTTTTTCTGGGAAGTGATAGTGCCGTTTTTCAGATTGAGCGTTGCGCCACTTTCACCGACGACGATACTCATGGGAACGCTGCGCACCTCACTGCCCGGCAATTCCTCCGTCTCTTCCCGAACCAGGTAATAGCCACTGGGCAAACCGGAGGCCACGTACCATCCGTTGGACTCATCAAAGCTGGGTGTCACAGGGTTAGCACCGGAACCCACTAAGTTCTCAAGCGTAGCTGCTATCCCCAGACTAGAAGTCTTCAGGTAATTCAGGAGCCCTTCCGGGACTGCGCCGGAGGGGGTGAATTCAACATAATCGCTGCCATCCCAATATCCACGCTCATTGCTCCCCCAGCAGTCACCGAAAGTGATATTGGTCAACGTCTGGGTGTTGCCATCCGTCGTAACGTCGCAAAGGAATACCTGGAGAATTTTAAAGTAGCGGGAGCCGTCCAGTTTGCCCCCATTCTGCCCCTTGATGGTCAGGGTACCGGTGGGAGTAGCTCCATCCGCAAAGGCCGCAGGCAGCAGCGCCAGGATCATGGTGATCACTAGAAAGAAAGAAAGAAAGAAAGAAAGATTTCTTATGATTATTTGTTTGGTTCATTTTTGGTCATCCTTTCTGGGATGTAAATCGTTGGCGAATGGGTTTATGCCAATCCGCCGGGGTGAATCGGGTTATGGGGGGCAAAATCTTGGATTGCACCAAAACCGTGCCCAAATCGAACGGTTTGCGCTGTGTACGTTGTGTGGTATACGGAAATGGAATTGAGCCCTTGTCCCATGGGCTTTGCCGTTCATCGCCGTAGGGACACCCCTCCGGGGTGTCCGCTTTTCCCGGTATCTGCCATGTGGGGTGAATGGTAAAATGGAACGAGAGAGAGGGAAGGCTCCCTTGTGTAAAGGGAGCTGGCAAAATCGGCTCTTCGGAACCGATTTTGACTGAGGGATTGACCAGAGAACAAATTCACTCGTAACGGTTCGTTATCAGAACGATGATGAACCTGGAACTGCCTGGGTCATCCTACCGCCCTGAACAATCCCTCAGTCGGCCTGCTCGGCCGACAGCTCCCTTTACACAAGGGAGCCTTCCTCAGTCACGGTCGCCTTAGGCACCCAACGCACCCGGTCAGCGGACACCCGGGGACGGGTGTCCCTACGATCAGTAAATCGCAGTTTGTGCAAACGGGAGGGGAAAGCAAGCCCCCTACAGTCGTTAACATAAGATTGTTCCGAAATGGGGGCACTCCATTGAACCTGAAATTACAGATTGATTTCCGCCGTTTCGGTGCTGGCATCGGCCAGGGCGGGGGCGATCTCCGCCAGGTAACTGGTCACCTGCTGGGGGCAGCGGCCGATATAGGCGGCGGGGTTCAGGAGGGTCTGCATCTCGTCCAGGGTCATGCCGAATTCTTTCCGCTGCGCCAGCCGCTCCAGCAAATCGCAATCCTCACCATTCTTCATTTTGGCCGTAGCCTCCATGGAGCAGGTGCGGATGATCTCGTGGAGCTCCTGGCGATTGCCGCCCCGCTTCACCGCCTCCATCATCAGATTCTCCGTGGTCATGAAGGGCAGGTATTCCCGCACGGTGCGCTCCACGATTTTCTCGTTCACGTGGAGCCCGTCAGTGACATTCTGCGCCAGGCGCAGCACCGCATCGGCGCACAGGAACGCCTCCGGCAGGGAGATGCGGCGGTTGGCGGAATCGTCCAACGTGCGCTCCAGCCACTGGGTTGCGGCGGTCATGGGGGCGTTCAGGGCATCGGCCATCAGGTACCGTGCCAGAGAGCAGATGCGCTCACAGCGCATGGGATTGCGCTTGTAGGCCATGGCGGAGGAGCCGATCTGATTCTTCTCGAATGGTTCCTCCACCTGGCGGTCATGTTGCAGCAGGCGGATATCATTGGCCATGCGGTAGCAGCTCTGGCCGATGGAGCTGAGCACATTCAGGATGCGGCTATCCAATTTCCGGGGGTAGGTCTGGCCGCAAACGCTGAAGCAGCGGCTGAAGCCGAAGTCCCCACTGATCATGCGGTTCATCTCGTCGATTTTGGATTCGTCCCCATTGAACAGATCCATGAAGCTGGCCTCGGTGCCGGGGGCGCCCCGGCAGCCCAGGAACTTCATATTGTCCAATACGAAATCCAATTCCTCCAAATCGGACATGAGATCCTGCATCCACAGCGTAGCACGCTTGCCCACGGTGACCAGTTGCGCCGGCTGATAATGGGTATAGCCCAGGGTGGGGGTGGCCTTATACTGGTCGGCGAAAGCCGAAAGATTCTTCACCACTTTCAGCAATTGCCCCCGCAGGTAGCGCAATCCGTCCCGGTAAACGACCACGTCCGCATTGTCCGTCACGTAGCAGCTGGTGGCGCCCAGATGGATGATGCCCGCCGCCTCCGGGGCGACCAGGCCATAGGCATACACGTGCGCCATCACATCATGGCGCACCTCTTTCTCCCGGGCGGCGGCCACGGCGAAATCGATATCCGTCAGGTGCTCTTCCAGCTGCTCCACCTGGCGCTGGGTTACGGGCAGCCCCAGGGCGTGCTCCGCTTTGGCCAGGGATACCCAGAGCTTGCGCCAGGTTTGGATCCTGGTCTCAGCGGAGAAAAGATGCAGCATATATTCCGATGCATAGCGGGACGACAGGGGGGATTCATAACGGTCGGTCATATGATTCTCCTATTCTTCCAAGAATGGCGCCGCTCAGCGGACAATGATGCTGTCCCGCTCAGGGCCGACGGACACATAGCCGATGTGGCAGCCGATCTTCTGCTCGATGTAGAGCACATAGTCCTGGGCTTCCTTGGGCAGGTCTTCCCATTTCCGGGCGGAGGAAATGTCGCATTTCCAGCCGGGGAGATATTCCATCACGGGCTTCGCCTCATCCAGCAGGCAGGGGAAGGGGAATTCGTCCGTTTTCTGGCCGTTGACCTCGTACTGAACGCAGACGGGGATCTTGTCCAGGTAGCCCATGACATCCATCTTGGTCAGGGCGATATTGGTGGCCGCCTGGCACCGAACGCCATAGCGGGTGGCAACGATGTCGATGGGACCCACACGGCGGGGGCGGCCGGTCTTCGCACCGTATTCAAATCCGGCTTCCCGGAGCTTGTCCGCCTCTTCGCCGAAGAGTTCGCAGGTGAACGATCCCTCACCAACGCAGCTGGAATATGCCTTGACCACGCCAACGACTTCGTCAATCTTTACATTGGGCATACCGGAACCCACGGGGGCGTAGGCTGCAATGGGGTTGGAGGAGGTGGTATAGGGATGGATGCCGTAGTCCAGGTCACGCAGGGCGCCCAGCTGTGCCTCGAAGAGGATGCTCTTGCCCGCTGCCTGGGCATCCCGCAGGAAGACACCGGTATCGCAGACGAAAGGCTTGATCTTCTCGCAGTAGTCATCCAGCCATTTTTCCAGATCCTCCATGGTGACGGGCTCGGCACCGTATACCCGGGTCAGGGTCAGGTTCTTCCATTCCAGCAGGTCGGCAAGATGGGCTTTCAGATGCTCCGGGTATAGCAGCTCCCCGGCCAGAACGGTTTTCTTGGCGAATTTGTCGGCGTAGAAGGGGGCGATGCCCTGCTTGGTTGAGCCGAATTTTTTATCCGCAAGGCGGGCTTCTTCCAGCCCGTCCAGATCCCGGTGCCAGGGCATCAGTAGCGATGCCCGGTCACTGATTTTCAAATTATCCGGGGTCAGGCTCACGCCCTGAGCCCGCACCTGTTCAATCTCGTTCCACAGGTTCTCCGGATCCAGCGCCACGCCATTGCCCAGGATGTTCACAACGCCGGGGCGGAAAATGCCGCTGGGCAGCAGATGCAGGGCGAATTTGCCATATTCATTGATGACGGTGTGGCCGGCGTTGCCGCCGCCCTGATAGCGGACGACGATATCATAGTCGCTGGTGAGCAGATCCACCATGCGCCCCTTGCCCTCGTCGCCCCAGTTGATTCCTACGATTGCACAATTACTCATAATTTTCCCCTTATTTCAGCGTTTCTTCCATACGTTTCATGATTTCGGCATAAGCTTCTTCCACGCCGCCCATATCCCGGCGGAAGCGGTCTTTATCCAGCTTCTCCTGGGTCTTCACATCCCACAGGCGGCTGGTATCCGGGCTGATCTCGTCAGCCAGGACGATGGTGCCGTCGCTCAGGCGGCCGAACTCCAGCTTGAAGTCCACCAGGGTCACCCCGGCGGAGAGCCAGAACGCTTTGAGCACTTCGTTTACCTTGAATGCGTAGCGCTCAATGGTATCGATCTCCTCGGCGGTGGCCAGTTTCAGCGCCAGGGCATGGTAGCGATTGAGCAGCGGATCACCCAATTCGTCATTCTTATAGGAAAATTCGATGGTGGGCTGGTCGAATACGATCCCCTCTTCCACGCCATAGTGCTTGGCGAAAGAACCGGCGGAGATATTGCGGACGATGACTTCCAGCGGGACGATGGAGACTTTCTTCACGATGGTCTCCCGTTCGTTGATCTCCTCCAGGAAATGGGTGGGCACACCCTGCTTCTCCAGGTAGGCCATGAGGCGGTTAGACATCTGATTATTGATCACGCCCTTGCCCTGGATGGTGCCCTTTTTCAGGCCGTTGAATGCGGTGGCATCGTCCTTGTAGGAGACGATGAGTTTCTCGGGATCGTTGGTGGCGAAGACCTTCTTGGCCTTGCCCTCGTAGAGCTGCTGAAGCTTTTCCATGGTGAAAATCCTCCTGTTTGTCTCCGCCGAAGCGGTATCAAATAACAACATTTCTTCCGGGGAAAGCGGCACAAAATGCGCAAAAATACAGTCTCCCCCAAATTGAAATTTTACATCACCGCCCCCGGTTTGTCAACGCCCGGCGCCGAATTCTGCTATTGATACAAAAATTTCGCCCCCGGCGCTTCATCCATGTGCAATTATCTAAAATGGGCATTTTGCAAGCTTTTCTCAGGAAAACGGAACTTTTTCCGCCGCTGGGCACCATTTCAGCAACAGCAATGCAGTTATGCAAAAATAATATTTATAATTGCCAAAAAATGGTAGATTTTTATAATAAAATCTGTTATAGTTATAGTGTATGAAAATGCGTGCCAAAACGCCGCAAGAATCCGCCATTTTTCACACGCCCTGCCATCCATGGCAGGGCACTCCCCTCACGAAGTAATGTCAGCAGCTTAAGCGCAGCCCTCTTGGCTCCCCCTTTGGGGGAGGCGCCCCGCAGGGGCGGAGGGAATGTCCTAGGATGGATGGTAAAAGGAAATGAGATAGAGCATCCCTTGGCTCCCCTGAAAGGGGAGCTGTCATAATCGGCTCTTCGCAACCGATTATGACTGAGGGGTTTTACTGCGGTATGTTTCCGCATTGGCTTTCGATAGAAGGCAATTGCCTGCTGCAAAACCCCTCCGTCAGCGCCTAAGGGCGCTGCCACCTCCCCTTTCAGGGGAGGGAAAACCCACTACCGCAAAAAGCAAGAAAAGAGGTAATGTCATGGACAACAAAAAACGATTTTCCGTTGGCATCATGATCGGCGGTGTCCACTCTTTCTTCCCCCGGGAAATGATCCGGGGCATGATCTCCCGGGCAAAGGAAGAGGATATCAATGCCTTTTTCTTCCTGCGGATGCATACGAAGCCTTTCTTCCAGAGCATCCTGGGGGATTTCAGCAGCAATGTATATGACTATCAGTTCAATACCATCCATGATTACTGCCGCATCAGCGGGGCGGACAGTTTCATCATCGGCTATGGCACCGTCGGCTTCCACCTGAACCGGGACGATTCCTCCGACTTCATCCAGCGCTACAATAGCCGCCCACTGGTGATCGTATCGGAAAAGGTGGATCTGCCCAATTGCCACAATCTCATCGCCGACAACTATCAGGGGATGTACGATATGGTCACACACCTGATTGAGGTTCACGGCTGCAAGAAGATCCTGTTCATGCGTGGCCCCAAGCGCAATACCGATGCCATCGAGCGGTATCAGGGGTACCTGGATGCCATGGAGCGCCACGGTCTGCCGGTGGACGAAAGCATGATCGGCCAGGGAGATTTTTCCAGCTATGCGGAAAGGGAGATCGAACGGGTGCTGGATGAGAACCCGGATGCGGATGCATTCTCTTTCGCCAATGATGAGATGGCCGCCGCCTGCTACCAGGTATGCCGCCGGCGGGGCATCCGCATCGGCACGGATTTAAAAATCACTGGATTCGACGGAGGCGACTTCTCTGAGAAGCTCGACCCGCCCCTGGCTTCCGTATTGCAGGATGCCTACGGCATCGGCTACCAGGCCATGACGGACATGGGCAAAATCCTCCGGGGGGAGCCGGTCTCCGATGGGCGGTTCCCCGTGCGGATCCTGCCCCGGGAATCCTGCGGCTGCGCAGCCCGGCAGCGCCAGGGTGCAACTCCCCAGGAGGCCGCCACCCAACTGGTAAGGATGCGCACCGAGGCCGCCCTGCGGGAGCAGCGATTCGCCGAATTCCAGGGAAAATCCTGGTTCATTCCCATGATGGCACGTGACCTGAACGACTGCGTGCAGAACGAAGCGGAGTACTGCTTCCAGATGATGGAGAAATTGCGGCTGCTGAAAGCCAAGACGGCTTATCTCTTCCTGCTGGATCACTCCCTCAGCTACGATGGCAGGAGCGAATGGAGCTGCCCGGACAATCTGTATCTGGCGGCCTACTGCCGGGACGGCAAGAGCTTCGCCTACCAGACCTATGACCGCCCCCACGTCACCCCGGAGCGGGGCATCGCCCAGCTGACGGATGACGGCAAGGCGCACCAGTTCATGTGCTTCCTGCTGTTCTCCGGTGACCGGCAATATGGTCTGCTGGCCTGCGAAGTACCGTCGGACGAATTGGCATTCTTCTATGTGGTCAGTTTGCAGTTGGGACTGTCCCTGCAATATCTGGAGATCAGCAAATTGCAGGAGATGCACCGCTACCAAATGACCCGGGATATGGAGGCCATCCGTGCCCGCAACCGGGAACTGGATACCCTGGCGGGATACGATCAGCTGACGGGGCTGTTAAATCTGCGGGGTCTGACCAGCAGCATCAAGCACCTGTGCCAAGACAGTACGCCCCGGGATGCTTTCGTGATGTACTGCGATCTCGACCATTTGAAGCAAATCAACGACTATTTCGGCCATCCGGAGGGGAATTTCGCCATCTCCACCTGCGCCACCATCCTGCGTGAATGCATCCGGGAGGGGGACAAACTGGCTCGGGTCAGTGGGGACGAATTCGTCTGCCTGGTGCTGACCAACAATCCGGAATTCCCTAACCTCTTCCGCTCAAGGCTGGCCGCCGCCTGCCAGCGGACGAACGACACCTGCGGCAAGCCATACTATATCGGCCTGTCCGTGGGCTTCCATCCGTTCACCCTTCGCAATTATGAGGATTTCCGGGAGGCAACCGTCCAGGCGGACAATCAGCTCTACGTTGCCAAGCGCAGCCGCCGGGAGGATGTGCGCAAAGAGCATTGATCTTCAATATCCTCAAGGGGAGGCGTTTCGCCTCCCCTTATCTCGTTCCGATGGGTCTATTTTAATCCAGCGGAAGCCCCAATTCGTGGGCTTTTCCATCCCTGGGCGGGTATACTGGTAGCGATATGCAACAGGTACTAAAGGAGGCCAGGATCGATGCAATGTCAGAAACTGAAAACCTATCTGGAATCCGGGCGGGTGATCTTCCTCCCGCCCAAGGGGCTTCGCCCCAATCCGGCGCAACCCCGCCAGATATTTGACGAAGCAGGGCTGGGGGAGCTGGCCGATTCCATCCGGCAGCACGGCATTTTGCAGCCCCTGTCCGTCCGGCGGGTGGGCAACGGCTACGAACTGGTGGCGGGGGAACGGCGGCTGCGGGCAGCCATGATGGCGGGACTGACGGAAGTTCCCTGCATCGTGATGCAGATGGATGACCGGGAATCCGGCATGGCCGCATTGGTGGAAAATTTGCAGCGGCAGGATCTGGACTTTATTGAAGAAGCCAGAGGCATCCGCCACCTGATGGAGCTGGGGGAGCTGAGCCAGGAGCAGGCCGCCCGGCTCCTGGGCAAGAGCCAAAGCGCCATCGCCAACAAGCTCCGTCTTTTACAGCACAGCGATGCCGTACTGGATGCTCTGCGGGAGGGGAAACTAACCGAGCGCCACGGCCGGGCGCTGCTAAAGCTGAAAGAGGAACCGGCAAAACTCAGCGCCATTGCCCAAATCAGCCGCCATGCAATGAGCGTTGCCCAGACGGAGAAATACATCCAGCAATTGCTGAAAGGGAAAGAAGATGCCCCGCAGCGAACCAATGTTGGGGCATTCCTGAACAATCTCACCGCTTCCCTCTCCAGGATGCAGCAAAGCGGTATCCCCGCCGTATCCGAGCGGCGGGAGACGGACAGTCAAATCGTCCTCACCATCACGATTCCAAAATCCCTCACCCGGGAAGACAAGTGAATTCGCCGGGTATACTTGACTTTTTCCTTTTTGGGGTGCATAATAGATCGCAAACAGCACATTTCAAAGGAGAAAAACATGAGAAACAGAAAAATGACCAGCACCATTTTCGCCACCATTTTGGTGATCGCACTGGTCGTCATTTTCGTTGCCAGTTTCTTTATTACGAAGGACTATGTGATTGTCGGTTGGCAGCTTTTCCCGAAAGGGCAGGCTCAACTGGATCTGCGTGACCGTGCCATCAGCATAGAGGATTTCGATACCCTTGGCCGCAAGATCCCCGGAACCCAGATCCTGTGGAGCGTTCCCATATCCGGGAGCTACTTCTCCAGCGATTCCCGGGAGATCACCATAGATTGGCTGGCTCTTTCCGATGTGGCCACCCTGGCCTACTTCCCGGAGCTGGAAACGGTGAATGCACAGAGCTGCACGGATTATGTCGCCCTGGCAAAAGCCTATACCCAATATCCGCAAGTCACGTTCCATTATACCGTCCCCGTTGGCGCAGACCGCTACACGCCGGATACCACCACCGTGACCCTCACCTCCCTGAGCCGTGAGGATATCCCCATGCTGGAGGCGCTGCCCTGCCTGACCAAAGTGGACGGTCAGAATTGCCGGGAATACAGCCTGTTGCAGCAGCTGGCGCAATCCCACCCGGAATGGGAGGTAACGACACTGACCTCCATCGCCGGGACGGAAATCTCCTCCGATGCCACGGAAATGGACATCACCGGTGCCGGATATGAGGAGCTGTCCGTCGGACTGGCCGCCATGCCGAACCTAAAGGAGCTGACCATTCACGATCCCCAGGCCACCGGTGCACAGCTGACCCAACTGCGCTCAGAATACCCCAATGTGGATATCCACTGGGATGTGACCGCCTGTGGGGCGACTTTCTCCGGCGATGCCACGGAGGTGGATATCTCCGGCCAGCCCATCGGCTCCATCGAGGAAGCGAAGCGCATCGGCGCCCTCTTCCCCAATCTGGAAAAGCTGATCGTGGACAGCACCGGCATCGAGAACGAGGATATGGCCGCCTATCGGGATGAGGTGCGCAGCGAATACAAGGTGGTCTGGACGATCATCTTCACCAGCAAATGCAAGGCACGCACCGACGAGACCTATTTCATGCCCATCAAGCAGGGGGAATACTATTTCGAAGAAAAGAACGTCTACGATCTGCGTTTCTGCGAAGATATGGTGTGCATTGATATCGGCCACTCCAATGTGAAGACCATTGATTTCGCCGCCTATATGCCCCATCTGAAGTATCTGATCCTGGCCTGGACCCAGGTGGAGGACATCACCCCCCTGAGCAACTGCAAGGAGCTGATCTACTTAGAGCTGGATCACGGCATCGTCCATGATTTTTCCCCTCTGCTGGGCTGCACCGCACTGGAGGATCTGCACATCGGTGACCATATGTGGAATTCCGATCTGGCGCCCATCGCCCAGATGACCTGGCTAAAAAATCTGTTCGCCCCCGATTACAGCTATGCCGATCAGCAGCTGCTGATCAATTCCCTGCCCAACACCCGTGTCGTTACCACCGCACTGGGCACCTCCAGCGGCGGCTGGCGCAGTCTGCAAAACTATTACGATATGCGGGACTATCTGGGAATGCCCTATATGGATCAATCGTAAAAAACAAAGCAAGGCAGAAGCCGGATTTTCGTCCGGTTCCTGCCTTGTTTTTTCTTTTATTCACCTCAAAACAGAGCTCTGACTCAGTACCAGCGTGCTGTAAAGGAAGAGTACGTCTTTCCCCCGGAAATCCACATATTCCCCCATTTTTTCCGGTGCAATATACCGGATATCCACCAGTGTCACCTTGCTGTACCCCGGCACCAGCAGCGGCGCCAAACTGCTGCCGAAAGAATCCCGGAAGATCACCAGCTCCCGCTCCGTTTGGGCGCTGGGATTCTCCACCGTCATTACAGCAACACCGCCGGAGAGGAAGACATCGTACAAATCCCGGCTGGATCCCTTGTCCATATTATAAATGGAGGAAGTTTCGCCGGTATCGTAATTGGTCACGGTGCAGCCCCTGAGGGTATCGCTCTGCAACAGATACATGGTCTCCGGCTCCATGGGCAGCGCCGCCTGGCCGTAATAGACCCCGTAGAAAGGGCGCTCCACCGCCGTCAGTTCATAAACTTCGTCACGGATGTCGATTCCCAGTGCCCCGGCGATCAGCTCCGCCGCATCCAGTATCAGCTCCTGCCGCCAGTGAGTATCCGTCCGGTAGTAGCAGCTTTCGTCCAGCGCCGCCGTCAGGTCGACGTACTGCGCCCAACCCAGGCTCCGGAAAGCATCGAACATCGCATCATAGTCCATGCTTGGGTAGCCGTTGGGGGCGGCCAGATAATAGCCCTTGTCCGGCACGATGGAGAAGAGAATTTTCTCGCTCTGCTGCAAATATTCCCGGTAAATCTGATTGAATTTATCCACAGCCCTTTGGACGGAATTGGGATTCAACGGATATTCCAGTTGAGCGGCCATACCGCCCGTGATATAGATCCCGTTATTATCCAGTCGGCGGACGATTTTCTGGTTAAATTGGGCTTTCAGTTTCCGGAATTCCTCCCGGAGGGGGAACTGATCCTGGCAATAAGTCTCGAATTGGGTCATATACCGCCCATCCAGCAGCCCTTGGGTGGTCAACACCGGGCGCTGTTGCAGTTTGCGCCGTTCGGAATCGGAGATTTCCCCCTGCGGGCTCAGCCACATCGCCACCGCCAGCCCCAGCCACACCGCCGCAAGCAAAATAACGGAGAGGGCATTCTTCTTTTTCATTTTCAAACCTCCCGGTATCGTGAAATGGAATGGGATAGAGTCCTTTTGCCCCCCTGAAAAGTAATGTCGTCAACTTAAGCGCAGCCCCCCCTTGGCTCCCTCTCAGAGGTGTGCGAAGCCATGCCTTTAGGCTGAGCTGTCAAAATCGGCTCTTCGGAACCGATTTTGACTGAGGGAGTGTCCTATAATGAATGGTAAATGCTCAAAAATACCAACGACACTCCCCCTGTCGGCCTGTTCGGCCGACATCCCCCTCAAAGAGGGGGACAAGGGGCGCTACCGTATCGAACCTTAAGTTGGCAACATTACCCTTTCAGGGGAGGAAAATGCGCAACCGCTTAAAACCGGAAATAGAGGAACGGATTGAACGACCCATCCACCAGGTACGCCGTGCAAATCAGCAGCAGCGCCACCATGGCGGCGGTCGCAAGCCACGGCCATCGCCGCTCCATCGCCCCGCCGCAGCGCTTCGGCAGCGGCGTTGCCCCGATGCACCCCGCCGCAAGCAGGGGCGCGAAACTGCGCAGCTGATAGATTGCCTGGGTATTCGCCACCGGCAGCCCCCCGAGACCCAACATCCCAGCGAAATCGGAACCGACCTGCGCCAGATTCTCCCCATTGAACAGTACGAAACTCATTACGACCACCGTCATCACGTACCCCTGGGCGATGCCCCGGGGCAGACGGGTCAGGGCGGGGACGGCTTTCTCCAGCAGCAAAAATGCCGCAAATACCAACCCCCACAGCACGAAATTCCAGCTTGCCCCGTGCCATAGCCCGGTCAGCATCCAGACCAGCAGAATATTGCATACCCAGCGCCCTTTCCTCACCCGGTTGCCACCCAGGGGGATGTAGACATAGTCCCGGAACCAGCCCCCAAGGGTCATGTGCCACCGCCGCCAGAATTGGGTAATGCTGGAACTGAGGAAAGGATAGTTAAAATTCTCCGGGAAATGGAACCCGAAAATCTGCCCCAGACCGATGGCCATATCCGAATAGCCGGAGAAATCGAAATAGATTTGCAGCGTAAACCCAATGGTATACAGCCAGCAAAAGAGCACCGTTTTCTCATTGCAGTCCCGGTAGAGCTGGGTCAATTCCCCCAACTGGTTGGCCAGCAGCACTTTCTTCCCCAAACCGAAGAGGAATCGCCTCAGCCCCCCGGCGAACTGTTCCAGCGTATGCTCCCGGTGCGCCAATTCCCGGGCAACCTGGGTATAGCGGACAATGGGGCCGGCGATGAGCTGGGGGAACAGGGAAACATAGCACCCGAAAGCTACGGGATCACGCTGCACCGCCGCATCCCCCCTGTAAACGTCCACCGTATAGCTGATGCACTGGAAAGTATAAAAACTGATGCCGATGGGCAGCGCCAGACGAAGCGCAGGGATGTCCGTCCCCAAAAGGGAATTGAACGACTGGATAAAGAAGTCCGCATATTTAAAGAGGATCAACAGCCCAACACCCAGCGCAGCGGAAACCGTCAGCCAAATCTTCTTCCCCCGTTCGCTTGCGCTCTTTCCGATGGCCAAACCGCACAGGTAGAACGCCCCAATGGTCACCACCATCAGCCAGGCCAGCTTCGGTTCCCCCCAGGCATAAAAAAGCAGACTGAACAGGAGCAGTACCCCGTTCCTCCATTTCCCCGGAACGGCGAAATACACGGCCACCACCGTTGGCAGGAAGAAATAGAGAAAGGTCAATCCGGAAAAAAGCATTCTTTCACCCTCTGTAAAAAACGGCAGCGGCTCAAATCAATGGGCGCTGCCGTGATTCATTTATGATTGATTATCCAACGATCGTGATTTCCCCGCCACAGACCGTGCGGAAAGCATCCTGGATGGACTGCGCCGTGGGCACATCGGTGAATTCAGAATTGACCATATACATCATGATTACATCGCCATAATAGGCAACGGTCTTCACGTCCGCCTCCACGCAGATCCATTTGCGCATATTTACATTGTCATAAATTTCTTTCGCTTCTTTTTCGGTATCTGCGCCGTCCTTTACCCGCACAATGGCCAGGGAATATGCCTGGCTGCCCATCATGGGCTCGGAGAGACTACACTGGCTCAGCGCTTCGCCGTTTTCCAGCCCCAGATTGTGGCGAACCCCATCGGCATCGCTGATATCCAGCTCCCTGGTTTCCAGGTACAGGTCAACGGGGGTATGAGTAGCATAGAGCTTGTCCATGATCTCCCCCGTGGTTCCCTCCAAGGTCGCCTTTGGGGTGGACTTCTGCACACAACCGGCACATTCCAGGAGCAAAATCGCCGCCAGGAGAATGAGCGTAAATTTCTTCATTTTCGTTTTCCTTTCCATTTTATGATTTTTCGCAACAGCAGCCACAGGCAGAGCCCAATGCAAACGCCGCCCACATCGATCCATACATCGATCACACTTGGCCCCCGGTCGGGGCGGAAATACTGGATGGTCTCGTCAATATTGGCGGCGGCCATCCCCGCCAGCAGCGGCATGGTCAGCCGGTGCACTCCCACGGAACCGGCATTGAAAAACAGCCAGCCCAGGCACAGCCCCAGGGCGGCAAACTCCGACACGTGGCCAATTTTCCGCAGAACTACCTCCGGCAGCCCGGCAAAAAGCCGAAAATGCCCCCGCAGCCAGGCCAGCAATCCGCCGCTGATTTGCCCCGATTCTTCACCGGGCAGCAGGGAATTGCCCCAGATAAAGCACAGCAGGAGAATCACGGCGGCCAGTGCACATCTCAGGTAAATATTCTTTGCTTTCGTTTTCATTTTTACCCCACCAAACCTTCCAGCAGCATCTTGCATCCCAGCAGGATCAGAACAAGCCCTCCAACAAGCTGCGCTTTCGTTTCCATTTTTCTCCCGAATGTGCCGCCGACGATTGCACCGGCGCCACTGAGCAGAGCAGTGGTAACAGCGATGGTGCTTACGCAGCACCAAAGGTGCACCCCCTCCACCATCGCCAGGGACAGCCCCACCGCCAGGGCATCGATGGAGGTCGCCACTGCCAGGGGCAGCATTGCCCCGGGGGAGAGGGCGGCGGAGGCATCACCGGACTCGTCCGGGTCGAAGGCTTCCCTGATCATATTCCCGCCCACCAGCACCAGCAGGCCGAAAGCGACCCAGTGGTCAAACGCCTGGATGGCGGCGGCAAAGAGTTTACCCAGGAAGAAGCCGATGGCCGGCATCAACCCCTGAAAAAAGCCGAACCATGCACCGCAGGTGAGGGCGGTTCGTCCGTCCGCCCGCTGCACAGCCAGTCCCTTGCAAAGGGAGACGGCAAATGCATCCATGCTCAGCCCCGCACCCAGCAATAGTATTTCCCAGGAATTCATCCGCCATCCCTCCAAAGCTACCCGGAAAAGCACCGTGTATGTATATCAGATGACCGAATAAAAGTCAATCATTTCCAGTTAATTTCAATGAAATCTTAAGATTGCGCCCATCAAATCGGCAGCCCCAGCAACCGCTCCACAAGGAACACCGCAGCGGAGCTGGCCAGCGCAACCACGATCAAACTCTGCCCCCAGTAGGCCAGCGCCACCGCAACAACCAGTGCGGCAGCACCGCTGATGCACGATGCCGTATCTCCCAGAATCGCCGGAAAAGTCATGGCCGTCAGGCAGGCATAGGGAACATAATGCAGGAACGAGCGGACGAAGCGGCTGCGGATGGGTTTGCGAAAAACGGTCAGTGGCAGCATCCGCACCAGATAGGTCGTCAGTGCCATAGCGGCAATATACGCATAAATATTCATTCTTTCTCCTCCACTGGAAACAGCCATGCGCACAGAGCGGCAGCAACAACGGTGCAGATCACAATGGGCATTCCCTTGGGTACCTGCGCCAGGGCGGGCACCCAGGCAAACAGGCAGCTGCACCCCATGGCCAGCAGCACCACAAGCGCCACCGGCCGTTCTTTCTTCGCCGGGGGGATGACAATGGCCACGAACATACCGTACAGCATTACCCCCAGGGCGGTGCGGATAGAAGAGGGCAGGATGCTCCCGGCCAGCGCCCCGAAGAGTGTACCGGATACCCACCCGGCAATGGGCAGCAGCCCCAGGCCATAGAGGAATGGCACGGTAAGCTTATGCTCCCTGGCCATGGCCAGAGCGAAGACCTCATCCGTATTGATGAATGCGATGCAGAGCCTGGGCAGCAGTCCGATTTCCGCCCCCATCCGCTGGCTCAGCGCCAGGCTCATCAGGGCGTAGCGGCTATTGATGATCAGTTGCGTCAGGATCATCATCCAGAGGCCGGAATTTTCCACAATGGTAGAAAGTCCTGCGAATTGCCCGGCACTGGTCAGATTGGTTGCAGAGATCAGCGTGGCCTGGGTCACGCTCAGCCCCTTGGATACGGCCATTGCCCCGAATCCGAAACTGACGGAGAAATACCCCAGCCCCACGGGCAGCCCCCGGCGCACCCCCAGGAGATATTCATTCTTTTTCATTTGCTCACTTCTTTATATCCATTTGTTGCATTATCATACAACCGAAATCCATTGCCGTCAAGCCTTTTTGCCCATATTTTGCCATCTCCCTTTTCGCCCCCGTGGTGCATACTACCATTACGGGAGGAGGTTGGAACAGGTAGCGAAACAGAGTGCCTTTTTCCTCCCCTGAAAGGGTTTCGTAGGTGTTGCTGCACTTAAGTTGACGACATTAGCCCGTGAACATCCCAGATCAAGAGGGACGGGAAACCCGTCCCCTACATTATAAGGGGGAAAAATGATCGAATTTAAATTGAGCAACGCAAAGCGCCTTTTGGGATTCCTTGCGGTTGCTTTTGCCGTGGCGCTCTGGCATAGGGAATTCCGGCAAGATCATCTTATTCTGGACGGAAAAGTTTATGACCGTTCCGCCACCGTCCTGGCTTTTCCGGATGGGCTGCCCCGGGAAATCGGCAAGCTCCGCCATTTCCCCAATCTGCGTTGGATCGATCTGCGGGGCACAGGGTTAAATCCGAAAGAGCTCGCGCTGCTGCAAAATGCCGCCGGGGATGCCCGTATCCTATGGGAACTGGCCTTTCAGGGGGGAAGCATCTCCGGCGATGCCTCCGCCGTCCAGGTGCGGCGGTTAACGGACGGGGACGTGGAAGCGCTGTGCGCCCTGCCCCGGTTGCGGCGGGTGGACGGGAAGCATTGCCGGGATTATGCGCAGCTACTGTCCCTGGCGGCAAAGAGGCCGGAATGCAATGTAGAATACAGTCTTTCCCTGGGGGAAATCTGCATCAGCGGTCAGGCGGAAGAAATCGCCCCGGGGGAATGCACCGGGGCGCAGATTCGCAATGCAATGGGGCTGCTGCCAAATCTTCGTCAGCTGGATTTGCGCCGAACGGGCATAACCGGTAAGCAGGCACGGCAAATGGCATCCGATTACCCGGGCATCTCTTTCATCTGGGAGGAAAAATGGGGGGACGTTATCTTTTCCACCGATGTACAGGAATTGGACTTATCCGGAATTCCCATGGATGGCACGGAGAAAATTGAGGAATTGATTCACTACCTGCCCCATTTGCGCAAGCTGATCCTATGTGACTGCGGCCTAAGCAGCAAGACCATGGCCACCCTGACCCAGCGCTATCCCATGATCCGCTTCGTCTGGCGGGTGAAATTGGGGTCGCTCTCCGCCCGGACGGACGACACCTGGTTCGCTCCCATTACCCACGGGCAGCTCATCGGGGGCAGCGATGCGGACGAGCTGAAATACTGCACGGATATGGAGTGCATCGACCTGGGGCACTGTTGGATCCGTCACTGTAACTGGGCGCAGAATATGCCCCGGCTGCGCTACCTGGTGCTGGCGGATACCCAAGTCCGGGATATTTCCCCCCTGGCGGGGCTGAAAAAACTATGCTATCTGGAGCTGTTCGTCACCCCGGTCAGGGACTACTCCCCCCTGCTGGGGTGCAGCGGGTTGGAAGACCTGAATCTGGGCTACACCTATGGCGACCCCACGCCCATTGCGCAAATGACATGGCTGAAGAATCTATGGTGGGGCGGCATCCATCACGTCCCCTGGGTGGGCGGACAAAATCCGGCAGCCATGGTACAGCATGGTCTGCCGGATACCCGAATTGCCCTCTATGCCGGTTCCTCCACGGGGATGGGCTGGCGGGAACTGGCCCATTATTACGAAATGCGGGACAGGATCGGGATGTATTATATGAAAGGTTAATTTTTCTGGGAAAGCATGGTCTTCTCCCGGCTTTGGCAGGAGAAGAGGATCACCTGGGTCTGCTCCCCGATGGATTGGAGCAAGTCCAGTGCTGCCGCCGCTCTGGCATCATCGAATCGCACCAGGGCATCGTCCAGTATCACCGGCGCTTCCGGGGTAAGTTCCCGGGCAACCGCCAGCCGCAGGGCAAGGTAAAGCTGATCCGACGTGCCGTCACTGCGCCACAATGGCTCCCGGAGGACATCCTCATCGGAACCGGCGCAGTGGAGGGTCAGGTCTGCATCCAGGTTCAGCCGGTCATATTTCCCGGCGGTGAGTTGGCTGAGCATCTCCTGCGCCCGGGCGGAAATCTGGGGAGCAAAGCGGCGCTGCAACGCCTCCGTTGCCTGGGTCAGGGCGCTTTGCGCCAGATCCAGCGCAGCCTCCCAGCGCTGCAATTGGGCAATGCGTTCATCCAGCGCTTTCAGGCGGTTCAGCAATGTCTGCTCGTCCCCCATCGTCTCCAGTTTTCCCTGGCTCTGCCCCTGGGCACTGCGCAGCTGTCGCTCCTGCGCCCGGGCAGCGGAAAGTTTTTGGAGGGTCTCCTCCCGGCTTTCCGTCCGGGACGAAAGGGGGCACTCCTCCGGCAGGGGACGTGCCATGGCTTTCAGGGATTCGTATTGTCCGGCGGCCAGAGCGGCGTGATTCCGGGCGGCATCCAGCTCCATCCGGCTGGCGTGCGCCCGCTCCCAATCGCTCCAGCATTGTTCCATCCCCCGCCCGGCGCACAGCGCCTCTATCTGCTGTTGCAGCTCCTGCTGCCGGCGGGTTCGGTCAAGCAATTCGTTGCGGTAGATTTCCTCCCGGCGGCGGAATGCCTCCATTGCGGCGGCGTATTCCTCCCCTTTCTCCTGCCACTGCTCTGGGGGCAGGCCGCCGTAGCGGCGAATCAACTCCCTGCGCATTTCCGACTGCTTCCGGCTGGCCATGGCAAAAGCGGTCAGCAGCGCCACACCACCGAAAGTCACCACTGCGCCAACCAGGGATTGCCGGAGCAATACCAACGCTGCCCCAAGCACCAGGCAGAGCACACCGAGGCACGCAAAGACCCCCTTGCTTCCCCTCCCCCGGTAAGCCCGTGTATCCGTCTGCGCCCGATGCACGGCCTGCTCCCCGGTGAGCCCGTCGAAGCATCTGCCCTGGGGCGGGATGGGCGCATCGGGGATGCGCTGCTGCTGAAATGCGGAGATCTTTTTGCGCAATTGCTGAATGGAGCGCAATTTTTCTTCAATCTCCTGTTGATCGGGCAAACCGGAGCAGGCCGCCTCCGCCCGGTTCAGGCGCAGTTGGGCGGCATCCGCATTCTCTTTCGCCGATTGCACCCGCTGCCAATCCCGCTGGGCATCCATGTAGTCCAGGTAAGCTTGATGCCGGGTCAGGGAATGCTGCAAGGCGGCATTCTCCTCCAGCATTTTTGTAATGCGCTCCTGCTGGCCATGGAGGGTGCGGCACTCCTCTAGAGCGCTCATCAGCTGCTCCCGTTGCCGCCGTGCCTGGGGGAGCTGGCCGGTGGGATTGTGGCAGCAGCGATTTTTTAGTTCCCGCAAGCCCTTTTGCAGTTTCGCTCCGTCGTCACTTTCCTCCCCGGTGGTCACAAGGGAATTCAGGCGGCGGCGCAGATCATCGTCCGCCGTCACGCCCATGCCGGACTGGCGGATGAATCCCGCCCGCTGGAACACGCTGCGCTCCACGCCCAGGAGCATCTGGCCGCAGTTGGTGCCGGTGAGTTCCGGCACTTCCAGGCCGGATTCCGTCTCGTAAGCCCGGAACTCCTTCATTGGAATCCGTTTTTGGGACGTCCGCTGGATGGTGATGCGGCGATCGTTCCATACCAATTCAATGCGCCCGGACATGGGGCTGCCGGACCAGGGGGCGTAGTGCTCCTTGTCCGCCAGAGCGCTTTTGGTGGATTTCGTCCGGGTCTCCATTCCATAGAGCATGGCAAGGAGGAACGCACACCAGGTACTCTTGCCCCATTCGTTGGGGGCATCCACCACATTCAGCCCCGGCCGGAGCACCAAAGTCTGATGCTCCAATTTGCCGAAAGTTGCGGTCATAGATTCGATTCTCATGGCAGCGCCACCTCCTCCCCCCGGAGCAATTTCCCGGAAAGGGTCGCCGCCAATTGGGCGATATCCTCCTGCCCCGGCTCCTGGGATCGCTGCCGGAGCAACTCAAAATAAAGTCCCCGGAGGCTGTCCTCCCCGGCCAATGCCCAGGGGTCGGACTTCTGCCGGGTCTCGTCACGCAGGAGCAGCAGCGCCAGATGGGGGAAGCGCCGTTTCAGTGCCCCGGTATCCACGCTCCCCTCCCCGGTGAGGGTCACCCGGTACAGGTTCCGGCTCTGTGCCGGGGGCAGCGCCGCTTCCAGTGCCCCCATCGGATCCTCGCCGATTTCCACGGTGAGGTCAAAAAAGCGGGGATAATCCAGGGGGAGCCAACGGATTTCGGCGGTCTGCTCCAAATCCACAAGATACATCCCTTTCTCCCCGGTCTCGTCCCAGCCCCGCCCCATGGGGCAGCCCGGCCAGGCGCACAGGGTTTCCCCCGTCCGGAAAGAGCCGGAGGCATGAATATGCCCCAGCGCCAGATAGTTGAGCCCGGATCGCTTCACCTGGGCGGCGGTCACCGGGCAGCAGGGAGAATTGGCATTCACCGGGTCACCATGGAGCACGCCCAGATTCCAGCGCCGAGCGCCGGAGGGGCAGAAATCTTCCAGCAGCGCCGAACAGTCCATGCTCCGGTACCCCGCACCATACACCCGGCAATCCAGTTCCGGGAAATCCAGATATTCCATATCGCCCTTAAAAATATGCACATTCTCCGGCCAGATTTCCGTGACCCAGGGGGAATCCACGGCGCAGAAATCATGATTCCCCGGAGAAATGCACACCGGAACGGCGCACCGCTCCAGCCCACGGCGCAGCGCCTCCACGCTCCAGCCATCGGGGGTGGGAGTATCGAACAGGTCACCGGACAGCAGCACCAGGTCGCATCCCTCCCGCTGGCAGATCTCCGCCATGCGCTGTGGGATATCCAGCTGTATTTTGCTGAGCTGTTCCCGGTTCTCCTCCGGCAGGGAACGGAAAGGGGTTCCCAAATGCCAGTCGGCGCTATGCAGCAGTCTCAGTCCCATTGATCCACCCTCTCTGCCCGGAGGCATTTACCCGTCTGGCTGTCCAGTGTGAAGAGCACCGCTTCCATCTTGGTTGCGCCCTCCGCCCAGCGGTAGCGCTGGGGCAGATCCCCCCGGAATTTGCCGATGGACAGCTCCGGACGAATGCCCAGAACCGACTCCTGCGGCCCGGTCATGCCCAGATCGGTGACGTAGCCGGTGCCCTTGGGTAGCACCCGGGCATCCGCCGTGGGCACATGGGTATGGGTGCCCCACAGGGCACTGACCCGACCATCGAGCATATAGCCCATGGCCAATTTCTCCGAGGTGGCTTCGGCGTGCATCTCCACCAGGATGAACTTTGCCTCCACCTGCTTCAATATTTTGTCGATCATCAGGAACGGATTGTCCGGCCCATAGTCCATGCCGCACCGGCCAACCAGGTCGATCACCGCCACATCTCCGAACCGGCTCTCGTACACGCCCCATCCCCGGCCGGGAACCTGGGGCGCATAATTGGCCGGGCGCAGGATGCATCTGGATTCATCCAGATAGGGGGTGATCTCCCGTTTGGCAAAGCTGTGATTCCCCAGCGTGATCACATCCGCCCCGGCATCCAGGATATCCTCCGCCTGATTGGGCATAATGCCCACCACGCTGGCGTTTTCCCCATTGACGATGGTGAAATCCGCCCCGGTCTGCTTTTTCAGTCGGCGAAGATGGCGGCGAACCCGCTCCATCCCCGGGTTACCCACAACATCGCCCACTGCAAGAATTTTAAATTCCATCCTGGAGCCTCCTGTATTTTTAATCTTTATCCTCATTATAATTCATCTCCCCGGGATAGGCAAGCACGAACTTGTGCCGAACCCATCCGGGGAGACGAAATTCAAAAACAGCGGCAGAGGCCGGAAAACGACCTCCACCGCAAATAAACGATATATGTTCCCATCTCAGCTGTATAGGGCGCTGAGCTGCTTCTGCTGCTCCCGCTGCATCAGGGATTCGAATTCCGCCACCGGCAGTGGCCGGAAGAAATAATACCCCTGGGCATAGTCGCATCCCACGTCCCGCAACCGTTCCAGCTGCGCTTTGGTCTCCACGCCCTCGGCCACGGTGCTCAGGTTCATCCATTTGGCCAGATTCACCACGAACCGCATCAGGCTCATCTCTCCGGGTTTGGCGGTCTCCGTCTGGATGAATTTCATATCCAGTTTCAGGATATCCAGCTTCACCTGGTTGAGCATATTCAGGGACGAATAGCCGCTCCCGAAATCGTCCATCTCTACCACGAAGCCCCGCTGGCGCAGCCGCTCCACCATGGAGATGATCTGGTTCGGATTCTCCGTATAGGCGCTTTCGGTCAATTCCAGGTGGAGCTGACCGGGGTCGATGCCATACTGATTCACCAGTCCCGCCAATATTTCCGGCAAATCTTCCTGATATACGTCCGCCCGGGATACGTTCACCGACACGGGCAGGGACGGGAATCCCTTACGCTGCCAGGATTGGAGCAATTTACAGGTCTGCTCCCACACATAGCGGTCTAATTTTGTGATAAATCCGTTCTTTTCGAACAGGGGGATGAATTCCCCCGGATTCATGAAGCCCAGCTCCGGATGGAGCCACCGAGCCAGCGCCTCTGCCCCGGCCAGGGAATCATCCTGGAGCCAGTACTTGGGCTGCAAATAGACGGCGAACTGCCCCTGCTCCAGGGCGTTCTCCATGGATTCGGTAATCGCCTGCTCCCGCAGGAGCTGATCCCGCAATACATCATCGTAAACGCCGACCCACTGGTTATAATGCCCCTTGATGCTGTCCGCCACCAAGAACGCCCGGTCACACATCTTCTCCACCGGCACGCTCCGGTCAGAGATCTTGTAGATGCCCCATTTCAGCACGATATTGCGCAGATTCAGCCCCATCTCCTGGCCGCCGGAGTGCATCCATTTCTGCAATCCCTCCTGGGTGCGCAGGCAAAGGAACCGATCCGCCCCATAGCGGGCGCACAGCCCGGTACCCACGGCCATCTCCCGCACCTGGTCGGCGATTTTCCGCAAGGTGTCGTCCCCGGCACTGGTGCCGAAGATGTCATTATATACCTTGAAATTCTCCACATTGACACAGGCAATGGAAAAATTCTCGTTGGGATTCTCTTCCAGGAACTCCCGTACCTTTTGGTAGAAATATTCCCGGCTATACAGTCCCGTGAGCCGGTCATACATAAACTGGTTCACCATGGCGGCATTCTCCCGCAGGGCGATCAGGTTCGCCGCCCGGTGGAGGATGATCTTTGGCCGGTAGGGCTTGGGCACAAAGTCCGTGGCTCCATGGGCAAGGGCGATGACCTCATCTTCCTCGGAGCTACTCTGGGTCGTCACCACCACGGGAACGAAAGACAATCTGCTATCGGAGCGCAAACGATCCAGGAACGCAATGCCATCCATCACCGGCATCACCATATCCAGGAAAACCAGGGAGATGCCGTCTTGGTATTCCCGCAGAATCTCCAGCGCTTCCCGGCCATTCTCCGCTTCCAGGATCTGGTATTCCTGGGACAGGATCTGGCACAGCATCGCCCGATTCAATTCGTTGTCTTCCACAACAAGCACTCGTTTTTTCTGCATCCGATTCATCTTCTTTCTTCCCGGTTCGGGTGAAAATGGGCAAAAACCTATGACTGAAACGCCCGGATGGCTGCCACCGTTGCACGGTAATCCTCCGTGACCCGCTCCATGATCGCAGCCGTCTCCGGTGGGAGCGAACCCTGCCGCCCCCGTAGAAGCTCCACCAAATCGCTCGACGAATGGTGCAACCGGTCAAAGCTCAAATTGGCGCTGACCCCTTTCAGGGTGTGGGCGGCACGGAAAGCCGCCTCCGTCTGCCCCGCCCGGACGGCGGCGCAGAGCTCATCGAAGCTGGAATCTTTCAGGAACATCCCCACAAATCTCTCCACCAGTGCCGGACTGGACAGGCGGCTCAGCGCCTGGGAATAATCTCCCCCCAATTGCTGATAGCATTGCGCAATGGTCATAACGGTTCCCTCCTGTCCCGGTGGATAAAATGGTCTTGCCATCCAAAAATGGAAAAATCAAGCATCGAAACGTTTTAATCAAATTATAGCACAGCCGTCTGGGGATGGCAACCCGTTTTCACAGAAAAAGATCATCAAAATTGCGCTCTTGCTCAGTTTTTGCTGATAGCGTGGTTATGGGAGGCTTGTTTTTTTTAGCGGACTGTGCTATATTGTACGGAAACAACGGGAACAGCAATCATGGAGATGAGGTTATGAAAATCATTATCATTGGCCTTGGCAGCATTGGCAAGACCATTCTGGCGCGGCTTTCCCAGGAAGACCACACCATCACCATTATTGACGAACGCCGGGAACTGGTCGAGAATCTGATCGAGCGATACGATATCTTTGGCGTTGTGGGCAACGGCGCCCGGATGGATATCCAGCAGGAGGCCGGGGTGCCCGATGCGAATCTGGTCATTGCATTGACCCGGAATGACGAGCTGAATATCTTCGCCTGCATGGTGGCCAAGCGCCTTGGGGTCAGGCATACCGTCGCCCGGGTACGCAACCCGGATTACCGCAGCCAGATTGCCCACATGAAAGATGATTTGGGTATCTCCATGGTGGTCAATCCGGAATGGGAGACGGCGGAAGAAATATTTAACCTGATCAACCTGCCCTCCGTATGCCATATGGAGCATTTCGCCAAGGGAAAAGTATTACTGGTGGAGATCATCGCAAAAAAAGGTTGCGCCCTCATCGGCGAGAGCCTGATTTCCATCGGCCAGAAATTCCGTTCCCGGGTACTGGTGTGCGCCGTGCAGCGGGGCAGCCAGGTGAGCATCCCCGGCGGTCATTTCGTCATCCAGGAGGAAGACAGGATCCATATCACGGCGGATGCAAGGAACTTAAACGGTTTCCTGGAGGAAGCGAAGCTGATCAATTCCCCGGTGAAGCAGGTGATGATCGTTGGCGGCGGACGGATCGGCTACTATCTGGCAGATACCCTGTCCCAGAAGAAGTACAGCGTAAAACTCATCGAAGAGAATTCCGCCAAGGCGGAAGAACTGGCCGATACCCTGCCCCGTGTCACCGTCACCCGGGGCAACGGCACCAAGCACGATCTGCTGCTTGAGGAGGGAATTGAAGCAATGGATGCTTTCGTTGCCCTGACGGATATCGACGAGGAGAATATGATCGTATCCATGTTCGCCAACAAAATGCGGGTGCCCAAAACCATCACCCAAATCAAGAATGACGATCTATTCACCATGCTGGACGAGCTGGGCATCGACAATACTGTCTCCCCCCGGCGGGTGGTTGCCAGCCGCATCGTCAGCTACGCCCGGGCGCTGGCCAATTCCCGGGGCAGTAATGTACTTACCCTGTATCAGCTGGTCAACAACCAGGTGGAGGCGCTGGAATTCGCAGCGAAGAAGCCGGAGCGCATTTATGACAAGCCCCTCAAAGCGCTGAAAATCAAGAAAAATTGCCTCATCGCCTGCATCATTCGGGAAAACGAAGTCATCATCCCCAACGGTGATTCCACCATCCAGCTGGGGGACAATGTAGTCGTGGTCACCACCCACAAGAATTTTGATGACCTGACCGATGCATTTGAATAAGGGTGATGCGCCATGAATTATAAGAAATTAGGTACCCTCCTTGGCAAGATCATGATCCTGGAGGGGATACTGATGCTGGCACCCCTGGCTGTCAGCATCGCATATCGGGAATCCGCAAAGCATATCCTGGCGTTCCTTGCCCCGTGCATTCTGCTTACTGTGCTGGGCTTTGCACTACAAATCCCAAAACCGGAGCGCAACACTTTCTACCAAAAAGAGGGCTTTGCCCTGACCGCCCTGGTTTGGATGGTGATGACCGCATTCGGAGCGCTCCCTTTCGTGATCAATGGGGAGATCCCGAATTATATCGATGCCTGTTTCGAGATGATGTCCGGCTTCACCACCACCGGCTCCAGCATCGTGGAGGATATCACCGCATTGTCCCATTCCACCCTCTTCTGGCGGAGCTTCTCCCACTGGATTGGGGGCATGGGCATCCTGGTTTTCGTGCTGATTTTCATCCCGGAGAGCAATGATGGCTCGTCCATGCACCTGCTCCGGGCGGAGAGCCCCGGCCCACAGGTGGGCAAACTGGTATCCAAGCTCCGGGTAACGAGCCGCATCCTGTACCTGATCTATCTGGGTATGACGGTTGCGGAAATCATCATCCTGATGCTGGATAAGCCGATCCCCGGGTACGAAGAGGAGCAGTTCTTCCTCAGCCTCCTGGCCACTTTCGGCTGCGCCGGTACCGGCGGCTTCGGTTTCATCCCCGGGAGCATGGAGCTGTTCAGTCCCTTCTCCCAATATGTGATGGCCATTTTCCTGATCCTGTTCGGGTGCAATTTCAGCCTGTATTATCTGCTGCTCATTGGGAAATGGCGGGAGATGTTCCGCAGTGAGGAATTCCGGAGTTATTGCGCCATCATCGTTGTGGCCGTGGGGCTGGTGTTCCTGAGTCTGGTGGGGCGGTTCGAAGCTTACCCCCAGAGCTATACCACCGAGGAGGCTTTCCGCCATTCCCTGTTCCAGGTGGTGTCCCTGATGACCACTGCGGGCTACACCACCACGGATTACCACGTCTGGCCAATGCTTGGCAGCACCTGCCTGATCATCGTCATGTTCATCGGCGCCATGGCCGGTTCCACCGCAGGCGGCGTGAAGATATCCCGCATCGTCATCGCCGTAAAAGGGGCTTACATCAATATCCGTCAGCTCATCAGCCCCCGCTACGTGCCCAAGGCCAAATTCGAGGGGAAGACCCTGGACAGCAAAACCATAAATGATGTATTCGCATTCATTACACTGTATTGCTTCCTGTTCCTGGTGGCGCTGCTGCTGCTGTCCATTGACCCGGTAAACGGCCGGACGATCTCCATCCTTTCGGATGCCGGGAGCTACAGCGTGAAGCACGGATTCTTCACCAATTTCTCCGCCGTTCTGTCCTGCCTATCCAATGTCGGCCCCGGGTTCGAGGCGGTCGGGCCATATTCCAGCTTCGCCGCTTACAGCGGACTGTCCAAAATCGTACTGACCTTTACCATGCTGCTGGGGCGGCTGGAAATACTCCCGGTGCTGATTCTGTTCAACAAACGCACCTGGAAAAAAACATAATCATTCCCACCAGGGCGCATTGCAAAATGCGCCCTGAATTGTTTATTTTTCACGATTCGGAAAAATGTCCTATTTTTTTACCGGATTCCGTGATATAATGGGCGCAGCATAAGGAGGGACACATTCCGTGCCCCCGGTTCCAATCGTATGGAGGTTTCATTCATGTCATTACTTGCGTTTTTAGGTGGCCGTCACGATAAGAAAGCCTGGGGACGTGCGCTGTTCGCTTCCGGCTGCAAGCTTCCCGCCAAACCCGATGTCAAGCGCTACGAAAAGGCCACGGCGCAGCTGATTTCCAACGACTGCAAAATCATCAAGGAATGCGCCAAAATCATCCTCACCACCAAGAGCGAAGCCGTGCGCAGCAAGCGGAAGATGATGATGTTCAGCCGGTACAATCACCTGGCACGGCTGGAGCCCTATGCCGACCGCCAGCAGCGGGAGATGATCCAGGAGGCCAAGGCCGCCGCCGCCAAAGCAAGACGCGTAAAATAGAATCATATTTAAAGAAAATTTAATTTTCGGGTGCTTTTCCCCCGGTTGTAATGGGGAAAGGCATATGGTAAAATAGGGAGCAGGAATGTGGCTCCGAGGCTGCGCCTTTTGCCCCCCTGAAAGGGGGGCTGTCAAAATCGGTACTTCGGAACCGATTTTGACTGGGGGGTTTAGGCAGTACGTGTTCGCATAAATTTCGTAAATCATGATGACTGCCAACTGCAAACCCCTCCGTCAGCGCCTAAGGGCGCTGACACCTCCCCTTTCAGGGGAGGAAAAAACTCAGCCCCATTCCTTTTTCCCATATTTTAGAAATAAAAAGAGGATCCCAATATGAAAAAATCCATTGCCCAGAAGAAAGCGCTGGAAGCCAGTGGAATCCGCAGCCAGATGCAGTCCCACGGAGGGGAATGGAAGCCCCGGCGGAAGAAACCAAAAGTACTGCGGAATCTGGCTGGCTGCATTCCCTTTGGCGTTGTCGCCTACTTCTGTAAATATGTGTTGCCGGGTTACAGCTTCACGGCACTGGTGTGCCTTTGCATCATCGGCATTATTCTTTTTTATACCCTCATCCCCCTGATCGGCAGATTCGCTCCGAAATTCGCCCGGGTCAGCACCATTGTCTTCACCCTCTGCCTCATCTGCGGTCTGGGGCTCTTCGCCTATACGGAAGCGCATATCATCCAGGCCAGCTTCGGCACGGAGAATCCCACGGCGGAATATCTGGTGGTACTGGGGGCGAAAGTGCGGGAAACCGGCCCCTCCGCTTCCCTCTGGGACAGGATCAATGGTGCGGCGGAATTCCTGCAAGCAAACCCCAACGTCATCGCCGTCGTCTCCGGTGGCCGGGGGGAGGACGAGCCCATCACCGAGGCTCAGAGCATCCATGACGAGCTGGTGAAATTGGGCATTCCGGAGGAGCGCATCTGGATGGAGGACAAAGCCACCTCCACAGACGAGAATCTGCGCTTCAGTCTGGACTTAATCGAAGAGAAAACCGGCCAGCGGCCGGAGAAACTGGCAGTCCTGTCCAGTGAATATCACCTGTACCGTGCCAGCCTGATGGCGAAGAAACTGGGCATTGAATTCGAGGGGGTTCCTGCGAAGACCTCCGTCCTCTCCCAGCTGCTGAATCACGCCATGCGGGAAGTGGCAGGAGTATGGCATTTCTACATTTTCGGGAGGTAAATACAATGATGGATCAATCTTATGCAAATTTTGCCTGGGACATGGCGGCGCAGTTGCTGGCTATTGATTCCCCCAGTGGTTACACGGAAAAAGCGGCCAAATGGGTCTGCAACACGTTCCAGATGATGGGCTTTAACGCTGTCCTCACTACCAAGGGGGGCGTGCTGATCGACCTGGGTGGCGAAAACAAGAACGATGCCCTGCTGCTGGAAGCCCATGCCGATACCCTGGGGTGCATGGTCAGCCAGGTCAAGGGCGACGGCACACTGAAGCTCACCAATCTCGGTGGTATGGATGCCAACAATGCCGAGGCGGAGAACGTCCGCATCTACACCCGCTCCGGGAAAGTATACGAGGGCACCTGCCAGCTCCACGACCCCAGCCTCCATGTCAACGGAAGCTACGACGACACCAAGCGCAGCTGGAACAATATGGAGATCATCCTGGACGAGGATGTCCACTCCGCCGCCGATACCCGGGCACTGGGCATCGAGGTGGGGGACATTGTCTGTTTCGACCCCCGCACCCGCCGCACCGCCTCCGGCTATCTCAAGAGCCGCTTCCTGGACGACAAACTCAGCGTTGGCATCCTGATGGGCTTCGCCAAATATCTGAAAGACAGCGGCGCATCCCTCTCCCGCCGGGTCTATGCCCACGTCACCGTTTACGAGGAAGTGGGTCACGGCGGCTGCGCCAGTGTACCCGAGGGAGTCACGGAGGCCATCTCCGTGGACATGGGTTGCGTGGGTGACGGCCTGAGCTGCACCGAGCGCCAGGTCTCCATCTGCGCCAAGGATTCCGGCGGCCCATACAGCTACAGCGTGGTGGGCAAGCTCATCGATGCCGCCAAGAAAACCGGCGCAGACTACGCCGTGGATGTCTACCCCCACTATGGTTCCGACGTGGAGGCGACCCTACGCTCCGGCCACGATATCCGCCACGGGCTCATCGGTGCGGGGGTATTCGCCAGCCACGGCTACGAGCGCAGCCACATTGACGGCGTTTACAATACCCTGAAAGTTCTGTGGGGTTACGTAACGGAATAACCCATTGCGGAGTTGACTTTCTTCGCTTTTGATGCTACAATTTTCTAAAATTCATAATTTCTTGTGGCTCCACGGTGCGCAGGTCGGCTGTGGAGATTAAAAAGGGAATGGGGTGAAAAGCCCCGCACGCAACGGTGCTGTAAGTATCGAGAAATCCGTTCCGTCGGTGGAAGCCGGTCATTGGGGGAACCTGAGAAGGCAGGGGCGGATATCGCTTGAGATACGAGTCAGAAGAACTACAAGGATATTTCAAAGCAGGGGGAATACGCCTGCTTTGTTGTGTTGCGTAAAAACGGTCGCAGCAGTCATTTTTGACTGCTGCGATTTTTTTGGAATAGCTGTATTTCGCTGGCCGATATACCAATATTGGGACAGGTCACCGTAAATCGTAAAGGTAACATAAGGAGGAATTCTAACTATGCGAGGTATCCCGTCTTTGATCACAGACATCCGTAAAAAGGTATTCACAGAAGTGGCCAGACTTGCCTATGCAGGTAACGGCTACGAGGGTGCAGAGGAACTCCCATTCAAAATCGTTCCCGGAGATCAGCCACTGCACCGGGAATCCATCTTTCTGGAACGAGCCATTGCAGGTGAACGGGTTCGGCTGGCAATGGGGCTGGGCATCCGCCCCGTCCAGACCCGTTCTCTCATGACCGACGGCATGAATGCCGCTGCCGTTGCTGAGCAGTACTATGAGCCGCCGCTCATCAATATCATCCCCTATGCCTGTCATGCTTGCCCACAGAACCAGTACCGAGTCACCGAAAGCTGCCAGAATTGTCTGGCCGCATCCTGTCAGAAAGTCTGCCCCAGGGGGGCAATCAGCTTCATCAACGGCAAGAGCCATATCAACCCAGACAAATGCATCAAATGCGGAAAATGCGCCGCCGCCTGCCCGTACCACGCTATCATCCACCTGGAGCGCCCCTGCCAGGCAGCCTGCGGCATGGATGCGATCATCTCCGACGAACATGGGCGAGCTGTGATCAATCAGGACAAATGTGTTGCCTGTGGTCAATGCCTTGTTTCGTGTCCCTTCGGTGCCATCGTGGACAAGGGGCAGATCTTCCAGGTCATCCAGTCCATCCTGCGGGGAGATCGGGTGATTGCCATTGTTGCCCCCGCCTTCATCGGCCAGTTTAGCGGCAAGCTCTCCCCCGGCAAATTCGTCACCGCCATGAAGATGCTCGGATTCCATAGCGTTACGGAAGTTGCCATCGGCGCCGATCTTTGCACCATTGAAGAGGCGAAGGACTTCCTTGAAAAAGTTCCCCAGCAGCAGAATTATATGGCCACTTCCTGCTGCCCCGCATGGCACAGCATGATCGAGAAACTATACCCCGGCGAAATGAAGAAAATCTCCATGACCCTGACCCCCATGGTCTTTACGGCACGGATGATGAAGAAAGAAGACCCAGACTGCAAGGTTGTCTTCGTTGGTCCGTGCGCAGCCAAAAAGTTGGAGGCCATCCGCTCCGACATTCGCTCCGATGTTGACTTTGTACTCACTTTTGAGGAATTGCAGGGAATGTTCGAAGCCAAGGAGATCGACTTTGATACACTGGTCGATCAGGATTCCCTCACGCTCGGAACCGGTGCAGGCCGTGGGTTCGCCGTTGCCGGTGGAGTTGCCCAGGCAGTTACGGATCTGGTAAAGCAGGAGCATCCCGAAACGGAAATAAAAACCGCCCGTGCCGAGGGGCTGCGGGATTGCCGCAAGCTGATGGCGCTGGCCAAGGCAGGAAAATACAACGGCTACCTCTTAGAGGGGATGGCCTGTCCCGGTGGCTGCATTGCCGGAGCCGGTACCATCCTGAGCGTTGAGCAGGCGAAAAAAATCATCCAGAAATACCAGCAGGAGGCCGCATCCTCCACCCCAACGGACAGCCCCTACCGGGACTACGCTGCAAAGCTGGAATAAGGAGGTTCCCGGATGTTCTTTAAAAGCAAAGGAAGCTCCAACCGAATTGAACGTATTTGGTGCGATGCACTGGCTTTTCACGGAAACGGCTGCCCAATGCTGGCGCTGGGCGTGCGGGTATGCGATACAGCATTAACAGCGCTTGCCATTACAGCCCCCGCTGAACGGGAACTTATATGCGTATCGGAACATGACGGGTGCTGTGTGGATGCATTGCAAATTGGTCTGCATTGCACAAGAGGGAGAAAGCGGCTTCTTTTTTACAAAACCGGGAAACTGATTTTCACCGTTTATGATTTGCAGCAGAAACATTCCGTCCGTATTTGTACGCAAAGAGAGGTTTCCGAAAATATATTGAGCAAACCCGTAGATTGGATCCTTTCCGCACCGGTAGATGAACTCTTTTACTTCGAAGATGCGCTTCCTTTGGCTGAACGAGTAAAAGAACGGGCAATGCAGATATGCAGAACTGCCCCCGCAGCGGTTCCGCCCCGGAATGGAGGGGTCATGGACAGCACGGAGCAATTCGCCCAATTTGATACCCCCGACAACGGTTTCGGCTATGCACGCAGGAGCAGACGCTGATTTTTCCCCGCATAATCTGCAAATTTATTTCAAAATGAAAATCAGAAACAGAAAACACTTGACAAATGTCCGCCACTGGTGTAAAGTTAATTCAATATTACAAACCGATGAGGCGGAAGTAAAGCCGGAAGCGCATCCACAGAGAGCCCCCATGGCTGAGAGCGGGGCGATAAGCGAACCGGAAAATGGGCCGCCGAGGGCAGAGGGAACGAGCGAGAGCTTTAGTATCTTCTGACGTTTTGCCGGCGTTAATGGGCAGCGGATGTGTTGGCATTCGCATGAGGTGGCCGCTCCGGCGGCATACAAGGTGGCACCGCGGAAGTGATTTTCGTCCTTGTTTCTCCATTTCTTTGGGGAAACAAGGACTTTTTGCATTCAAGGAGGAAACATGATGCATTCACCGGGCAGACGATGGCGAAATTGAATAGAACACCCATCCACTTTCAAAATGACGATATAAAGGAGAAATCTATATGAAAAAGCTTATTTCTTTGATCCTTGCCATGGTAATGGCGCTGTCCGTTTTCACCCTCTCCGCCTGCGCAGAAAAGACTGCTTTCCGTGTGGCCATTATCCAGCAGCTGGATCACCCCTCCCTGGACGAAATTCGCACCGCCTGTGAAGCGCAGCTCCTGGCTCTGGCGCAGGAGCTGCGCATCCAAATGGAAGTGAAGACTTTCAACGGCCAGAACGACACTTCCATGCTCAACCAGATCGGCGCAAAGGTAGTATCCGACGGCTACGATGCCCTCATCCCCATCGGTACCCTGGCCGCCCTGTGCATGACCACCGCCACGGAGGATACCGATATCCCCGTTGTTTACGCCGCCATCTCCGACCCGGAAAGTGCGGGGCTCGTGGGCTTAAGCAATGTCACCGGCACCTCCGATGCGCTGAATACCCCGTTCATCCTGGATATGATGTTCGCAATTGATCCTCAGGTCAAAACCGTGGGACTGCTGTACTCCCGCAGCGAAGTCAATTCCGAAACCCCCATCGCCCAGGCGAAAGAATACCTGGAAGAAAAGGGCATCAAATACATCGAAAAGACCGGCAATACCGTGGACGAAGTTCTCTCCGCCGCATCGGAGCTGGCGCAGCGGTGCGATGCCGTATTCACCCCCACGGACAATGTGGTCATGTCGGCGGAGAGTGCCGTTGCGGAGATCCTGAACGAAGCGGGTGTCCCCCACTATACCGGGGCGGATTCTTTCGTTACCGCCGGTGCTTTCGCAACCTGCGGCGTGAACTATACGGAGCTGGGTGCCGCCACGGCGGAGATGGCGCTGGATATCCTGCTGGGGGGCGAAATTCCGGAGTTCCGGGTAATGGACGGTGGAATCATCACCGTTAATACCGAAACCGCCGAAAGATTGGCGCTGGACTGCGCCGTGTTCGCCGATATGGCCAATACCATCGTGGAAGTTACAACCAGTGAGGAATAGGAGAAACAATTATGATTTCATTCACCGTGATTCTCAATGCGCTGGAGCTGGGGTGCATCTATTCCCTGGTGGCGCTGGCGCTGTTCCTGAGTTTCCGCATTCTGAATATTGCGGACATGACCACCAACGGTACATTCACCCTGGGGTGCGCCGTATCCGCAACCGTGGCGCTGGCTGGGCATCCGCTGCTGGCGCTGCCCGCCGCCATGCTGGCGGGAGCCGCCGCCGGATTCATCACCGCCCTGCTCCAGACCCGGTTCCGCATCCCCTCCATCCTGGCCGGTATCATCACGGATACGGGGCTATATACCGTGAATCTGGCAGTGATGGGCTTCTCCTCCAATGTGAATCTGCTGAAGAAAGATACGCTTTTTACCCTGTTGAAGCCGTTTTTGGGAACTTATTACCGTCTTGTTCCCTCCGCACTGATCGCCGTTGGGGCGGTGGCGCTGATGGTTCTGTTCCTGAAAACCCGACTGGGACTGTCCATTCGGGCAACGGGTGACAATCCGGATATGGTTCGTGCCAGTTCCATCAATACCTCTTTCACCATTACCGTTGGGCTGTGCATCGCCAATGCCTGCACCGCCCTGTCCGGTGCGCTGCTGGCGCAGTACCAGAAAACCGCCGACATCAACCTGGGCGGCGGCATGGTCATTATCGGTCTGGCCAGTCTGATCATCGGCGAAGCGGTGCTGCCCAAGGGAAAACTCTGGCTCAAGGCGGCGGGCGCCGTCATCGGCTCCATGGTGTACCGGTTCATCATCGCCCTGGCGCTGCGGCTGGATCTGCCCAGTGAATGTCTGAAACTGATCTCCGCCGTGATCGTGGCGCTGGCCATCGGGCTGCCCGCCATGAAGCAGGCCAAGGGAGGAAAAGCAAAATGCTGAAAATCGAGAATATTTCCAAAACCTTCGCCCCGGGCACCGTCAACGAGAAGCGGGCGCTGAACAATCTTAGCCTCCACCTCGCCCCCGGCGATTTCGTAACCGTCCTCGGTTCCAACGGTGCGGGCAAATCCACCATGTTCAACGCCATCGCCGGTACTTTCCAAGTGGATTCCGGCTCCATCGTCCTGGACGGGCGGGATGTGACAAAAATGCCGGACTACAAGCGTAGCAAATTCATCGGCAGAATGTTCCAGGATCCCATGAAAGGCACCGCCCCCAACATGACCATCGAAGAGAATCTTGCGTTATGTTACCTCCGAGCCTCCAATGCCCGGTCTCCTTTCTCCATGGTTTCCGGTGGGGAGCGGCGGGAATTCCGGGATCGGCTGGCGGAACTGAATCTGGGGCTGGAAGACCGGATGGATACGGTGGTCGGGCTGCTGTCCGGCGGCCAGCGGCAGGCGCTGACCCTGCTGATGGCGACTCTCGTCACCCCGAAGCTGCTGCTGCTGGATGAGCACACCGCCGCCCTTGACCCGGCCACGGCAGAAAAGGTGCTGGAACTGACGAATAAGATCGTTGCCGAGAACGGCATCACCTGCCTGATGATCACCCACAATGTCCAGTCCGCATTGCAGCTGGGCAACCGTACCATCATGATGAAAGATGGCCGGATCGTTATGGAGCTGGCTGGGGAGAAGCGAAAGAATATCACCACAGAAGAGCTTCTCCGGGAATTCCGGCAGCAGGGCGTGGACAACGACCGGATTTTGTTCAGCGCAGAATAATTTTTCGCTTCCCATCTGTCGGAAACTGTGATATACTGGCTCCATTCTAAACAGAGAGGAAATATCTATGGTTGCTTCTGGATTGAAAAAATTGGCCAAAGAATATGGCATGAGCGTGGACAAGGGAATTGCCTACGGTTCCATGGGCGGTTTCGCCGCCTCCATGTCCGAGGGTGCAGGATACAAGCAAGTCGTATTCTCCACCCATTTTGATGACCCCGCTGGGCGCACCGGCATCATGGATGCCCTGGCCACCAGGGACATTAAAAAGGATTTCCGGGTGAGCAATTATTCCGTGGAAGCGAAAGTGATTGGCATAACTTTCCTGGATAACCCCGGAACCATGAAGAAAATCCGTGAATTCTTGGACTGGTTCCTGCCCCTGCTCCGGGAAAACGGCGCAAGCCCGGCAAATATTTGCTCCCAATGCGGCACAGTCATCACCGACGGCCAATGGTGCAGCATCGCCGGTACCGCCCATTTCTTCCATCGCCCCTGCGCCGCCCAATTGCAGCGCCAGCTGGAGCAAAAGCACGAAGCCCGGCTCCAGGAGGATAACGGCAGCTACACCACGGGGCTGTTGGGTGCCCTGCTGGGTGCAGCGCTGGGCGCTGTGATTTGGGGCATTGTGCTGAATATGGGTTATCTCGCATCTTTAGTGGGATTGCTCATCGGCTTCCTGGCAGAGCGGGGCTACCGCCTGCTGCGGGGTAGATTTGGCAAAGGAAAAGTATACATTCTGACCCTGTCCATCATTTTCGGTGTGGTGCTGGGAACTTTCCTGGGGGAGTGGCTGGGCGTTTATGAGCTGATCCAGTCCGGCCAGGCAGGGGCGCTGCAAGTCTCCGAGATCCCGCTGCTGATCTATGCCGTACTGGTGGAGGATGCAGAGGCACGCAGAAGCGTGCTGATGAATATTCTGGCGGGGCTGTTCTTCGCAGGCCTCGGCACTTTCTCCATCCTGCGCCAGGCTGGCCAGGATGCGGCGAAAAGCAAATTTGTCATCCTGAAATAAGAAATTATCCGGCCTGCGGTTTTGACCGTAGGCCGGATGTTCTATTTTATTGTCTTAGAACAGGGGGACGACTGCGCCGGTGTAGGTTTCCTCAATGTAGGTGCGCACGTCATCGCTGAGCAGGGCTTTCTTCAGAGCCTGAGTCTTCTCGCTGTTTTCATTGCCCTCTTTCACAACCAGGACATTTGCATAGGTCTGAGCGGGGACGGAGTCGTTGTCCTCGGCGGCGATGGCATCCTTGCTGGCGCTGAGGCCGTTTTGCAGGGCATAGTTGCCGTTGATAACAGCCAAAGCCACGCTGTCACGCACCTTGGGCACCTGAGCAGCCTCCATCTCCTTGATGTCCACATCCACCGTCTTGGCGGTGATATCCAGCACGGTTGCCTCCATGCCGACCCCCTCTTTCAGGGTGATCAGTCCCTGGGCTTCCAGCAGCAGCAGGGCACGGGCACGGTTGGAGCCGTCGTTGGGAATTGCGATCACGTCGCCATCCTCCAGGGCATCGAAGCTATCCTTAGTGCCGGGGTAAACGCCGAAAGGCTCGTAGTGCACCACAGCAGCGGTGACCAGATGGGTGCCGTTCTCGGCATTGAACGTATCCAGGTAGGGCTGATGCTGGAAGTAGTTGGCATCAATTTCGCCGTCTTCCACCACATTGTTGGGCACCACATAGTCGCTGTATTCTTTCACGTCCAGTGTCCAGCCGTCCTTTTCCAGCACCTTGGCGGCAGCACGGAGGATTTCGGCATGAGGCGTGGGGGAGGCGGCCACGGTAATGACCTTGTCATCTTTCTTGCCGCAGGCAGCCAGAGTCAGAACCAGCGCCAGGCACAGCAAAAGGGTAACTACTTTCTTCATAAAGAACACTCCTTTTTAATAATAGACAATTTTTTATGAAAAGGAATTTGGAAACCAACCATGTCCGGACAAAGTCGGGATGCAAATTCCATTTTCTCATTACTTGCGATTTCTCAGGCGCTTGTCGCATTTGGTGGCCAGCCAGGTTCCCAAACTCTGGAACACCTGCACCAGAACCACCAGGGCGATCACCGCAACCCACATGACCAGGAACTTAAAATTATAATAGCCATAATTGATGGCGATCTGACCCAGGCCGCCGCCTCCGATGATGCCCGCCATGGCGCCGTAGCCCAGGATGGTGGCAATGGTAATGGTGCAGCCGGAAATCAGGCTGGGCTTCGCCTCCGGCAGCATGACTTTCGTAATGATCTGCCAGGTGGATGCGCCCATGGACTGGGCAGCCTCCACAACGCCCTGGTCAACCTCCCGCAATGAGGATTCCACCATTCTGGCAACCAGGGGGAATGCAGCAATGACCATGGGGGGGATGGTGGCGATGGTGCCGACCTTGGTGCCCACGATCAATTTGGACAGGGGCAGGCAGATGATCATCAGGATCAGGAACGGCACACTGCGCAGCAGATTGATGACCACATTGGCTACCGTCATAACGGGCTTCGGCAGGGGTTTGATGCCCCCCCTCTCCCCGGTCACCAGCAGCACGCCCATGGGGAGGCCAATGGCATAGGCGAAAACCACTTCCAGCACCAGTGCGTACAGTGTCTCCCAAATGGCGAACCCGAACTGGCTGGAGATGATCTCCATCTGGTTCGCAACCTTTACGGGATCAGAAAACAAATCGAACATTACTGAATCACCTCCGCATTCACGCCGTCCCATTGGTTCAGATAATCCAGAACGGTTCTTTGCTTCTCCGGCTCCTCCGGCAAACTGACCAGCATGGTGCCGAAGGCTTTGCCGTCCACATTGCGGGTATCCGCACCCAGGATGCTGAGCTTCATCCCCAGATCCATGGCAACGGAGGCAATGATGGGCTCCTCGGACATATTGCCGTTAAAGGCAATGCGGGCAACAGGCCCGACCCAGGTGGACAGGGGCAGCGCCACATCCGGGCTCACCAGCCGCCGCCCGGCGGCGGACTGGGGATTGGAGAAGACCTGCTCCACTTCCCCGATCTCCGCCACTTTGCCACTGTCCAGGATGGCGACCCGGTTGCAGATCTGCTCAATGACGGACATCTGGTGGGTGATGAGGATGACGGTGATCTTCCGCTCCCGGCTGATGGTTTGCAGCAGATTCAGGATGGAATTGGTGGTCTGGGGATCCAGGGCAGAGGTTGCCTCATCGCACAGCAGCACCTCCGGGTCGGAGGCCAGCGCGCGGGCGATGGCAATGCGCTGTTTCTGGCCGCCGGAGAGTTGCACCGGGTAGGATCCCGCCTTGTCCGGCAGTCCGACGATCTCCAGCAGCTCCATTGCTCGGCGCTTTGCCTCGGCTCTGTTCACCCCGGCGAGCTCCAGGGGGAAGCGGATATTGTCCAGGGCAGTGCGCTGCTCCAGCAGATTGAAGCTCTGGAAAATCATGGAAATTTTCCGCCGCACCTGGCGCAGCTGCTTATCGGTCATGGTCATCAAGTCCTGACCATGGAAGAGCACCTGCCCTGCATCCGGCTTCTCCAGCAGATTGATGCACCGCACCAGGGTGCTCTTGCCCGCACCGGACAGGCCGATGATGCCGAAAATCTCACCGGGCTGCACCGCCAGGGAAACCTGCTGCACGGCGGCTACCTGATCTTCGCCGGAGCCAAAGGTTTTTGACAGCCCCCGAAGTTCAACAATGGGTTCCAAAAATATCACTCCTAAAATATATTACACAACGAAAAAGCCCGTCCTCATGCATCGTGCACAAGGACGGACTGCAAATCCGTGTTACCACCTTGTTTTGCGGCTCTCTCACGGGAGACCGCCTCTGGGAGTACCACCATACTCCTGCGCTTTAACGGGCGCACCCGTCATGGGCTAAATCTCACCCATGCGGCTCCGGGACCATGTTCAGCTGGCTTATCCGTACCCCTTTGCACCAACCGGGGCTCTCTGAACGGCATCGGCGGGCTTACTCTTCCCTTCACTGCCTTGTCTGAATGGTGCTATACTAACGCACAAATGTCTTTTTGTCAAGAATTTTTTTAGACTTTGATTTGAGCGGAAATATAACGGCGGACGGCTGCCCAGTGATGCTGGACAATCACACGGGCATAGTCGGCATCGTGATTCAGGATCGCCTCGTAGGCCTCCCGATGCTGCGTGGTGGAGCTACGCAGAGAATCCTCACTGTGCAGCGTATATTTTTGCCGGATCATATTGATGTATACGTCCAGTTTCTCCATCGCTTCCTGCAAAAAAGGATTGCCGCACAGCGCTTTCAGCCCAGTGTGAAATTGTTGATCCGCCTGTCCCCAGGCATCCCGATCCATATTGGCAAAAGCCACCTCCATCCGCTCCACCGCATCGTGAATGGGGCGGATCTCCGCCTCGGTTTTGAAAACGGCCACGGTATAGGCCATCATTCCCTCCAGAGCTTCCGCTGTCTCGTAGACACATTTTATATCCTTGATGCTCAGTGTCCGGCACATAACCCCCTTTTGCGGGATCTGGATCAGCAGTTCCTCCGCTTTCAGCATCCGGATTGCTTCACGGGCGGGAGTTCGGCTCATTCCCAGCTTCTCCGCAAGCTCGACCTCCGTAAAGATATACCCCTCCGGCAGGGATGCGTTGATGATCTGCTCCCTCAGATAGTGATAGGCATATTCCAGATTGGATTGCCCCTGCTTTTTTTCCATGGCTCACTTTTCTCCATTCTCAAGGATATTTCCCGTTCAGTCCACAAAAACATATTTTTCCAGCCGGTGGAACGCCTCCTGCACCCGGCTCAGGGGGAGTGCCAGATTGATGCGGATGTGGCAATTGCCGTGGAAAGGCCGCCCATCCTGGAAAGCAACGCCCACGTCCCATGCCTTTTTCAGTACATCGTCCAGGGTTTGGTTATGTTGGCAGCACCACTGGGTACAGTCGATGAAGAGCATATAGGTTCCCTGGGGGCGGCTGAACGTCACGCCCGGGAAATGCGCCTCAATGAAGTCACAGGCATAGTTGATATTCCCGCTCAGCACCTGGCGCAGCTCCGTAAGCCACTGGTATCCCTCGTCCTGATAAGCACCGATCAGGCCGTACATACTCAGCACATTTTGGGCATTATAATGGCAGAGCTCCGCCTCTTTCTGCACCCGATCCCGGAGCCAGGAATTGTAGATCACGCTGTAGCTGCCGATCAATCCCGCCAGATTGAACGTCTTGCTGGGGGCATACATGGCAACGGTGCGCATTCTGGCATCGTCGCTGATGGTCTGGGTGGGGATATGCTTGAAACCGGGCAGGATCAGATCGGACCAAATTTCGTCGGAAATGACGTAAACATCGTATTTGCGGAACAGTTCCATTGCCTTTTCCAGTTCCCAGCGCTCCCAGACCCGGCCACAGGGATTGTGGGGGGAGCAAAGGATGGCAGCGTGGATTCTATTTTCCCGGATCTTCCGCTCCATATCTTCGTAATCCATGCGCCAGATATTCTCTTCATCCTGATACAGCGGGGAGTGGACAATATTATATCCGTTGCTGCCCAGGGCGTGGGTGAAGCCGATATAGGTGGGCGAATGCACCAGCACATTGTCCCCCCGGGAGCAGAGCACGTTCAGTGCACTGATGACTCCACCCAGCACGCCGTTGGCATAGCTGATATCCTCCGGGGTCAAGGTCACGTCATGATGGGTTTTATGCCAGCGGAGAATGGAATCGAAATATTCTTTCCTCGGCTCAAAATAGCCGTAAGCCGGGTGCTCTGCCCGGCGGATGATGGCCTGGGGCACGGTGGGGACGGTGGGGAAATTCATATCCGCCACCCACATGGGGATCAGGTCGAACCCCTCTTTCGTGGGGCCGGCGGGGCTGAGGGTGGTGTTGCCGGGGGCATCCACGGCGATGGCATCCAGATCATGGCGCTGCAAAATGGATGTAAAATCATATTTCATGGCAGTTGACCTCCTGATGATGTAGTAGCGACCCCTTGCCTCTCTTTCTGGGAGAGGTGTCCTATAATGAATGGTAAAAGGGAATGAGATAGAGCCCTTGGCTCCCTCTCAGAGGGAGCTGTCAAAATCGGCTCTTCGGAACCGATTTTGACTGAGGGAGTGTCCGTAACAGTTCAAAAATACCAACGACACTCCCCCTGTCATGCTGTTCGCATGACATCCCCCTCAAAGAGGGGGACAAGGGGTGCTACCGTATCGAACCTTAGGTTGACGACATTACCCTTTGGGAGAGGCAAAAGGCTGCCTCCTGCCGGGGGCTACGATACCCCCATTATATCTGCATATTCCCCAAAATGCAATCCCCCGGTTGGCACAAAAATTGGGAGGCAGCAGCAAAAAAATGCATTGCAATGCGCCACGGGGGCTGTTATACTTAATGTATCATGGGCGGGTTTGGGGATTTGAACGTCCCGTGGCGCCGCCCGGTGCCGCACTGCGGCAAAAAAACAAAAATTAAAAGATTGCACGAACCTACTTTGGAGGGATTAGCATGACCTTTGCCAACATTGTGGAGTTGCTCGGCGGGCTGGGCGCATTCCTGTTCGGAATGAAGTACATGGGCGACGGACTGGAACTGGCCGCCGGTTCCAAGATGAAAGACCTGCTGGAGAAGCTCACCCGGAACCGTATCCTTGGATTCCTGCTGGGTACTTTTGTCACCGTGGTGATTCAGTCGTCCTCCGCCACCACCGTGATGGTCATGGGCTTCATCAACGCCGGGATCATGGATCTGGCGCAGGCCACCGGGGTCATCTTCGGTGCAAACATCGGCACCACCATCACCAGTGTCCTGATTGCATTGGACGTATCGGCCATTTCGCCTTTCTGCATCTGCGTGGGCGCATTCATGATGCTCTACTCCAAGAAAGCGAAAGTCAAGCACGTGGGACAGGTCATCCTGGGCTTCGGCCTGCTGTTCCAGGGGCTGCACACCATGAGCTCCGCCATGAAGCCCCTGGGCGAAGTCGTCTGGTTCCAGGATTTCATCATGAATGCCAAGAACCCCATTCTGGGCATTCTCGTCGGTGCACTGCTTTGCGCCGTGATCCAGTCCAGCTCCGCTGCCGTGGGTATCTTGCAGGCGCTGGCCATGCAGGGGCTGATGCCGCTGCACTTTGCATCCTACCTCATTTGCGGCATCAATATCGGCTCCGCCATGCCCACCATTCTGGCCTCCATGAGCGCCCGGAATAACGCCAAGCGGGCGGCCATGATCTACCTGATCTATAACGTGGTGGGTGCAGTCATTATGACGGCGGTGACCATGCTCTTCCCCTATACCCAGCTGGTGGAGCAGCTGATCCCCGACCCCATGTTCCAGGTATCCGTGATCCACATTCTGTTTAAGCTGGTTGCAGCTGGGCTACTGCTGCCATGCACCAATCTGGTTGTCAAGTTGACCTATAAACTCGTCCCCAAGCAGAAGCACGAGGATGCCGCACGGCTGGAATACATCGACGTGAATCTGGTGGGCAACCCCAGTGTCTCCCTGCTTCAGATCCGCAGCGAAGTTGACCGGATGAGCGCCCTGGTTCAGGAGAATATGCGCTTCGCCATGGATGGCATCTTCGCCGGGGAGCCCCGGCACGCACAGGAGATCGCCGAGAACGAGACGGTGATCGACTACCTCACCGATGCCATCAGCGACTATCTTGTGAAATTCAATGTTCAGGAATTGTCCACCACGGAGGCAAAATACGTCAACCGTGTCTTCCAGGTGCTCAGCGATATGGAGCGCATCGGCGACTATGCCGAGCATCTGCTGCACATCAGCGAGCGGTGCACGGAGAAGAATCTCGCCTACTCCGCCGGTGCCCGTAGTGAAGTGGAGCAGCTGTACAACAATGTCATGTCCCTCTACGGCGATGCCACCGCCCGCTTCCATAGCCAGGATCTGGGCATCGATGCACTGAAGCATCTGGCGAAAATGGAGCGGGACAACCGGAAACTGGTGAAGCAGGCGCAGCAGAACCATATGGATCGCCTGAGAGCCGGGGAATGCTCCGCCGAAGCGGGCATCATGTTCAACGAAATCCTCATCAGCCTGAACCGTGTGGGCGGCCACTCCATCAACATCGCTGAAGCTTCCGTTCTTCCCCGCAGCGAAACCATTTGAGAAAGGATGTGCCGATTTGGCTTATCAAATCCTCCACCCCACTGGCAAAATTGTCCAGGGTGTGCTGTTCGATATGGACGGGGTCATTCTGGACTCCGAGAAACTCTACGCCCGATTCTGGGCGGAGGGGTGCGCTTTCTTCGGCTACCCCATGACCCATCAGCAGGCGCTGGGGATGCGCAGCCTGAATGCTCAGGCGGGGCAGGCGTACCTGAGCAGCCTCTTTGGGGAGGAAATCCGCTACGATGCCGTCCGAGCCAAGCGCATTGAGCGAATGGATGCATACGTAGCGGAGAAGGGCATCGAGGCGAAGCCGGGCGTTTATGAATTGCTGGACTGCTTGCAGAAAATGGGCATCCCCTACGCCATCACCACCGCCTCCCCCACCGACCGCATTCAGGATCACCTGGGGCGCTTGGGGCTGTATCACCGGTTCGACCATATCTGCTCCGCAAAGCAGGTGCCCCAGGGTAAACCGGAACCGGACATCTACCTCTTCGGAGCTGAGACCATCGGCATCCCGCCGGAAAATTGCCTTGCGCTGGAGGATAGCTACACGGGTCTGCTCTCTGCCCACCGGGCGGGTTGCATGGCATCCATTGTCCCCGACCTGGATCAGCCGGATGAAAAAATATTGGATCTTGCTTTCGGCCAATTTGATTCCCTGGCAGACGTGATCCCATTCCTCCAACAAAATCGCCGCTAAAAAACCTGCTTTCCGTGAGAACCACGGAAAGCAGGTTTTTTGTTAAAGTGTCGAGAATTTAGCCTTTTACTGCGCCGTTGACACCCACGGAATAATATTTCTGGGTTGCCAGGAACAGCGCCGCAATGGGGATGGAGATGATGACGGCGGCCGCCGCAAAGGGGCAGAACCACTGGTCGATATACTCCTGCTCCAGCATCTGGTACATACCTACGGCCACGGTGAAGTAATCCTTATTGGGGCCGCAGAGAACTTTCGCAAGCATGAAATCCTTGAATGGGCCTGCGAAAGAGGTCAGCAGGGTATAGACGATGATGGGCTTGCTCAGAGGCATGATGATATGCTGCAATACCTGCCATTTGGTTGCGCCGTCCAGCATGGCGGCCTCATCCAGGGCAATGGGGATGGTATCGAAGAACCCCTTTGCAATATGGTAGCCCAGTCCCGCACCGCCGGCATAGACGGCGATCATTGCCACCCGGAGCATGGGGCCGTTGGTCCAACCCAGCATCTTGAAGATATAATAGTTGGCGATCATGGACATGAACCCGGGGAAGAGGGTAACGATCATGGCCATGCTCATCAGCTTCTTCCGGGAGCGGAAACGCAGCCGGGACAGGGTATAGGCCACACTCACCACAAAGAAAGTGGAGAGCAAACAGTTGGCCACCGCCACGATGAGGGTATTGAGCATCATCTGGGGGAAATTAAAAACAGAGAAATCCGTAAAAAGCTTGACATAGTTTTTCAGCGAATAAGAAGAGGGGAAGAACGTGGAGCTGTAGGAGCCCTGGGTTCCCCGGAAGCTGGTCAGTACCACCCAGAAAATTGGGATCAGCCAGATAAATGCCAGCACCGCCAGAACGCAGTGGGCGAAGCCGATGCGCACCCGCTTGCCCAGGGTCTTTTTCGGTTTCTGATTCAAATTGGCGCTCAACGGAATCCCTCCTCGTTCTTATAGGAGCCACTGTAGCGGAAAGTCAGCAGGGACACAACGCTCAGTGTCAGGAATGTGATAATGCCGATCACGGCACCCACGTCGAAATACTGGTTATCAATGGTCAGTTTGTACAGCCAGGTGATGAGCAAATCGGTATCGCCGGCGGTGGATTCCACTGCCCGGGGAAGACCCTTGGAGGTGAGGAAGATCGTATTGAAATTATTGATATTCCCCATGAAAGAGGTGATCAGGTAGGGCGTGGTGACGAAGAGCATATACGGCAGCGTGATCTTGAAGAAAGTGACCACAGGATTGGCTCCATCCACCCGGGCGGATTCGTAGAGTTCCTGGGGAATGCTCTGCAAGATGCCGGTGATTTGCAGCAGCACATACGGAACACTCACCCAGATATTGATGAGGATGACGGTCACCCGTGCCCAGGTGGTATCCGTGAAGAAAGGCAGGGAAGTCTCGATCCATCCCAGCTGCTTCAGCAGCACATTCACTGCGCCATTGGGCTGGAGCATCTGGCGAATGATCATCAATGTGACGAAATGGGGCACGGCCACGGTCAGCACGAAGCAGAAGCGCCAGAATTTCTTCGCCCGGATCTCTTTCCAGTTGATGAACAGCGCCAGCAGCATCCCCAGCAGGTAATTGGACACGGTTGCGATGGTCGCCCAGCACAGTGTCCACCCCAGCACGGAGCGGAAAGTCTGACCCAGGGTGCTGCTCATATTGAACAGGCGCTTAAAATTATTCAGCCCCACCCAGTCGAACAGCACCAATTTATTATCCAGCACGCTGTAATTGGTGAATGCCATGCTGGCCATAAATAGCAGGGGCAAAATGGTGAACGCCAGCACACCCAGAATCGGCAGGCTCAGCAGGGTGGTATGCAGCCGATTGTCAAACAGTTCGGAAATATCATCCCGGAAAGAGGGAACTTTCTTCCCCCGCTTGTGGCACAGCTCCGCCTTGTATGCGCTCTTGAGGGAGAGGCGGATCAGCAGCACGGCGCAGACCAGAACCAGAATGGTCACGATCCCGTAAAGTAAGATGACCAGCGACCGATCGCCGTCCACATATTCGTAGAAACTCTTTTCTTCGTTCCAAACTTTCTGCTGCGCCACATCGCCCAAAGTGACCAACTTGCCCAGATTGTAGAAGCCGGAGTTGATCATGTAATAAATAATGGCGATCTCAGCGCCCAGATACAGCAGCCCCTTGATGATCTGGCCCCTTATGAGGCAACCCCATCCGCAGATCACTGCGGACAGGGTCACCATGAAAGAACCATTTTTCAGGGCACTGGGAACGTTAATCTCGGATGCGGGTGCGCCCGCCTTTGCTTTTAACATCTCTCAGCACCTTGCTTTGGGATTACTCCAGGCCGGAGGAATTGACGGCCAGGTTCAGAGCCTCGGTCTTCTCGGCGGCATTCTCGTGGGTGACAACGCCGTCACGGATCTCGTAGCCCATGCTCTCAGCAGGAGTCCAGAAGTAGGAAAACTCGGTGAAGCTGCCACGGGGGACGGCGATCTCGGAGATGGTCTGGGAGTCAACACGGCAAACCAGATCGTCCTGCACTTCGGCGATCAGATCATTCTGGCAGGGGATGTAGCCACGCAGCTCGTAGTGGGACTTCTGTCCCTCGTAGCCGCCCAGGTACAGCGCCAGGTTCAGAGCGATCTCGGGGTAAGCGGTGGTGGACTTAACGCCGATGGCCTTGGCGGAGGTGAAGGGGCGCAGCTGACGGTTCTCGCCGCCGATCATCACGCTGGGCAGCATGGCAACGCCATAGTTCTCGCCCAGGACTTCCTCGGTCTGGGCTGCCTGCCAGGTGCCGCAGACGTAAGCATCGCAGTTACCCTCACGCATCATAGCGATGGCATCGGAGGGCTCGGCAACGATGAAGTTGGGGTTGGCGACCAGGTCGACCAGGCACTCGGTCACAGCGGTACCGGCTTCGCCGCCCAGCTGGATGCCGGCTTCACGGTCGGTTCCGTCCTCACCGAAGAAAGTGCAGCCATTGGCCAGATAGAAAGCAGCATTGTAGAAGCCGTTGGCCAGAGGGAAGGCAACCTTGCCCTTCTCCAGCATGGTATCCAGAGAGAGAACATCCTCTTCGGTGAATACGCTCTTGTCGTAGTACATGAAGTAGGTGTTGGTGGTCATGGGCACGCCGTAAACGCCGTCGTCATAGACCAGGCAGTCCACCATGGACTTGGGATAGTTTTCGTTCAGGGCATCCAGATACTTGCCGCCCCACTCGGCGAGGCAGTTGGCCTGGCACAGGTTCTCAAGACCGGTGGAGCTGAACAGGAACACGTCAGCAGCGGCATCGATATCCTGGGGGATCAGCTTCTTGGCATCGGACTCGGTGCACACGCCGTACTCGAAAGTGATGTCCCATTCGGGATGCAGCTCATTGAACTGCTCACACATGGTGACCAGCCACTGACCCAGCTCGGGGTTCTGATCCTCGGAAGGTGCCCAGACCTTCAGAGTTGCGCTGACGGTGTCGGCACTTGCGGCCGGGATGGCGGCAGCCAGCAGACCCAGGGTCATGCAGACAGCCAGCAGCATTGCGAAAAACTTCTTGCTCATAGGTGTTCTCTCCTTGTTTTTTAAATTGCGAAACACTTCGTTAATTGTTTCGCCTTTCACTAGCAATATTAACAACGCATTCACGAATTGTCAAGCACAATTTTACAAAATCACAAAAATTTTCCTTGATTTTTTCAAATCCCGTGGTACAATCAATTTCATAGAGAAAATGTTTCGTAAACTGTTTCGTAATGGATCTACGGAAGAAAGGAACCAAAATGAAAACGAATTACCATACCCATACCGACCTCTGCCGCCATGCCCAGGGCAGCGCAGAGGATTACCTCCGCTCTGCCCTCAGCGCCGGGGTATCCATCCTGGGTTTTTCCGACCATGCCGCATTCCCGGATCAGGATTACGGCTACCGGATGCTCTATGAAGAATTGCCGGTCTATTTTTCCGAAGTCGACCGGCTGAAAGAGGCTTACGCATCCGAGATCATTGTGAAGAAAAGTCTGGAGATCGAATACCTGCCCCAGTATCTCCCCTTTTACGAAGAATTGATTTCCACTTATAAGCCGGACTATCTCCTGCTGGGGGAGCATTTCTTCCTGGACGAGTGGGGCGTGTTCCACAATATCACCGCCCCGGCGCAGAGCACAGAGATCTACATTTCCTATGCCAAGGCCATTGCCGAAGCGCTGAAGACCGGCTATTTCCAGATGGTTGCCCACCCGGACATCTTCGCCATGAGCAAGCTTGCCTGGGATCGGAATTGCGATGCCGCCACCGATATGATTCTGGAGGCCGCCGCACGTAACGGTGTGATACTGGAATTCAATGCCAACGGCTTCCGCCGGGGGATTCACGAATATCCCGACGGCGAGCGCCATATGTACCCCCACCGGAAATTCTGGGAGCGTGCCGTGGGCAGCGGGATCCCCGTCATCGTCGGCTCCGATTGCCACAACCCCACCCAGGTCTGGGACGAGGCCATGTCCACCGCCATGGAAACCCTCGCCCAAATCGGCATCACCCCATTCGAGACCATGGAGGATGCACTGGGGCATTAAACGCATAATCCATCACACCGTGAAAGGAAGAAACCCATGAACATACGGGACATTGCCCGCATTGCCGGAGTGACTCCGGGCACCGTATCCAAGGTGCTGAACAACTACCCGGACATCAGTGAAGCCACCCGCCAGCACGTCCTTGCCGTGATCGAAGAGCACCAGTATGACCCGAAAGCCAATGCCAAGGCACCGAAAGCCGCCCCCAGCAACCGCATCGGTTTGGTCGTAGAGGGGGTATACAATGGGCTATACAATCTTTTCAGCCAGATGCTCTCTACGCAAATCCACAATGCAGGGTATACCATCGTTTCCTTTCACGATAATTATTATATCCAGGACAAATCCGAGAAACTGGCGGAACTGCGCACCCAGATGGAGCAGGAGAATATCTGTGCCCTCGTTTACATTGGAGGAAATTTCGAAAAAGTCCCCTCGGAGCAGCTGAACGACCTCCCTTTCCCCACCATTTTCGTCAATACCGCCCTGTCAACCCACGTGGACAGCCGGAACTATTCCAGCATCCAGGTCAGCCATTTCGAAACGGCCTATGCCCAGATGCGCTACCTCATCGACCGGGGGCACCGGGATATCTGCACCCTCATCTCCAGCCATATTGACAACAGTGTCTACGCCCGCCGGGTTTCCGGCTACCGGGCGGCGCTGAGCGTTGACCATCTGGAGCACAATTTTGACCATTTTCTCCAGGCGGATTACCGGGAGGACAAGGCCTATCAGGTTCTGAAAGATTACCTGCCCCGCCACCCGGAGATCACCGCCGTCTGCTGCGCCGCAGACATCATGGCGCCAAGCGCCCTGCGTGCCATAGCCGACTGCGGAAAAGTTCCCGGCAAGGATGTGGCGCTCATCAGTTTCGATGGGCTCAGCGGCATGGCCTACTGCACCCCCTCCGTCACCACTTTCGCCCAACCGGTGGATGATATGGTGCAATATATCGATACGCTGCTCTTCGGACTGATCAATAAAGAGCAGACCCACCAGGATATCACTTTTCGCCCGGTATTCCAGAAGCGGGAAAGTTGTTGAAAAGCATAGCAAAAAAACACATCGGCCAGCCCATTGTCCTGGGTTCCGCCGATGTGTTTTTCATTTTGGGTGTCTCTTTTCCTCCCCGGAAAGGGCAATGTCATCAATTAAGCACGCCCCCTTGTCCCCCTCTCTGAGGGGGATGTCGGCCGAACAGGCCGACAGGGGGAGTGTCGTTGGTATTTTTGAGCTGTTGCCATTCATCGAATGTCACTCCCTCAGTCAAAATCGGTTCCGAAGATCCGATTTTGCCAGCTCAGCCTAAAGGCATGGCTTCGCACACCTCTGAGAGGGAGCCAAGGGGCGCTACCGTGTTGAACCTTAAGTTGACGACATTGCACTTCAGGGGGGCAAAAAGACTCTGTTCCGTTACATTTTTTCCTTTTTTCAGGGTGCAAGACGCTTCCTTACGCCGCAGCCTCGATGGGTGCCAATTCCAGAGTGAAAGTGATCGTCATTTCTTTTGAAAAATTGACTGTGTCCGGGTCGATGGCGCCCGCTTCCGCCGTCGGGCCATACATGTTATAAAGCTCGATGCGAAGATTCCGGTTCTCCTCCGTGTCGTCAACCACAACTTTGGCCGCATCCAGCGCAAGCGCCTCCCCGTCCAGGGTGACGGAAGTCACGGCCGCTTTCACGCACTGGGCAATGCGGGTATGGTAAGATGCCAGCTGCCGGTCACTGGTGATGGAGGAAACGTCGATCCCGGTCAGCAGCCGGGCATAGCCCATCAGATCGATACAGCATACCTGGGTGCCGTTCACCGCTTGCCCCTCCGCCGCTGGCAGGGTAACGGTATAGGTTCCATTTTCCAGTGCACTGACACGGATGCCGGTCAACTCCTGTGCATCGTTTCCCATAACGGTGTAGCTCCAGTCGCTGTTGGTGAAGCAGATCCATCCGTCGGCGCTGTCTTCTGCGGGCTGGGGGCGGGTGGTCAGTGCCACTTCCTTAGCTTCCTGGGTGGCTTCCTCGGGAGTTTCCTTGCCCATTTCCTGAGCCATGTCATGGTAGATGCCATGGACGACAAAAGTGGTTACGGAATTGGCTTTCGCCGTGGCTCTTACTGCGCCGTCCGTAATCTTCAGCCCCTCCAGCTGCGCCCAGTTCTCACCGGTGGTCATGTCGCCGCTGGTACGGATCACATCCACATTTTCCCCATAAACATCCCATGCGGACAAATCGAAATTTACTTCCCGATCCTGATCGGCGGTATTGTAGACCACGATCTTCAGTTCCTCCGCTTCCTGGCTATAGGCAGCGGTGGTAGAGGAATCGTCGCAGGAAATCAGGCAGTCACCCGGGCGGATGAAGCGGGTATACTGACCGAAAGCATAATATTTTTTGGTAGGGACGACTGTTTCCGTATTCATATCCGCATAGCAAACGCCCCAGAATCCGTTGGTATCCAACTCCGACTGGCTCAGGGTATCCGGGTCGAATTCGTTCCCCTCGTCGCAGTAGGAGCCAATGGCCTGCCAGAGGATCCAGGCGGAGGGCTGCATCTGGTTCAGATCATCGGTGATCATCTCCGCCAGATTCAGCGCCGCACCCATCTCACCGGCATCGGTTCCCCGGATGCCCCCATTGTCGCATTCCGACATCCACAGATTCTTCCCGGATTCCAGCGCAGTATTGTATAGTTTCCGGCTGGAAGCAGCATTGCGGGAATAGGTATGGGTATTGATCTGCCCAAGGAGGGAGAAAGCCTCCTGGCTGAGCTTGGACAGGGACTGATTGGTGGTGGTGTCGTTGGTTTCGTCACACCCGGCGAGGGTGATCCCCGTCAGGCCGTGATCCTCCATCGCCCGATACATGGCCGTAATCATGGCCGACTGTTCCTCACCCTTGGCGATGGAGCAGCCCTCCTGCTTCACCCCGTAGTGCTCCACGTTCCATCCGTTGGACGGCTCGTTCATGGGCTCGATGCTCGTTACGTGGATGCCCATATTCACATATTGCCCCACCACTGTGGCCAGATATTCGGCGAACCGGGGCATATCCTCCAGGGCGAGGTTGCTGGAAATATCATCGGTGGTACCGGAAGTGCAGCCGCTTCGTGTCATGAAATAGGGCGCAGAATTGCTGAACATCTCCACCAGCATATCCGGGCACTGGGCAATGGATTTCAGCAGCACATTGCGCTGGGCGGAGTCCTTGGAATAATCATAGGTGAATGTGCCCGTTTCCTCGTCCACGTCGGCCCAGTAGCCGGGCATATTGGAATCGGAGCGCTGGATATGGCTATGTGTCGGGTCATCCCCGCCGCCGATATTGTAGCGGAGGATATTTAAGCCCAGGCCGGTATCGGCATTGTGCAGTAGCTCCGCCGCCTGCGTGCTCGCCTGTTCGGATGTCCCGATCCGGTTGCCGTACCAGCACAAACTGGTGCCCCAACCCTGGAATGCGCCGCCGTTGATTTTCCCCACATTACCGGGAACGATGGAGATGGTATCCACCTGAACCGGGGTATAGACCGTTGCTTTGTCCGCCGGGACTTCCTCCCCCGGCAGATAGATGCTGGCGCATTTCACGTCGATCACCGTTGGATCCCCTTCGCTTACGCCGTCAACAACCATTTCGCAGGTTTGCAGCCACTCGATTCCCTCTTTACCCTGGGATTGGCACAGCTGCGCCAGGTCACAGGTGACGGTATAGATACCCTCCCGGTCAATGACATAATTGGAGATGCCCTCGAATGCCCCGGTTCCGCACCAGGTAGAGCCGCTGTCGCCAATGAAATTCAGATTGCAGCCCCAAGTGATCAGGAATTCCACCCCCGACCAATTGGAGATACCGAAAGTCACCTGAACCGCCGCCACGTTGACTCCCTTTTCCACATTTTCGAACAATCTCTTCTGGTTGGAATTCTGGATGATCTTCACCCAGTTCTTCGTCCCCTCCACATTGGTTCCGCCGATTTTGTCGGAGCCGAGGTCGAACCGGCGTACCTGCCCCGTTGGGATCAGCGCCTGTCCGTCCCCATGGGCAGTAGCGGGGCACGCCCCTAGCACCATCGCCAGGCACAGCAATCCGGCAAGAAGGGTGCGCAGTTTTTTCGTGATCTTCATAGCAAATCCTCCGTTCATAGAACATTCTCCTGTTTGAACATTTTCATCATACCACCCCTTGTTTTTTCGGGCAAGGAATGGTATTATCAATATGGTACAATTTGAACATTTTCCCCATTTTTCTTTTGACGGAGAGCGTTATGTGGTATTATATGTATCCCGATACGGCTGCGGTCAGGGAGCTTCCCTATTATCTCGGCAGTATCGGTCAGCACGACCTGCAACCACGGATCGTCAAGCCCAACGGCGATGCGTGGGATCAATTCTTTTTCAACACCAAGGGAACCGGTACCCTCATCCTGCAAGGTAAGCGCCACCACCTGAGCGCCGGGTGCGGGTTCTTCATCCCCGCCCGGATGCCCCACGAATATTATCCCAACGGCTCCGTCTGGGACATCCGCTGGATGTGCCCCGGGGGCACGGGACTGGCGCAGATATACCGGAAATTGAACCTGACCGGCGGGGTGTACCCACTGAGGGACGTGGGCGGGCTGCAACAGCGGCTGTACAAAATGCGTGAAGCGCTGCTGGATGATTCGCCCTATGGCATCTATTTCGCTTCGTCCCTGGTTCTGGAATACCTAATTGAATTTGCAAAACAGGGCGCCCGCACCGGCGATGATTCCGCCCCGGAGGAATGGGCAAAGGGCAGCGAAAAGAGCGCATATCAGAAGCAGATGAACCTGCTGGAAGATTATGTTAACTACCATTTCATGACCCAGATCACCGAAGCGGAGCTATGTGCCCTGCTGGATATCACGCCGCAGCACCTTTGCCGCATCGTGCGCAGCTGCACCGGGATGCGCCCCACCGAATATATCAACCATGTGCGCATCCGCCACGCCAAGCGCTACCTTGTGGAAACGGACTGCAACGCAACGCAGATCGCCCAGTGGTGCGGCTATACGAATAACAATTATTTCTGGCGCATTTTTAAAAAAGAGACGGGGCTGTCCCCCTGCGCCTATCGGGCGGATCGCAAGCCCCATCAGGATCCGGGGAAATAAATCCGGTTTTCGATTCCCAGCAATTCAAAGTCCGCCTCCCGGTGCGTAACCAGCAGCACGGTTCGCCCAGCAGAATAATCCCGGATGGCATCGGCGGCTCGCTCCCGGGCACGATCATCCAGAGCGGAAAAAGGTTCGTCCAAAGTCAACAATTCTCCCGGAGCCAGCAGCCCCCGCGCCAGCGCCACCCGCCGGGCTTGCCCGCCGGAAAGTTGGCAGACGGGTTTGTGCACCTCCTCCAGCCCCAGCCGGTTCAGCAGCGCCTGCGCCGCAGCGGCATCCGCCCCGGCGATGCACAGATTCTTCACGGAACCGAGCTTCGGGATGAGCCGATCCTCCTGAAATACAGCGGATTTCGTCCGGGGCACGCCGGAAATATGGCCGCTATCCGGCTTCTCCAGCCCCAAAATCAGCCGCAGAAATGTCGTTTTCCCGGCGCCGGAGGGGGCAAAAATTCCGACCATGCTCCCCCGGGCGATGATGCAGGAAAAATCCGAAAATATCCGGGTTTGGCCATAGGATTTAGAAATGTGGTCAATGCAAATATCCATTTTTCACCCCTCGATTCTGCGCAGCAACCAGCCCAGCCCCCAGAGGAATCCCTTTGAGAACCCGGCGCTCACCGCAACGATGGCCACCGTCCAGGCCAGCAGCCCATCCATTTCCAGATAGATCTTCGCCTCGTACAGCATTGCACCCATGCTTCCGCTGCAAACCGCCATCACTTCGGCGGCGATCCCCGCTTTCCAGCACAGCCCAAGGGCGCTACGGCAAGCGGAAAGGCAGTAAGGGTCCAGAGCGGGGAGATAGATGTAACGCAGCCGATTCCACCGGCTGACAGGAAAAATCTGCGCCATCTCCTCCAATTGGTGATCCGATGCCCGGAACCCCTCCAAAAAATTGGAATACAGTACCGGAAGAACCATCAAAAAGGAAATGAAAATGCTCAATTTCCCTCCGGACAGCCACAGCAGCGCCATCACAATAAAAGAGACGACCGGCACGGTCTTCACCACGGTGATATACGGCGCAATCAGTTCCTCCGCCACCGGGAACCGGGCGGCCAGGGCGGCCAATCCCAGCGCCAGCCCAAACGCCAGCAGGAACCCCAGGGAGATCCGGCTGAGACTGAACCCGATCGTCGCCCAGAAGCGCCCCTCCCCCACCAACGTAACCAATTTTGCGGCCACCTGCGCCGGGGTCGCCAGCAGCAGCGGATTGTCCACCAGTGCGGCTGCGATCTGCCATAGGCCAACCGCAATCGCCCAGGCGCCCAATTGCCGGAGGCACTTCACCTTACTGCGCACCATAATAGAATTCATCCCCCGGCATGGCGCCGCCCACGGCTTTGGGATTCTGGTCAAAAATCACTTCCAGGCACCCTTGCAATGCCCGCTTCATCTCATCGCCGGTTATGCAGACAAGATTGCAATGGGGGATGGCCTTTTCGGCCACCGTTGCTTTCATGATCCCGTAGCTCTCGCACAGGGGCGCCGCCTGCTCCGAATGCTCATTGACCCATGCCACGGACTCGGCGAAGCGCTCCAGGAACTGCTGAATCTGCTCCGGATGCTCCCGGGCATAATCCGTTCTTGCCAGGATGACGGCGGTGGTGCATAGGGCATCCTCCTCCAGTTTCTCCCATTCCTCCGAAACGGACAGAGCCGTGCGGTAATCCCCCTCCAGCTGCATCTGCGCAGCCGTGGCATAGGGCTGGGGCAACATGGCGATGCCGTTGCCCCGGGCATTCAGCAGGGCAACCACTTCGGCGGGTTCACTGCGCCATTCGATGGTCACATCTTTCTGCGGATCCAAACCGTTCCCCTCCAGAATATGGCGCAGGAAATATTCCGGCGTAGCCCCCTTGCCGGTGGCGTAGACGGTCTTCCCTTTCAGGTCAGTGACGGATTGGATCCCGTCCCCGTTCAGCTCCCCGATGTACAGCACCCCCAGCACGTTCACCGCCAGCACCGTCACAGCCCCATCGGTTTTCTGGTACAGTGTAGCAGCTAGATTGGCCGGGACGGCAGCAATATCCACTTCCTCCTGCAAAATCAGCGGCATCAATTCGTCCGCCGAACCCAGGAGTGTGAAATTCTCCCCGTTTTCCTCCATCATTTTTACCATTCCCATGGCCGTCGGCCCGGTGAGGGCTCCGATGCGTACCTCACCCTGGGCAAACGCACACGGGAGCATACCGGCCAGCAGGAGCAGGGCACACAGGATGCTTAAGATTTTTTTCACGGGAAAATCCCCTTTCTCTTCGTTGACTTTCGCATCCGATTATACTATACTGGATTTGGTTGCGCAAGAGAAGAAAATGCCAAAGGCTCTTGCAAAGTAGAAATTCAATAAACGCATTCCCCAAAACAATTCAATATTATTTCAGAGGAGAATCCACATGAAGAAAGCAAAAATCATTCTGGATAAGGATTTCACCGTTGGCAAGGTGGATAAGCGTATTTTTGGTTCCTTTATCGAGCATCTGGGGCGGGCAGTCTACGGCGGCATCTACGAACCCGGTCACCCCACGGCGGACGAGAACGGATTCCGTCAGGACGTGATCGACCTGGTGCGCCAGCTGGGCGTGCCCCTGGTGCGTTACCCCGGCGGCAATTTCGTCTCCGGCTTCAATTGGGAGGATAGTGTCGGCCCCCGGGAGCAGCGCCCCAAGCGGCTGGACTTGGCCTGGTTCACCACGGAGACCAACGAAGTGGGTATGCATGAATTCGCCGACTGGGCACACAAAGCCGGCAGCGAAGTGATGTACGCCATCAATCTGGGCACCCGTGGACCGGAGCAGGCACGGGACATCGTTGAATACGCCAATCACCCCGGCGGCAGTAAATTCTCCGATATGCGCATCGCCAATGGCCGCCAGGAGCCTTTCGGCATCAAGCTCTGGTGCCTGGGCAACGAGATGGACGGCAACTGGCAAATCGGCCACAAGACCGCCCGGGAATATGGCCGGGTGGCCAACGAGGCCGCAAAATTGATGAAATGGGTGGATCCCACCATTGAGACGGTGGCCTGCGGTTCCTCCAATTCCGATATGCCCACTTTCGGCAGCTGGGAAATGGAGATGCTGGACGAATGCTACGACAATATCGACTACGTCTCCCTGCACCGCTACTATGGCAACCCCACCAACGATACCCCGGGCTTCCTGGCACGGGCGCTGGATATGGACGATTTCATCAAGGGTGTCGTAGCCATGTGCGATGCGGTGAAAGCCCGGAAGCACAGCAACCACACCATCAACCTCTCTTTCGACGAATGGAATGTCTGGTACCATTCCAGCCAGCAGGATCAGGAAATCTGGAAGCAGGACAAATGGGGACGTGCACTACCTCTGCTGGAGGATATCTATAATTTCGAGGATGCCCTGCTGATCGGTACCATTCTCATCACCCTCCTGCGCAATGCCGACCGGGTGAAGATCGCTTGCCTTGCGCAGCTGGTGAACGTCATCGCCCCCATCATGACCCGCAACGGCGGCGGATGCTGGGCGCAGACGATCTTTTATCCGTTCATGGACGCCTCCCGCCATGGCCGGGGCACCGTCCTGACCACCCAGGTCGCTTCCCCCACCTATGCCTGCTCCGACTATCCGGAGGTTCCCTATATCGATGCCGTGGCAACGCTGGAAGAGGACGGCAGTGTCAGCATCTTCTGTGTCAACCGGGATATGCAGTCCGATTTCCAGCTGGAGGTGGATCTGCGTTCCTTTGGTGACCTGAAGCTGAAAGAGCACACCATGCTCCATCACGACGATGTCAAGGCCATCAATACGGAAGAGAATCCCAATAACGTCCACCCCACCGCCGGCCCCGGCGGCAAGGTGGAAGACGGCAAGGCTACCCTGACCGTCCCAGCCCTGAGCTGGAACGTCATCCGGCTGGAAAAGTAAAGACAATTTCTGTTTATAAAGGAACCGGAGCATTTTGCTCCGGCTCCTTTTGCGTATGGCAGCGGGAATATTTCCCCCATTGGGCAATCAAAAAAGCTTGCTATATGCGCCATCATCCATTATAATGTCCATAGAATCCCTCAAATAAGAGACGGAGGTTATCAATAATGCACGAACCAATTCGCATGGAGCATCCCCGGCCGGATCGGCTGCGCCAATACTGGCAAACGCTGAACGGCCAATGGAATTTTGCCTTTGACCGGGAAAAGACCGGGAAGAAAGAGGCCTGGTACCGCCAATTCCCCGCCGGAACCAAAATTGAGGTTCCTTTCTGCTACCAGAGTAAGCTCTCCGGCATCGACAGCCGGGAGCACTGCGACGTTGTCTGGTATCAACGCAGCTTCACCGTAGCGCCGGAACTGAATCAGCGGCGGCTGCTGCATTTCGGCGCAGTGGACTACCGGGCGGACGTGTGGCTGGATGGACAGTACCTGGGCGGCCACGAGGGGGGCTATACCCCATTCACCTTTGACATCACCGATTTGACCCAACCCGGCAGCACCCATAGCCTCACGCTCCGGGCGGAGGATCGGCTGGACTGCGATCAGCCCCGAGGCAAGCAGAGCTTCCGGCCGGAGCCTTTCGCCTGCTGGTATACCCCCGTCACCGGCATCTGGCAGAGCGTGTGGCTGGAGGGCGTGGGCGAATACTATCCCGTGGACTTCCGGCTGACCCCCGACCTGGAGCGGGGCAGCCTAAGGGTGGAGATCAGCCTGAATGAGCTGCCCCGGAATGCCCAACTGCGCCTGACGGCATCGTTCCAGTCAGACATCGTTGCGAAGCAGGAGGTAACGGTCTTAACCGACCGATTCGTGCAGACGGAGCTGTTCCTGCGGCACAATGAGCAGCTGGAGGGCTTCCATATGTGGTGGCCGAACGACCCCAAGCTGTACGACCTGCGCATCGAAACCATCGTGGATGGGGAAACCATCGACTGGGTGGATACCTATTTCGGTATGCGCAAAATCGAAATTGCCGGGAATAAAGTGCTGCTGAATAACCAGGTGCTGTACCAGAAACTGATCCTCGACCAGGGCTACTGGCCGGACGGTCTGCTCACCGCCCCCAGTGACGACAGCCTCCGCACCGATGTGGAGCTGACCCTGGCCATGGGCTACAACGGCGCCCGGAAGCACCAGAAGTTCGAGGATCCCCGCTACCTCTACTGGGCGGACAAATTGGGGCTATTGGTGTGGGGCGAGCTGCCCAGCGCCTACTGGCTCCGGGACAGCGAGAAGCGCAATATGATGCGTGACCTCTCCGAGGCCATCCAGCGGGACTACAATCACCCCTGCCTCATTGCATGGGTGCCCCTGAACGAAAGTTGGGGCGTTCCCTATATCCAGACCCAGAAGGAAGCCCAGCGCCTGGCCGATGCGCTGTACGCCATGGTGCACAGCCTGGACGGCACAAGGATGGTCTCCGGTAACGACGGATGGGAACAGGCCGCCACCGATCTGCTCACCGTCCACGACTACACCGCCTGGCCGGAGAATCTGGACAGCCAATACGCAACCCCGGAGCAAGTCGCCCAGGGTAACCCCGGTTGCGGCCATATGGTCAGCGCTTTCGGCTACGAGCATACGGGCAAGCCCCTGCTCCTGACGGAGTACGGCGGCATCGCCATGGCCAAGGATTCCGGCGGCGACAACTGGGGGTATCTTGGTGCGGTGGAGGATGAGGCCGCTTTCTTCCGGCGCTTCGAGGCCATCACCCAGGCATTCAAGCATATGCCGGGCTTCTCCGGTTACTGCTATACCCAGCTGACGGATGTATTCCAGGAGGTCAATGGTCTGCTGGATATGAACCGGAAGCCCAAAGTCGATCTGGAAGAAGTCCGCAGAATCAATTTGCAGAGATAATCCCGAAGGGCACCCAGGGACGGGTCTCCCGCCCCGCTTGCATGAGCTTACCGGAAACGCACCGCCCAAGGGAGGCGGAACTGTATAGTGTAGTAACATAGTTTACACAT